>NZ_JAMXEX010000004.1:77440-377440 GCF_025370775.1 Ancylothrix sp. D3o | reverse complement strand
GGACAGACTTACCCGGAGAAGTAAAAGAAACCTTCACCCCCGGCACCTTAGAACCTTTCGCCTTTTGGGCATTCTCAAAAACCTGCACCTTCCCATCCTTATCTAGCCCAATATACTGCACATCCAAAAGATTATGATTTGTGCGGGCCAAAAACACCATTAAAATCGGAATCACACCCTTTTCCGCCAGATCCACCTTCATATCATTAGTGCGGAAAAAACTTAACTGCAAAATGGCAAACATTGAAGAACTAATTCCCTTCAATTTTTGGTCAAGTTGCCCCTCCGATAAATTGATCAAATCAGGAATTTCGCCCACCGGCTCCAAACCCGCCATCACATAATCACTGCCATTTGGAAAAAACAAATTAGCATACAAAAAATCAGGGCCACTAAACGGGTAAAAAATCGGTGTTGAGGCTTGATTAAGCGACGCTAATTCTGTTTTAGACCACTTACTAATTTGCGATAGTTGTTGAGCATCCAGCCTTTTCCAAGCATTCTCAAAATAACTAGCGTGAGCATTCCAAGAAGCAGTTTTTTCCACCCCCGCCAGCGGACTACCTTCGCCTACCTTAATCCCCGCCAGCGCCTTCGCCGTATCCGTCAATTTTGTAGCCTTAGCCTTATCCACCGGCGTCGCCGTTGGCGTTGGTTTGGCAGTTTTTTCAGCCTCAGCTTTTGGCGTTTGATTCGTAGCCGCTTCAGCCGTTGGTTGAGTAGCCGCAGCCGTAGGGTTTTCCCCCTTAGTTTCCGGCGTAGCAGTACAACCAAAAATCAAAAAAGGCAGCGCCACAGTCGCGCTCAACAAATAGCGTAAATTAATTTTCTTGATCATCATTTCCTCACACTTCCACCAGCATCTAAAGATTAGAATCAGGCGAAACAAAATTCTTATTTCGCCGCGCCACAAAATACACCACTAAACCCGCAGCCATCGTTGCTAAACCAGTCAACGACTCTAATGGTTTTCCTTGAAAAGTAAAAACCAACATCCACAAAGTAATAGCCAAAAACACCAAAGGAGTCAGCGGATAACCCCAAGTTTCGTAAGGACGTTTAACCTCTGGAAATCGAAATCGATGCACAAAAACACCCAACACTGTCAAAAACGAAGACAGCGTAAGCGTAAATCCCAAATAAGTAACAACCGCATCAAACGAAGATGTAATAATAAGCACAATCACAATCGCAAGCTGCAACAAAAGAGCATAAAAAGGAACCCCCTCTTTATTTTTCTTTGCCAGCCCCCTAAACAACGGGATATCCTCACCAATCACCTGCGTAACTCGTGGGCCCGCCCAAGTCATTGAGCTAATCGAAGAAACCAACCCAAAAGCAATCAGTAAGCTAATAATATTGCCCCCCACATCGCCAAAAATATATTTAGCCGCCAGAGCAGCTACTTTTTCCTTTTGGTTTGGTTCCAAAGCTTCTATCTGAGCAAAAGGCGTAGCATACAAAAACACAAAATTGATCAGCAAGTAAAGCGCCATTACAATTAACGTGCCTAAAAATAAAGACCGGGGAATCGTTTTCTCCGGTTCTTTAACTTCACTGGCAAGATAGATAGAAGCATTCCACCCTGAATACGCATACATCACATAGATCAGCGAAATAGAGAAGGGAACGCCTAAAATAATGTTCGCATCTTCCGCCTTTGGCAAAAAATTCATTTCTTGGGGTTTAGCTAACAGAAACCCGCAGGCGATCAATCCAACAATCAGCAAGATTTTTAAAACCGTCGCCCCATCTTGAAACTGGCTTCCTATCTTCACATTTTTACTGTGAATAAGGGCAACGCCAATCACCACAATTAAGGCAAGAGCAGTAGTGTTGACAAAGGGAAAAACTGACTTTACATACGCTCCTAACGCCATTGCAGCAAGAGCAATAGGTGCAGCAAAACCTACGGTTACAGAAATCCATCCCGAAACAAAGCCAACCGCTGGATGATAAATTTTGGAAAGATAGTGATACTCGCCACCAGATCGTGGCATCGCCGAAGCAAGTTCACCGTAGGAAAGGGCACCACACAGGGCTAAAATTCCACCGACTATCCATAAGCAAAGCAGGGCAAAACCTGATTTTATGCCCTCGGCTTGGTAGCCCAAACTTGTAAACACGCCTGTGCCGATCATGTTGGCAACGACAATGGAAATTGCCGTAAACAGGCTGATAAGGGGTTTATTTTGGTTTTCGTTTGAATTCACACGCTTTACTCTATGAAAAACAGCAAGCTGCGAAGCGATCCCCCAATCACGGGGATTTTATGTCATCCAATCCGCAGATGCACCAACCCGGATGGATTTTGACTGAACTGAGTTTAGCAGTAAGTGGGCAATTGGTGAAAAACTCAGCCATGATTGCTCTGTGTGAAAATATCTCTTGCTCATTTGACTTGCATTAAATCTCTCTGTTGTCTTTATCCCTGTCAATTCCAATTTTTGATAACTCTCTGCATTTATCCAAAAATTATAAACTCAGGTTATTCTTACAACAGGCTGGCTAACCCAACCTTTTATAACTGCAAATTAACTGCAAAGTTTCCCCACCGCGCCAAACTATCAAGTTTTTTGACTTAAAGTTGACAAAATTATTCATTATCATCACAATGGAATTTAACTTTCTTGATCGGCCTTTGAAAACGCTTGATTAATTATTAAATCAAGCCAAATTTAGACAAAAAATCGGCCCAATTATTAGGAATTTTTTGCAACTATAATGGTGTGAGTGAAAAAAATGGCAAAAAACTTTCGGAACTCTTTACAAAATAACAAACTTGTGCTATTAGCAAGCCTGGCAGTCTTAGCAGGCGGGCCGGCAGTGGCTTTACCGGCACCCGAACCGCTCAACCAAGCTATCCCGAACGTAAGCGATCTCGAACCAGAACCAAACGAACTTAAAAATCCATCTCTGTCTCAAGTCACCTCGGTTTCCCAACTCTCGGATGTTCAACCGACAGACTGGGCATTTCAAGCCTTGCAGAATTTGGTAGAACGCTATAACTGTATAGCGGGATATCCCGATGGCACCTTTCGCGGAAACCGCGCCATGACGCGCTATGAATTTGCAGCCGGTCTAAACGCTTGTTTAGAACGCATCACCGAAATCATCAAACCCGGTGGAAATTTCGTCACACCAGAGGATTTATCTAGCTTACAGCGATTATTAAACGAATTTTCCAGAGAACTCGCAACCCTGCGGGGACGGGTAGACTCCCTGGAAGTCCGCACTCGTGAACTAGAAGAAAATCAATTTTCCACCACCACCAAACTCAACGGGGAAGTTATTTTTGCCGCTGTTGATGGTATTGGGGAAGGTTCGCGGGTTGTTCCCTTTGTTGGGAGTCGGGTACGTTTAAATTTTGATACCAGTTTCACCGGCGAAGACATCTTAAGAACTCGTTTGCAAGTCGTCAACCTCGCCTCGTTTTTCCCCGAATATCACCCATCCCCAGAAGGCGAACTGCGCTTTGGGGCCGGCGCTTTGGGCGAAGCGAGCACCGACGTTTCTATTGATGCGCTGTTGTATGCCTTTCCCCTTACCGATAAAACCACCGTTATCATTGAAGCTAATGCCGGTGCTGCTGACGACTTCACCAATACCATTAACCCATTCCTCGACAACGACGGCACAAGCGGTGCTTTATCTAACTTTGGCACCCGTAACCCCATTTATTACTACCTCGGCGGTGCCGGTGTGGGGCTTCGCCACGAATTTAGCGATAACTTAGAACTCAGTTTAGGTTATCTCGCCCCCAATGCCGCACTTCCTACTCCCACAAATGGCATCTTTAATGGCCCTTATGGTGCTATTGGTCAGTTAACCATAAAACCGAGTGACCGTTTTGCGGTTGGTTTAACTTATGTTCACTCCTACAACTTTGAAGGACTCACCGGCAGCCGGCGGGCCAACCTCCGCTCAATTTTAAGCGAAGAAGCTGATTTAGAGTTGCCGGTTTCTAATGATTCCTTTGGCGTTCAAGCCAGCCTCCAACTTTCTCCCCGATTTGTTGTAAACGGTTGGGTTGGCTACAGCAAAGTTAACGCTTTGTCAACCCTTGGCGGACAAATTGATCGCGGTACAGCAGATATTTGGAATGGCGCTTTATCTTTTGTTTTCCCTGATTTAGGAAAAGAAGGCAGTATGGGTGCGATTATTGTAGGGATCGAGCCAAAAGTTACTCGTTCCAGCATAGCCGCCGCAGTGGACGGCCTACCTGATGTTTTTGGCGAAGATAAAGATACTTCTTTTCACATCGAAGCGCTTTATCAATACCAACTCACCGACAACATAACTATTACACCCGGAGTTATTTGGATCACAGCACCGGATCACAATAACAATAATTCTGATATCGTGATTGGGGCGATTCGGACGACTTTTACTTTTTAAGCAAAATTGTAGGTTTGGTATATTCTCCCAACCAGCCTACTTTACTTGGGCTTGATTGCTTGCTATCATTGAAAATGGTTGATGGGTGCTAATCATTTGCTGTTATTCTTTTTGAAGCCAATTTTTTGTAAGCAATTGTAAGCGGGAGTGCCGCCGTGATCCCAAAAGACCAGGTTTTGACTTTGATTAGGACTATGATGCTTGCTTTATTGATGGCCGGTTGTGGCAATCAAAAAGCGGACGAATGTAATAAACTCATCACAGGGATCAATCAGGGGCACTCCCTGGTTAGCAATTTTAAAGGCAAGGATGCACCGGCAGCCAACCAGCTTGCTCAGGACTTAGATAAAGTAATTAAACAACTCGAAAATCTGGATTTAAAGGATAAAAAGTTAAAAGATTTTCAGAAGCAGTTTAGCGAAATTTACAAAAATTTGAGCGCTGCTTTTCGCAATACAGCCCAAGCCTTGCGAAGCGCTAAGGCGGCTAGCAGCCCAGGGGGAATTGAACAAGTGCAAACCGCAAAACAACAGGTGGAAGCAGCCGGGGAAGTGGCAGAAGAATCGGCAGAAAAGGCGGATCAATTAGGGAAAGAAATTAATAAATATTGCACCGGCAAGTCGAAAAGTTAAGCGTGGATTTCTAAGTTTAAAATAAACCGGCCAAGCTGCATTTTGTCTGACCACAGTTCGTATTCTAACCGCAGGTGTTCCGGTAGAGGTTTGCCTGTGAGGGTGAGGTTACGGGTAAAGTTTCTCAGTCTGATTTGATTATGACCGCTGAGGGATTCGTTTTGTAACCAATAGCGACTAATGCCGTACATTCCTTTTTCCCACAGATGTCTGTAGCTAAATTGGCCATTTCCTTGCATGGTCATTATGACGCGATAGGGGGAAATTTCTAACCACAATAGACGAGAAGATTTTTCAGGCAGTGCAGGAGTTTGTTGTGGGATGCCGGCTGTCATATATACTGGTTCAGGGATTGCAGGCTCGCTTAAGAGTAAGTGAAAGCGGTCACGGTCTTTTTGATAAAGGGTGCCGGCGGTTTCAACAACTGACCAGATCGGCAGGTCGGTCGAAATTACCGATAAACAAACAGGCTTGCGGTGATGGGTCAGCATAGCTTTACAAAAAGGTAATTTTTTTTGAGCGGCGAGTCAAGAATTTTAGTTTGATAGAACTTAGGCAAAAAGCCGGTTTCAAACGAAAATTTAAGGCCGAGGATCGGGATGTCTCTACCCAGAAACCGGGTTTGTGGCAGCCTTTTGTGCGAGTTGTGTTTTAGGGGATCTTAGGCAAGGGGACAAGACATTTTAGGGGAGGGGAGAGTGCCCACATCACTCTGGGGAATTGGGAATTACTGGTTGGTCTTCCGCTTTATTCCAAACTCCTTATTCCTAATTGCTCTTTAGACCAAACAGCCAACCAGAACCGCTGCTACTCTTTAGACTTGGGGCTATAGCTAGTCAGTGGTTCCATCGGTGTCAAGAAAACGGTAGGATGACGCTTAAGCATCCCTCATCAGTCTATCCCAATGCCTGACCTCTACGTCATCTCTAAAAATACTGATTCTCATCAACAATTGCTTGTTACTACCCCGCCGTCGGGTTTATCTTTGTCTGGGCGTATCCGCGTCCCAGGGGATAAGTCTATTTCCCATCGCGCTTTAATGTTGGGTGCGATGGCTTCTGGCGCAACGACTATTGAGGGGTTGCTTTTAGGCGAAGACCCCCGGAGTACGGCAGCTTGTTTTCGCTTGCTAGGGGCAGAAATTTCTGAACTTAATACTCAACGGGTACAAGTGCGGGGAGTTGGTTTGGGCCAGTTAAATGAGCCGGTGGATGTTTTGGATGCCGGCAATTCTGGGACAACAATTCGTTTAATGTTGGGGTTGTTGGCCGGCCACGCTGGGAAGTTTTTTAGTATCACCGGCGATGGATCTTTGCGTTCGCGCCCTATGTCTCGTGTTGTTAAGCCGCTACGAGAAATGGGTGCTCAAATTTGGGGCCGTAATGGCGGTTCGCTTGCTCCTCTTGCGGTTTCTGGTCAAGCATTAAAACCAATTCATTATCATTCTCCCATTGCCTCGGCTCAGGTTAAATCTTGCATTTTGCTGGCCGGTTTGCTGGCTGAAGGCGAAACCACTGTCACAGAACCGGCCCTCTCCCGTGATCACAGTGAGCGAATGTTGCGAGCTTTTGGGGCAAAAGTTCACGTTGAGCCAGAAACAAATAGTGTGACAGTAACCGGCCCAGCAAATCTTCACGGGCAGCCGGTGGTGGTGCCTGGGGATATCAGTTCGGCGGCTTTTTGGTTGGTTGCTGCTTCCATTGTACCGGGTTCGGAGTTGGTGATTGAAAATGTCGGCGTCAACCCAACTCGCACCGGCATTCTTGAGGCTTTGCAGTTGATGGGAGCCGATATTGAGTTGCAAAATCAACGTGAAGTAGCGGGTGAGCCGGTGGCTGATTTGCGAGTTCGCCATACGTCGTTAAAAGCTTGCGAGATTGCCGGTGATATTATCCCTCGTTTAATAGATGAAATTCCGATTTTGGCGGTGGCGGCTGTATTTGCCGAGGGGACAACGGTGATCAAAGATGCGGCGGAGTTACGAGTTAAAGAAAGTGACCGCATTGCTGTCATGGCAACCCAACTCAACCGTTTAGGAGCCAAAGTAACCGAGTTACCAGATGGCCTAGAAATCGTTGGTGGTACTGCTTTGGCCGGTGCAGAAGTGGATAGCGCCGACGATCACCGCATCGCCATGAGTTTAGCCATAGCAGCCTTAAACGCAAAAGGGACAACAACAATTACACGGGCTGAAGCGGCGGCTATTTCCTACCCAGACTTTACGGCCACGCTACAACAAGTTTGTCAGTAATCTAAAGTAATTAGTCAAATATCTTTGGTATGAAGTCAAACAACAAGGATTTCATACCATTGGAGTAATTACCAATGGCCCATCACAAACCTGATAGAGAATAGTTCAGTTGGGAATACTGGAGGAAAGTCTTTAACCAATACGATTGGTTTTCCGGGGAAATGTGGCACAACCTCAATAATGTTTTTTCCGCTGTCAGTACCTATTCTGACTTGTCTCCAGATATTGAAACTCGCCGGTGCGTAAATCATCGCTTGCGTTTACGACCGGCCTTGAGTTTAGATCAGTGGTTTGATTATTTTTGGCAACCTCACGGTATTGCAAAGCCGACCGTTTTCTTTGTTTATACCTATTTAGAAAAATATTCTGGCCTGCAAATGTCCTGCGTGATGCCGGGGGATCGTTTAGAGCAAGATTTAAAATTAACCCTGGTCTGTTGGTTTGATTGGCAATTGAATTTATGCGACGATTTTTTATCATATTTTGGCATAGATATTAGTGACCGACTGGATACTTATTCACTTTCAACTGTAGAAGATTTGGTTAAATTTCTGGATAGTGAATTGCTGGCGCTTCATTGTTGAGATTTTTTAAACACTATTAAGTACAAAAAAAACACAGAGGTAGTTTTTACACTTCCCCTGCTTTACTTCGTGAAATTTTCTCGCTTTATACTAAATCCGCTTTAAAAATGTAGAGACTTCGCAGCAGAAAGTCTGTACGAAACTTAAGGCGCGGAACGTCTACATCTGCGTCTATCTGCACTGAGACGGGTGAAAAAAAACCCAACAAAGACCCTATTAAAATCGTATCTGGTATTATAAATGCTTTTATCAAAAAAAGGTAAAAGCTGACAGATGGCTGCCTACTTTTACCTTTTGCGAGTTAAATTTGAGGGGGGCGATTAAACTTTGTGTTTATTACCTATCACTTGACCTTTGAGAGTGTCTATCTCTACAGATAACTCTTTACGATTGCTGGCTCGCAGTAAATAGCGATTGACAAACCAAGCCGTATAACCCAAACCAATTAATTCAAAAGTTGGGGCCAACAGTGGAATATCATTAATGGCATCCAAAACCGCAGCAAGCACGCGCAGAGAAACAATGGCCGATAAAATTAAACCGACTGTTACCAGAGGTTTTTGGTAGGAAGAGAAGAAACTGCCTAGATATTCTGGCAATTCAGACAAAATTTGCAAAGCTTGATCTCTGATTTGAGTCCAGCCGTCTTCTGGCGGAGTTTCAGTGGTAATTGTGGCAATCGGGCCAGCGGGAGTAGACTCTATTTTGACGTCTACTTTGGTTTGTGTTGCGTCTTGAGTTTCTGAAGTCATAATCGTTTCGTTGGAATAACGTCCTCGTTAATTATTGCAATCCTTGAAATAGCAGGTGAGATGAGCGGCTTTGACAAACCTGGGTTTGGAAACAAGCACAGCTTTTTACCTTGCTAGGCTATGATCAGCCGAATCAAACTGCTGCGTCAAGAGAAATTAAGCCATTTGGGTTGATATTTCTCAGCTTAGCGTCTCAGCCGATCAATAGAGACGGTATTTTGAGGTGCTGGCTGTCCTGCTTCAAACTCTGTAATATTTCGGATGGTGGTTTCGGCAATGGTTTGTACAGCCTCAGCGGTAAAAAACGCCTGATGGCCGGTAATCAAAACATTGGGGAAGGTTAAGAGGCGCTGGAAAACATCATCTTGAATGACAATCGTTGATAAATCTTCAAAAAACAAATCGGCTTCTTGCTCATAGACGTCTAATCCTAAGTAACCGATTTTGCCAGATTTGAGGGCGGCTACGACGGCGGGGGCATCAATGAGAGCTCCCCGGCTGGTATTGATTAACATGACGCCATCTTTCATCTGTTGAAGGGTGTCATCGTTGATGATGTGGTAAGTTTCGGGCATTAAGGGGCAATGCAGGCTAATGATATCGGAGGCTGCAAAAAGTTCTTGAAGAGAAACGTATTGCATCCCAATTTCTTTACATTCAGGATTGGGCATCACATCATAGCCCAGTAATTTTGTGCCAAATCCTTTGAGGATTTTGGCCACAATTTCCCCTATTTTGCCGGTGCCAACGATGCCAACGGTTCGCCCATGTAAGTCAAAGCCTAGCAGTCCTTCGAGCGAGAAATTGCCCTCGCGCACGCGGTTGTAAGCGCGGTGCATTTTGCGGTTGAGGGTTAACATCATGCCAACTGTGTGTTCTGCTACGGCATAGGGCGAATAGGCCGGTACTCGCAAAACGCTCATGTTGCAGTCTTTGGCGGCTTGGAGATCGACGTTGTTAAAACCGGCACAGCGCAAGGCGATGAGTTGCACTCCCTCGTTTGCCAGTTGGGTAATGGTGGGCCGGTTGAGTTCGTCGTTGACAAAGACGCACACGGCGCTACATTCGTGGGCGAGTATGCAGGTGGAGAGGTTTAAGCGTGGTTCTAAAAAAATTAACTCATGTTTATTGTCGTTGGCGGCTTCTAAAAACTGCCGGTCGTAGGATTTGGTGCTGAAAACAGCAACTTTCATCGGTTTTTTTTGTTTTTAAGAGCAGGGTTTGGGTTTAGGGTTTGTGGTGAGTATGTTCTATTTTTAATTGCTGTTGGTGTTGCAAACAATCTTCCCCTAGTAACATTTTGTGGTGAGGGGGCCGGTTTCACTGTTGAGGATTTTTATAAAGAGTTTGTTGGGATGCCGGCCTCTACAATAATCTTATTTATTTTATGATAGTTCTTCCTTATCAATTTTAGCATACCACATCGGCCTGCGTATTGTCAAGCGATTTTTGGCAGAAACCAGGGTTTTTCAGGTTTTTTTGATTGGCAAAAGTTGAGGAAAAAAACCGGCTTTCTCAAAGGTTTACTTACAAATGAAAAAGCCGCTTTCTTATCCTAATTACATAGGAATGTCAAAAACGATATTTCCTCCTATGGAAATGTTTTGAGTGACATCGTTTTCCACAACTAACTGCAAATTGCCTTTAGTGTAGGTGGTTTCAGTTGCACCAACGCTGCGAAAAAAATCCAAGTTGGTTAAATTAGCAGTGATAATATCGCCGGCATCACCACGCACCGTTAAACGATTGAAGCCACCATTGGCACGAGTTTCTGCAACCAAATTCAACAAAGCTCCGTGACTTAAAGCTAGGGTGTTATTGCCGGTGCCGGTTAAGTCGATAGTTTCAAAAGAGGCGATTTTGGTATTATCTGAAGTGCCGGTGAGGTCTAAAGTTATGCCAGTTCCGGCTAACACTAAAGTATCATTTCCTAACCCCCCATCTAAACGGCGGAAATTAGCATTGTTGATGCTGATAGAATCATTACCCGCACCACCATACATCAGGATATTGATGAAACCACCATCGCTGAGAATATCATCGCCGGCTGCACCAACTAAAGCTTCACTATCTGCGGTGCCGGTGAGATTATCAATAGCATCGGTACCTAGTTGAGTGACGGCGCCGGTGAAGTCTCCACCAAATATGACGTAAGACTTGCCGGTGGAGCCAGCACCAGAAGCACCAACAATTAAATCAGCCAAACCATCACCGTTGACATCACCGGCACTGCTGACTGATGTGCCGCTCAAGTCACCAGCCGCCTCACCATTGATGATAAAACCACCCGTACCGAGAGAACTTAAATTAATTGCCGTAGAGTCTGTTTTGCCAAACACCAGGTAAGACTTGCCGGCATAAGAATCAGCAGCAGTATTATGAGCTAAGAGAGCACCAACAATTAAATCAGCCAAACCATCACCGTTGACATCACCGGCACTGCTGACACTCCTACCGCTATTGTCCGACGCCGCCTCACCATTGATGATAAAACCACCACTACCCAGAGAGCTTAAATTAATTATTGTAGAGTCTGTTTTGCCAAATACCAGATATGACTTGCCAGCAGCCCTACCAGAAGCAGGATCAGCACCAGAAGCACCAACAATTAAATCAGCCAAACCATCACCATTGGCATCGCCTGTACTGCTGACAGAAATCCCCATCTTGTCATTAACCGCCTCGCCATTGATGATAAAACCACCACTACCGAGAGAGCTTAAATTAATTGCCGTAGAGTCTGTTTTGCCAAATACCAGGTATGACTTGCCGGCATAAGAACCAGCAGCAATATTATCAGCAAAGGGAGCACCAACAATTAAATCAGCCAAACCATCACCATTGACATCGCCTGCACTGCTGACACTCCAGCCGCTATTGTCCGACGCCGCCTCACCATTGATGATAAAACCACCACTACCCAGAGAGCTTAAATTAATTATTGTAGAGTCTGTTTTGCCAAATACCAGGTATGACTTGCCGGCTCTAATACGAAAAGCAGGATCAGCATTGGGTGTACCAACAATTAAATCAGCCAAACCATCACCATTGACATCGCCTGCACTGCTGACAGAAATGCCGGTAAACTCATTAGCCTCCTCACCATACCTGTTAAGAATAGTCACCTGGCCATTGATCACAAAACCGCCGGTATTGAGAGAATTTAAATTAATTGCCGTAGTGTCCGTTTTGCCAAACACTAGGTATGACTTCAGGGAACAACTAAAAGTAGCATGATCAGAATATGGACTACGAACAATTAAATCAGCCAAACCATCACCATTGACATCGCCTGCACTGCTGACACTCCTACCGCTATTGTCCGACGCCGCCTCACCATTGATGATAAAACCACCACTACCGAGAGAGCTTAAATTAATTGCTGTAGAGTCTGTTTTACCAAACACAACATATGACTTGCCGGCATTAACACCAGAAGCAGTCTCAGCAAGGGGAGAACCAACAATTAAATCAGCTAAACCATCACCGTTGACATCGCCTGCACTGCTAACAGAAATGCCGCTCTGGTCATCAACCTTTTCGCCATTGATAACAAAACCCTTCGCCCCAACTGGCAAACCCTTTCCTGATACAATATCACTCAAATTCACAGCATTAACCGAAGTAATATTTAGACTGGCCGTTGCCGAAGCCGTCCCCCCATTTCCATCCGATATCGTGTAAGTAAATGAAGCTGCACCAGTAGCTGTGGGATTGAATTTTATTACCTCATCTGTCAAAGACACAGTGCCATTTGTGGGGCTTGAAACACCTGTTACTGTCAAATTATCATTTTCCGCATCTGTATCATTTGCCAGTAATGTTGAAGCTGGAATTAAAATTTCTGTTCTCAACAAAACTGTTACATCTGGGATAGTGTCATTGTTTGCCACCAGCCCTTTATTGATAACTATATCAAAGTTTTGATTTGCCGTTCCTCCTTTACCATCACTGACACTAACAGCCACAGAAAGTGTGCCGATATCTGTGGCTGTTGGTGTGCCTGAAAATGTCAGAGTGGCTGCATCAAATGTTAACCAAGATGGCAGGTTACTTGCATTACTTAGTTTAACGCTATAGCTGAGTGTATCTCCATCACTATCGCTAAAGCTATTCGCTGGTATCTGAAAAATAAACGCACTATTTTCTGTTGCTATTTGTGATGTTATTATTGTGCCAATTGTGGGGGCATTATTTGTTGGTACCGACGTGGGATCTGGTGTTGCTGCCGATGTTGAATCTGCTAAACCGACAAAATCACTTCGCTCAATTGTAGCCGCTTCAATGTCCCGTAAAATTGCTAAATATTGCCCGGAAATCGTTTCTTGAATAATGCTCGATCCAGCATACTCCCCAGTACCGGCAAATATGTTTAACTGCTCAAATGTTAATCCGCCGAAGATTTCTATTTGATCTTGATTTTTCACAAAATCTGTGATCCAATCAGCCTCTTTAATTTCCACACCGCCGATAGACAAGACTTCAGGGACATCTTTGGGTAAACCTATGACAAAGGTATCATTGCCAGAACCGCCGGTAAGGGTATCTGTCCCTAAATCACCGATGAGCCGGTCATCCCCCATATCTCCTGATAAGATATCATTGTCGGCTCCACCATTAAGGGTGTCATTTCCTTTTCCCCCAGCTAGAGTATCGATGCCGATGTTTCCAAAAAGTTGATCCTCTCCAGCATTACCGAAAATTAAATCATTGCCGCTACCACCGATGAGAACATCTTGCCCGTTAATATCATCATTGCTGCCCTCGGAACATCCACCAAATAAAGTATCGTTGCCTAGTTCACCCTTAACTGTATCATTGCCTAAATCTCCAAACACTTGATCATCAAGAGCGCCTCCCTGTAAAAAGTCGTTTCCCTGTCCCCCGCGTAGGGTATCATTGCCAGAGTTGCCAAATACTAGGTCATCGTCTGCATTGCCAAACAATAGATCGTCATTGCCTAAACCAAGTAAGATATCATTGCCGGCATTTCCAGTAAGGATATCTGCATCTATTGTTCCGATTAAAATATCATTGTTGTGGTTGCCTTGTTGTAACATAACTTTTGGAATCTTAAAATTTAAGATTCTGAGCAGTTTAAATGCAGGGCTAAAGCAGCACTAAGCCAAAGTCACACCTCAAAATCCCTTAAATATAAGACCCAATCTTTTAAATTTGCTGAATACTGCCTGGTTTTTCTGCCTCTATAATATATTATATTTCAGTCTTTAGGAAGATGACAACAAAAAAAATATCTTAAATCTCTGGATTTTTGGCAAAAAGGTCGAAATTGTCGGCTCTTTGAGGAAAAAGTCTAATTTTCAAGAGATAACTACTATTTACAAAAATTTAAATCTTAGGATAATAAAAAATTCCCCTCAATGAACTGAGCAAAGCAAAAAAAGAAACAATTAAATTGTTTAAACCGGCCCCGAATAAAGAGGAAAGGACTTGACATCCATCCCCCAGCCATGCTATGCTAAAATCGATAAGGAAGAACTATCTTACAAACAAAAGAAAAGACCGGCAGGCTGTAGACACCAAGAATTAAGACCTGGGAAATCAACTAATCTAAATCTTCTTCGTTTTCCTCCCACTCATCAGTCTGAGAAATATCTTGTAATTTTTGGATTTGGCTGCGGCGAGAAGTACGGCGATATTTTTTTGTGTTGAGTTTTGGTTCGTACTCTTGAGAACCTTTCAGTTTACTTTTAATTTTGAGCGTAGATTCCGCATCGCCTTGATGTTGTAGCGCTTGTTGCCAATCAGTCACTTCTTCGAGAAATTCCAGATAATCTTCGTAGCGTTCCCAGTCTCCCCGCACCGCACAATTCGGCTCATCTCGGTGCAAACAATCGCTAAACTGACAACTAGCCTCACTTAATCGCTGGCGTGCTTCCGGAAAAAAACCGGCTAATTCCGACTGAGTACAAGTCAAATCTGGCTGATTAAACCCCGGAGTATCGGCAAGTAAACCACCAAGAGGCAATTCAAACAACTCAACGTGGCGCGTTGTATGCCGGCCCCTATTAAGTTTTCCAGAAACCTCACCAACTCGCTGCTTAACACCAGGAATTAAATAATTAATAATACTAGATTTACCTACTCCAGAAGGGCCGCAAACAATTGTAATTTGACCGGCCAATTGTTCAGATAATTGATCGAGGCCGGTTTGTTGTTTCACGCTCACAAAAATCGGCTCATACCCCCAATCAAGCAAATTCTCTCGTACTTCTACGAGTTCTTGAGAGCTAATTAAATCCGATTTATTTAAACAAACACAAGGCTCAATGCCGGTGGATTCAGCTTTTACTAAAAACCGGCTCAGTTGGTGGGCGTCTAGTTCCGGTTCAGCTAAAGAAAAAACCAGCAAAATTTGATTAGCATTGGCAACAGCAGGCCGTTCAAGTTCGCTTTGTCGAGGTAAAACTTCTGCTATCGCACCTCGTCCACCTTCCCAGTCGGGTTCTTCTACAACTACCCGATCTCCTACCATAACTTGCTGACCAATTTTTTTGAGTCTGGCTCTGCGGGTACAAAGCAGGATCGTTAAAGGCAGAGATTGCGCTGCGTCAAGCTGGACGCGGTAATAATTGGCTTGCTGTGCCACAACCGTGCCGGTAGGAGCCAAACTCATGCAGAAGGCTGTGGCTTTTGAACTTTTAGCGCAAAAAAGCCGGTACGCTCTTCAATTTCACTAATAGCGTATCCTTCCATTGCCAAACTTTCGGGCACTTGTTCAATTGGTTCTCCGCCATCAAGCCACACTTCCAAAACTTGACCGGCAGCCATTTTATCAAGTTGCAGTTTTGTCCGTACAAAATTGAGGGGGCAAGGAGTCCCCCGCAAGTCTAACTGAATATCTGGTGTAGCTGAGATTTGAGCCATAAGAATTTCAAAGTTTAGAGATTAGAGTTTAAAGTTTCTTTCGCTTTAGGCAAGGGTGATGAAATTTTTTCGTCATTGGTCATTGGCCGGTTTTTTAGTGTAGACAATTTACAATTGACCAAGGACAAATGACAATTATATTCTTTTGTCATTAAAAACAATTTCTCCTTGCCTTTGCATTCCGCCGGCTCCAATCACTTAAACATCCCAAACAAACCTTGACCTCCCTTACCAGTATTCAAACCCTTAAGTTTAGCCAATTGTTCCAACAAACTCCGCTCTTCACTGCTGAGGCGAGTTGGAATATCAATCAAAACCGTAATTAAGTGGTCGCCGCGACTAGCCGGGTTGCCCAAACGGGGAACGCCTTTGCTTTCGAGAGTTAAAACTGTATGGGGTTGAGTACCCGGAGGAATCGTCAATTCTGAAGGCCCATCTACCGTATTGACATCAATGCGGCAACCGAGAATCGCTTGCAAATAGCTAATTTTTACCTCCGAGAGAATATTAATTCCCTCGCGTTTAAATTCGCTATCCTCATTAACAAACAAGTAAACATAGAGGTCGCCTGCTGGGCCACCACGCCCACCGGCATCACCTTCACCAGACACCCGTAGACGAGTCCCACTATCAACACCGGCAGGGACAGTAATTTTCAGCTTTTTAGTTTCTTGTTTTTGACCGCGACCATTACAAGACTCGCATTTATCCTCAATTACTTGACCACTACCATTACAGGTAGGGCAGACAGAGACTTGAGTAAAACTGCCGAAGGGGGTGCGAGTAGCGCGGCGGACTTGACCACTGCCGGTGCAAGTCGGACAAGTGCGGGGACGAGTACCAGGTTTGGCGCCGGTGCCGGTGCAAGCCTCGCAACTTTCCAAATGAGAAATGCGAATTTCCTTTTCGCCGCCAAAAACAGCTTCGCGGAAGTCGAGACGGAGGTCTAGGCGGAGGTCATCGCCACGCGCCGGCCCACTGCGACGGCGTTGTTGCTGTCCCACACCGCCCGGCCCACCGGCGAAGCCATTAAAGAAGCTTTCAAAAATATCAGCAAAGCCCTCAGTAAAATCAGAATAGCCCGCCGCCGCCGCTCCATTAGAGACGCCCGCTTCGCCATAACGGTCGTAGCGAGAACGCATTTCTGGTTCGCTAAGAACTTCGTAGGCGCGGTTAATTTCTTTAAACTTATCTTCAGCCCCTTCTTCTTTGTTGACATCGGGGTGATATTTACGGGCTAGGCGCCGGTAGGCTCTTTTAATTTCTTCTTTGTCTGCTTCGCGGTTGACACCAAGAATTTCATAGTAATCGCGGGCCATAGAGCGCTCTTTGGGGTATTAATAACAAAAACTAGGCAAATTCTGTCTTGAAAAGCGCGAGTCTGGTTTGTGGTGTCAAACAGAACCGCACTTTGTTTATTCTTTTCTTAATGTACTATAAGCGCAACGGCCTTGCGACCTTCGTCTCTAAGATGTTTAAGGGCGGGTTTCCGTCTGATCAGGTTTCGGTAATCCCTACTGACAAAAAACTCGCCCCTATTGACTTTTAAAGTGCTGCTCGTTGTTGGGTTAAGGGATGGTAGGAGTTGCAGCAGTGGCAGTGCGGCTGCCGGTGCCTTGATAGACAGCAGTGCCGATAGAAAATAGCGACACTTGAAACTCATCAATACATTTTTTCATTTCTTCAACGCTAATTTCATCATTTGCCAGAGCAATTCGCAGATACTCTGCTTTTTGTGCCAATTCAGCTTTAGTTTCCTCTGTGATCAGATCAGCATTTTCTTGGAGAGTTGCTTGATAGTTGTAGAACAAGCTATCTGCTTGGTTTTTCATGTCGGCAATTTCTTTGCGGCGGCGGTCAATTTCTCCATACATTTCCGCTTCTTGGCGCATTTTTTCCACTTCACTTTCACTGAGTCCGCCGGTATTAGTAATTTGGATTGTTTGCGCTCGTCCCGTGCCTTTATCTGTGGCAGAGACTTGCAGAATACCATTTGCATCTATTTCAAAAGAAACCTCGATTTGGGGGATACCGCGTGGGGCTGGAGGCAGGCCGGTGAGCAAGAATTTGCCCAAACTTTTATTATCTTTTGCCATTGCCCGCTCACCTTGGAGGACGTGAATTTCCACCGATCTTTGACCATCGACAGCAGTAGAAAACATTTGCGACTTACTGCTAGGGATAGTAGTGTTTCTTTCAATAACTTTAGTAAAAACCTCTCCTAAAGTTTCAATGCCCAAAGAAAGCGGAGTAACATCTAATAACAATAAATCTTGAACTTCGCCACCGAGAACACCGGCTTGAATAGCGGCACCAAGAGCCACTGCTTCATCCGGGTTAACGGAACGGTCGGGAGTTTTGCCATTAAAAAATTTACTAATAGCCGTTTGAACAGCAGGGATGCGAGTCGAGCCGCCTACTAAAAGAATGCGGTCGATATCATCAACAGTCAAACCGGCATCCTTAATAGCTTGAGTAACTGGCTCCATTGTCCAGTCTACCAAAGGTTTCACGAGTTCTTCAAAGTTGGCGCGGCTGAGTTCCATTTCCAGATGTTTAGGGCCGGTTTCATCAGCGGTAATGAAAGGCAAATTAATACTGGTAGCCGTCATTGTAGACAATTCAATTTTCGCCTTTTCTGCGGCTTCGCGGATGCGTTGGAGGGCCATTTTATCTTCTTCCAGGTTAATGCCTTCAGTCTCGTAAAACTGCTGCATCATCCAGTAGGCTAAGCAAGTGTCAAAGTCATCACCGCCGAGGTGATTATTACCGGCAGTAGCTTTAACTTCAAAAACCCCATCACCGAGTTGAAGAACCGAGACATCAAAAGTACCGCCGCCGAGGTCAAAAACCAAAACCGTGTGGTCTTCGTGTTGTTTATCAAGACCATAGGAGAGAGCAGCGGCGGTAGGTTCATTGATAATACGGAGAACTTCAAGACCTGCAATAGTACCGGCATCCTTAGTTGCTTGACGTTGAGCATCAGTAAAATAGGCCGGTACAGTAATCACCGCTTGCTGGACAGTATCGCCGAGATAATTTTCTGCATCCTGCTTAAGTTTTTGCAGAATCATCGCTGAAATTTCTTGCGGCGTATAGTTGCGGTTGCGAATTTGGACATCAACCGTATTATCACGACCAGCCACACAAGTGTAGGGAACACGAGAGCGCTCTTCTTGCGTATCATCCCAGCGCCGACCGATAAAACGTTTAATACTAAACACAGTATTTTCGGCATTAGTCACGGCCTGCCGTTTAGCTAACTGGCCAATCAAGCGTTCCTCTCCTTTGCCAAATCCAACGATGCTCGGAGTTGTCCGACCGCCTTCAGAATTTGGAATAACGATAGGTTGACCGCCTTCTAGCACGGCAACACAACTATTTGTTGTTCCCAGGTCGATGCCAATGACTTTACCCATAATGCCTTGGGGATAAATCCCTCAAAATGTTTTTAGTATTGATTCTATGGCAGTATTCCGCATTTTTACGGATTTGCGATCACTTCGGGGTCAAATTTTAATGATTTGTTGATGACCCCGGAGGTGAGCTTTAGGTATTGCTGCCTTCTTGCGCTTCGCCTTGGTCGGTTGGGGTGGCAGGTTCGGGAGCCGCCGCAACTTTTACCATCGAATGACGCAAAACTTTTTCGCCCAGCACATAGCCTCGCACGAGTTCTTCAATAACAGTGCCTTCCGGCTGCTGGTCGGTAGTTTCCCGCATGACGGCTTCGTGGAAGTTGGGGTCAAAAGGTTGACCTTCAGGACGCATAGGCGATACTCCAGTGCGTTTGAGACAGTCCACCAAAAGCTTGTACACGCTTTGATAACTTTTGTGAATATTCATTTCACTGTCTGTTTGCGGTTTGATCACTGACCTGGCCCGCTCAAAGTTATCGACCACCGGCAAAAGTTCCTTGAGGGTGGAACATTTGATTTGAATTTCTTGGTCTTCTTTTTCTTTTTGGGTACGCTTGCGGAAGTTGTCAAAATCTGCCGCCAGCCGTGCGTACTGATTCTTGACGTCTTCCAATTGCGCTTTTAGCTGTTCATTTTCTCGTGTTTTCGTTTCGATTTCGGCTTGAGCGATTGCTAAGGCTGCTTGTTGAGAATCACTCTGCGTTCCACTGTAGGAGCCGGCCATTGCTTGAGCATAGGCTTCCAAGTCCGGTGAACCGATATCGGCTAAATCGACATCAGGTTGTTCGTCCGGGGCTGGTGGGTTAGTCTGGTTGGTCGTTGTTTGAGAGCCCTCTGCCGCGTCTTCGGGGCTTTGGGGGTTATTGTTTGAGGTTTCAAAGTCGATCATTATCGGTCAATCCCACGCTAAAGAATTGCGTCTGTTGGCTACAATCTATGACAGTTAACCATTTTGACATCCTCTGACTTCTAATGGCACTCTCCCCCCTTGAAGGTTCCCGTCCCTAAACTGTGTAATCAACCGACAACAGCGCTGGAATTGGCGACTGCTTGCCTTTGTTTTTCAGGGCTTTTGGGTGGTTGGCTTGGGTGTGGAGTATTGCCCCTTAACACACGCTCAAGCAAGGCTATGTTAAAGTCAGCAGCATAGCTAGGACAATTGTGGCGTCATAACCAGTTAAAGACTACTCAAACCCTATTAACACAGTTAGACTAAGGTAGATAGTCTCAGTCTTATCTGAAGCGCGGCTCCACCTATCACATAAATAGCTATAGGAGGTACTTATAATAATTTTCCCAACAGGACTATAGCAAGATAGTAAAAAAACACTTTAGCCGGCTTCATAGTTGGTGGTCGGCGCAGGGAATACTAAGAGCCTATAGGCTTGTTGAGTGCCGGCCAACAAGTCAGCATCCAACAGAACATCACCCAAAGCGTTGCCAAAACAAAGAGGGATGGTAGTTTGTGGAGATTGTCCCAAAAATCTCTAGCACAAACAAGATTTGTAAAAAAAATAACTAGAATGCGGTCTGCTGCCTAGAATAATCATACAAGCAGGCGGGGCGTGGTTTTTCTCAACAACGGACAAGGAGATCGAGTTAAACAGCTATGACTAACTATTCAACAACAAAGCGGACGACTGCACTCGTAAGTATTCAGAGTAAATTTTCTCCTTTCGGCAACAAAGTCATTCAAGCAGGCTATGCTGACAGCACACAGCTACAGCAAGCCCTCAACAAAAGCCGGGAAGAAGGCAAATCGCTGCTAAAAGTTCTCGAAGAAATCACCGGCAAAGAAATTCCCCCAGAATTACTACGCCAGTACAAAAAATTACAGCTATTTGAATTAAAACTACTTTATGGAGTCGAAGCCTTTGACCCAGAAATAGCTCAAATAGCGCCAGAGCAAATTGGTCAACTAATCGAAACATTAATTAAAGAAGATATCTGCCGACGTCACCAATTAATTCCCCTCTCAAAAGATGAGGCAAATAACTCAGTTTTGGTGGCAATGGTTAACCCAGATAAACTGGATGCCCAAGACGATTTAAACCGAATTTTGCGGCCTCAAAGTCTATCTTGGCAGCGGCGGGTGATCGCCCAGGATGACTACCAGCAATTTATCTCACAATACTTGGATGAACAAGTTAAACAACAAGCCCCAGGCAAAAAACAAGCCCTCGACTTAGACATCAACTCCGATGCTTTTGACGATGCCGAAATGGGCGAAGCCGAAGTGTCGGATGTGGACGGCATGGACTTAAACAAAGCGTTGGGAGAAGCAGAATCCCCGCCAATTGTCAAGGCCGTTAACCAAATACTTGCTCGTGCTTTAACCGATGGAGTATCCGACATTCACATCGAACCGCAAGAAGAATATCTGCGAATTCGGATGCGGAAAGATGGAGTATTGCACGAAGTCACGCGAATGCCGAAAAAAATTATTAACCCGCTGATTTCGCGTTTCAAAATTTTGGCAGATTTAGATATTGCCGAACGCCGGAACGCTCAAGACGGAAGGATTCGGCGGATTTTCCAAGGACGGACAGTGGACTTTCGGGTAAACTGTTTGCCCAGCCGCTACGGTGAAAAAATCTGTATGCGGATTTTGGATAACTCTTCTACCCAGCTTGGTTTGGATAAGTTGATTACTGACCAAGAAGCCCTCGCCAAAGTGCGGGATATGGCTTCGCGGCCTTTTGGGTTGATTTTGGTTACAGGGCCAACCGGCTCAGGGAAATCGACTTCGCTGTATTCTGTTTTGGCAGAACGCAACGATCCGGGGGTAAATATTAGTACCGCTGAAGATCCGATTGAGTATGCCTTGGAAGGGATTACGCAGTGCCAGGTGATTCGGGCGAAGGGACTGGACTTTACTAACTTGCTGCGGGCGTTTATGCGGCAAGACCCTGACGTGATTTTGGTGGGAGAAACCCGCGACCACGAAACGGCAAAAACGGCTATTGAAGCAGCCTTGACCGGCCACTTAGTGTTAACAACCCTGCACACCAACGACGCAGCCGGTGCGATTGCTCGTTTGGATGAAATGGGGATTGAACCTTTCATGGTGGGTGGGTCGTTGATTGGGGTGCTGGCCCAGCGCTTGATGCGGCGGGTTTGCGGAGAGTGCCGGGTGCCTTATACACCTACTTCTGATGAGTTGGCTCGGTATGGCTTGACAGCTTCGCGGGAAACGGAAGAGACGTTTTATAAGGCAAACTTTGTGGCACCGGCAGAACGAGCCGCTGGCAAGGAGGCGGGAACTTTATGCCCGAAGTGTAGCGGCACCGGCTATAAAGGACGGGTTGGGGTATATGAAGTGCTAAAAAATACCGAAGCCCTGGCTACCTTGATTTCCCAACGTGCTCCAACCGAGCAAATTAAGGAAAAGGCGGTTGAGGAAGGGATGGTGACACTGCTGGCCTATAGCTTAAACCTTGTCCGCCAAGGCTATACAACCTTTGAAGAAGTCGAACGGGTGACGTTTACAGATTCAGGGTTGGAGGCTGAATTGAAGGCAAAACGAAAAGTGGGGTTAACTTGTAAGTGCTGCTCTGCCGGTTTGCAACAAGAATGGCTAGATTGCCCTTACTGTATGACTCCGCGCTTCAAAGACTAAACGACAACGCACACAGATCGGTTGATTTGTGTGCCTCTGTGGACTTAAGCACTCCGAGAAGTTCGAGTTTATGAAAATCAAAATTTTTGGGCAACCTAAGTGAAACCCAAAATGCCATCCCACTGCTCCATTATTTCTTTGACGGATTTTTGATGGAGCGCTAACTCAAATAAAAACTAAATTTCGCATTTAGGAGATAGAGCAATGCCAGATTACATGATTGAAGACGTAATGGAGTCGCTGGTCGAGCAAGGCGGCTCGGATATGCACATTCAAGCCAGTGCGCCTATATATTTTCGCGTCAGCGGTAAACTCACCCCCCAACCGCAATTTGGGGAAATTTTGGAGGCTCAAGACTGCCAACGCCTGATCTTTAGTATGCTCAACAATAACCAGCGCAAAGATTTGGAGCAAAACTGGGAACTGGATACTGCTTATGGGGTGAAAGGGTTATCTCGGTTTCGGGTCAATGTGTATCGGGAACGCGGTTGCTGGGCTGCTTGCTTGCGGGCTTTGGCTTCTAAGATTCCCAATGCGGATGCGTTGGGTGTACCGATGGTGCTGCGCGAATTAACAGAACGTCCGCGGGGAATGTTGTTAGTCACCGGCCAGACGGGTTCTGGAAAAACAACGACAATGGCGGCGTTGATAGATTTGGTGAACCGGACGCGAGCAGAACATATTTTAACGGTGGAAGACCCCATCGAATATGTTTATCCCAATATCAAAAGCTTGATTCACCAACGCCAAAAAGGAGAAGATACGAAAACTTTTGCTAACGCCCTCAAAGCAGCTTTGCGGGAAGATCCAGATATTATTTTGGTCGGAGAAATGCGAGATTTGGATACGATTGGTCTGGCAATCTCGGCGGCAGAAACCGGCCACTTGGTTTTTGGAACTTTGCACACCAACTCGGCGGCTTCTACAGTTGACCGGATGCTAGATGTGTTTCCGCCAATTCAACAACCGCAGGTTCGTGCTCAGTTGGGCGGTGCGCTGGTGGGGGTTTGCTCTCAAAACTTGGTGGTCAAGATTGGAGGAGGTCGTTGTTGTGCTCAAGAAATTATGGTGAATAACACGGCTATTGCTAACTTGATTCGGGAAGGCAAAACGTCTCAAATTTATTCGGCTATCCAAACGGGGATGAAGATGGGAATGCTGACGATGGAAATGGCATTAGCTAAACTATATAACGAGGGCAAAATTAGCTGGGAAGCAGCGATGGGTAAAGCTGGGAAACCAGAAGAACTTGGTCGCTTGATTGGGCCGTCCCCTGCTGCTGCCCCTGCGGGACAAAAAGCCGGTGGTCGTTAAAAAGAGATTTGGTGATGGGGGACAAAGGATTGGAAAAAGTTAAACAAAAAGAGTTTTTTCTAACCTTTGTTTTCAGGTTCACCAAGGATCTAAAAAGCAGTAAATACTCAACAATTAAAGATAGAAAATCCTTATTTTTTGTTTTTAATTGTTGATTTAAAAATTAAAAATAGATGGTTTAGGAGAAGCGAATATGGCTGTGGCATCAGTAGGGCCGGGTGCGAAGAAAGATAAAGCCGGTGCTAAAGGGTTTGATTTGAGTGCAATGTTGGCGAAAATAACGGTAAAAGATAAAGCCGTTTTTTCTCGTCAGCTTGCGGTTATGTTTAATGCAGGTTTACCGATTGTCAAAGCTATTGGCGTTTTGTATGAACAGTGCGAAAACCCAAAACTAAAAAAAGCTCTGGGAGCAATTAAAGCCGATATTGAGACCGGGATTCCCCTCAATGAGTCGATGCGGAAATTTGATGATTGCTTCGATAAACTCTACTGCGCGATGATTCAGTCAGGGGAATTGGGGGGGGTGCTAGATAAAGTTTTGAATAAGTTGGCGATTATGCTAGAAAAATCGGCCAAACTACAAAACCAAATTAAATCAGCTTCGTCTTATCCGAAGGCGGTGGGGACGATTGCAATTTTGGTGTTTTTTGGGATGACGACTTTTTTGCTGCCAACTTTTGCCAAAATTTTTACAGAATTAGGCTCAACTTTGCCACCGTTGACGGTGTTTATGTTGGCTTGTAGTGAGTTTTTCCGTACTCCTTGGAAACTCGGTTCGCTGATAGGAACCATTTTTGCTTTGAGAACGGCTTTTAATGCTTATTACAAAACTCCTGTGGGCCGGGTGCAAATCGATGGCATTATGCTGAAATTACCTTTGATTGGGGATTTGCTGCAAAAAGCTGCGGTAGCTCGTTTTTGTGGAACTTTTGGGATGTTGACCGGCGCCGGTGTGCCGCTTTTAACTTGCTTTGAAATTGTGGCCGATACGGCGGGAAATCAAGTGATCGCTAATGCCATTATGAAGGCTAAAGGCGAAGTCGAGCAAGGAGGCAGTTTAACGTCGGCGTTTGCCAGAGAAAAAGTCTTTCCTAATATGGCGATTTCGATGATGGCAATTGGGGAAGAATCGGGGGAAATTGATAAAATGCTCCAAAAAGTTGCGGATTTTTATGAAGATGAAGTTGAGCAAGCGGTTAAGGGTTTGAGCAGTATGCTGGAACCTATTATGATGGTGGGGATTGCCGGTTTGGTAGGGGCAATTCTGATGTCAATGTATCTGCCAATGTTTGCTGTGTTTGAAAAATTGGGTTAAAGGGATGGTGCAGGTAAAACAGTCCCACTATGAAGAATTGCTGGCAGAGTATTCTAATGCTTTGTCGGCTATTTCTTTGCTGAAACAATACCGGCCTTATTTGGAGTTGTTGCCAAGTATGCGCCGGCCTGATGAAAGTATTATTACGATTCCTTTGCCGGTGGTGAGGGTTCGAGATGCTGTTGTGCCTCCGGCGGTTGGGGGCAGTGCAGTTTCTAAACAGTCGGTTTGTTTGCCTTGCGATATTGCAATTTTAATGTGCGATCCTGAGTGGAAGGTGAAACTGGGGGCAGAAATTCTAATTTTTATTCACCGCAGGGGTGAAGATTTTTCTGATTTGTTAGGACGCTGGCGACAAACTCAGGTTTGGTTGGATCAAGGTTATGAATGGTTAATGCCGTTGCGCCACCAACATATTCTTAGTGAGGAGGCTGAGAATATTTATCCTCTGTTTGTTTTGTTTGCTGAGACTCCGGAACGAATTAAACGGGGTTTAAAAGATGCTTATTTACCCTTTGTGGTTCAAAGTTTAGATTTGCCGGTGGAACCGGAGTTATCGGAGGAAATATACAGCGGTCAGGAATGAGTGGGGGGTTGTTAAATGTTTTGTTTAACTCTTTTATCCTCGCTGTGAATGGTGAGGGTAACGTATTATTAAATAGGCTTTTATCTCTAATGTTTTAATCAGGCAGAACATTTGTTTTGATCTGTGTTAAAAATTTAAATGTTATTAATGGTCTTAATATAGTGATTTTTTGATGACTAGGCACGGGAAAAAACCGGCTTCTAATAAAAGAAATGGGGTTTGTAAGACCTCCTGGTTGGGTTTCGTTACTCCGCCCCACCTACAAATCTGAAAGCTGCGAGAAGCAAAATAAACAATTAAAGATGAACAATGAATTATGAATATAGACCAAGTGGCGGCTGCTTTTGAAGGAAAAAATTATCAAGAAGCAGCAAAATTATTAAAAGTTTTATTAAAGGAATCGCCAGAGAATCCCTGGGTACAGGTTTATGTGGGAAAGATGCATGAAGTTTCTGGCAAAAAAGAGGAAGCAGAAAAAGTTTACCGGGATGTTTTGCGAAGTGTCACACATCCCAAAATAGTAGCGGCGGCGCGTCAGGGTTTACAGCGTTTAGAAGATCGGGAAAAACAACGCCGGCAGCAAGCGATTGAACAAGCAAAAGCAGATCCAACTCAGCAGGAACTTGGAATTTTATTGATAGAGCCAATTAATCGGGATAATAAGGCAGAATTGGCTAAAAATTTTGCTCGTGTTATGCAGTTAGATCCTTATACGGCAAGGTTGCTTTTGCCGACTCGGAATTGGCGACTTTATCGCACCGGCCGGTTGGGAGAGTTGCAAGTTTATGTGCGAGAATTAAAAAATGGGGGAATTGGGGCTTTTTGTGTTTCTTATCCGCAAATAGAGACGATTAAAGTTTTTGAAGTATCTTATTTTAAAGCGGTGAATCCGAAAGGAGTTGTTGTTTGTAAAAATGAAAATGACCAGCTAGGACAAATTAGTTTTGAATGGGCGGAAGTGGCGCAGCAAGTTGAGGGTTTGATTCCAATTTTTAAAGCTTATGCTGATTTTGATTTGATTCGAGATAAAGTTGATTATAAGGAGCAAACACAAGATTTCGCTCATGTTTGGGATTTACATTTGCCGCGCCGGCGCTGTATTTTGCGGTTGATTAATCAACATTATGATTTTCAGCAGGGAATGCGGTTTACTCCGCCGCCGGTTAAAGGAATGACGGTGAAACCTACGGTGGGGGAATCGTGGGGCCGGTTAACAAATTGTTTAATGCAAAAAGTACCTAAAATAACGACTTCGGCTGAGTTTTTACCTTTTGGGGAGTCGGTTGTTAGGGAGGAGGAAGCTTTGAGCAGAATTAAACCTCAGTTAAATTTGTTTCGGCGCAGTGAGAGTAATTGGGACCCGGCGTTTGAACTTTTTAGCCGGTTGGTGTTTTTGAAAAGTCAGATGGTGGAAAAATGAGCAGGTATGTCTTAAAGGGTATAAAAATTTTTTTTGACATTCTTGGGGGTGTTTGATCAGAGGTACTTCTCAAGAGTGATTTTTAGATGGCTGCCAGATTTGGATATTGTGTGCCAATTTTGGCTGATGAAGAGGCGGGAAACGACCGCAATTAAGGGCGCAGTGTAGCCGCATCGCTTGTAAAGCTGTAGGGAAACCCTGAATCGGCCCGTTTTTAGGTTTATCCCTGGGTGGGGAAAATGAGGCGGGGATGGGGGAGGCCGGTTATAATGGGCCAAGTTAAGCAAAACTTACCAATGATTAGTGTATGATTACCTATTAATAAAAACTTTTGTTAACGTTTGTCTCGTTGTAATACAATGAGTCACAAACAAATTCAATAAGTCTCTCAAATCCAAACATACCTTCAGACGGGAGTACCAGTCTTTGACCGGCTGCTGCTCGTCTATTTGTAAAACTCGCGCTTTGGCCAGTTCAAAACATGGAAACGCTAGAGTTTGTCATTTATCCAGATGGTCGGGTTCAGGAAAAAGTCACTGGCATTATTGGCGCTTCTTGTGCGGAGGTAACAGCCGCTATTGAAGCGCAACTCGGACAGGTACTTCATACTGAACAAACATCTGAATATTTCGCCCAAACTGTCAACCAGTCGGCAACGGCGGTGACTCACACCACTTATAGCGAGTGGTGAGATTTTTTCTTTATTCCGGTTCGTTCACTTAGTTAGTTAGGAACAAAGTATGTCTCACTTTAGCCAAATTAAAACTCAAATCCGCAATCTGACTTCTTTGCAAGCGGCTTTAACTGATTTGGGCATTGACTGGAAAGCCGGTTCCAAAGATGTACGCGGCTATCGCGGTTTGACTGCGAAAGCAGATGTGACTATTGAGCAGCAAAACGGTTATGATATCGGTTTTAGCTGGAACGGTGCCGAGTATGAATTGGTGGCGGATCTGCAATTTTGGCAGCAAGCGTGGTCTGTGGATCGGTTTATAAACATGGTCTCACAACGTTATGCTTACCACACCGTGATTAACGAAAGTGCGAAAAGCGGTTTCCAAGTTGCTGAACAGCAGAAAAATCAAGATGGGACAATTCGTTTAGTGTTGCAACGCTGGAGCGCTTAAGATGTCGCAAGTATCTCCACCGGCAGAAGGCTACGATCCAGAAAGGTCGGGTTTTGAACCGGAGTTAGGGGGTGCTTTACGCAATGACGCCCAGCGAAGTGGTTTTGAACCAGAACTCGGCGGCGCGTTGCGACAAAAGGGTGTTTATGTGGACGAAATTACTTGCATTGGTTGCAAGCATTGCGCTCATGTTGCCCGAAACACTTTCTATATTGAACCCGACTATGGCCGCTCTCGCGCAATTCGGCAAGATGGTGATCCTGAAGATATTATTCAAGAAGCCATTGATACTTGTCCGGTTGATTGCATTCACTGGGTTGATTATACGGAGTTAAGAAACCTGGAAGAGGAGCGGAAATATCAGGTTATCCCGGTTGTGGGGTTTCCTGTTGATCATGCAACGATTGCGATTCATCAGCGTCGCAGTAAGGAAGAGAAAAAACGCAAAAAATCTCAGTGATTTTTATGTTTTTCTTTTCTTCAAAAAATCCCGTCATCATTGCTTTTTGTAGGCGTGAGGCGGGATTTTTGATGAGAGAAAGAATGATTTTAGCGATTTTTTGAAGTGGCTCACGAATGACACATAAAGTTTATTTCAAGGGATGATGTTCGACGAGTAATTTTTCTACTCTTGCTTCATCAATGCGGGCGGCTAGTTGTTTTGATTCGTGTTCGTCGCGGATGGTTTTGCCTAAACTGAGGGTTGAGCCTACGGTGAAAACTAAACCCATTCCCATATAACTTTTAATCCAACTATCGACCGGCAAGTAGAAAATCCCGATGCCGGTGGCGCCGAAAGAAATAGCAAAAGATAACCAAGCTTGAATAACCCAGGCGGCGCTATGAGTTTGTCTGGGACTAGAATTAACTGAGGGCATAATTTGTGAACCTCCGGGTGGTAGTTGAGGGGGGTGGTAGTTGTTAAGTTGATTGTGGTTTGGTTTGCTGGGGAAAAAGTAGTTAGTATTAACAGTTTTCTAACTGTCTGTTGGCCGGTGGGGGATTTTATTTTTTTTTGCTTTTATTTAGGCTACAAATAAAATTTTTGAGGTAGAAATTTTTGTTAAATTGAAACAGAAAAATGGAAAATAGACTATTTTATTTGTAGCTTTTAAAAAGGTAGAAAGTTTTGAAGAAAGGAGGGGGCCGGTTAAAAGCTTGTGACAGCAAAGGGGAGTGGCATAAAGGAAATCTAATTCAGACTTCAGGGGCTTATAGAGTGGCAATACCTCGTTTGAGAGCGGCGATGAGTGCATCGTCAGTTCCCACCTCACCCCCCGTCAGCAAACCACCTAAACTTTCGGCTAGGTATCCAAAAACACCGGCCCAACTTCACCCACCCTAAATCCTCACCCAACCGCCAACGCCACATGATAACCCTTACCATGCTTCTCAACCTTAAAAGCACTCGAAGACTCCAAAAACTTCGGAAACTTACTCCCTAACTGTAACTGCTTCATCGTCTTAACAATCGATTGCCCGTATTCTTTCTGAAATTCACTGCCAATATTTGAAATGCAAATAGAACTGCCAGGAGATTTAGCCGTCAAAGACTCTATAATCCCAATCAAAGCCTGCTCAAATTCCGCTGGAGATTTGATTCTGCAAAGAGAAGCCGAATCTGCCAATCCAACCTCATAATTTTTGCCATTTTGTCTTAAAATAAAAGGCGAACAACTCTCTAAAAACTTAGTTAAATTTGTAGCAACTTTTAATTTCTTGACAATAGCATTTGCCGTTTCTCCATAAACCTTATGAAACTCGGCACTTAACAAACTTACCGAAACGATTTGATTCGTAGATTTAATCTTAATCGATTCCAAAACCTGAATTAATGCTTCTTGAAACTTCTCTGCTGAATCAATTGTTTTCTCAAAGAAAATGGTTTTAACTTCAGAAATTGGCGATTTAGAACCGTTATTCACCGGCACCGTTTCTAAAACAGGCGAAAAACCGTTTAATTTTACTTCACCGGCCCCCATTAAACTCGTCTTTGTTAAATGCTGCCGTTCTTCAAGCAAAGAAGCAAGCACCGACAACCGGCCCATTGTTTCCGAAATCGACTGCTGTTCATTCTTCAACAACTCATCAATTTTTTGAATCAACCCATCATAGGAAGGAATTGGCGAAGCCAGCGGAACCGAATAATGTTTAACTTCCCCCGTCTGCCGATTTTCAACAATCAAATTATTTTCCTGCCGGCGCACCCGAAAAACCCTTAAACCTTGACTTTGCAACTGATTACACAAATGCGTTAATAACCCATCCGAAGAACAAACAAAAACCTCCCTCACATTCGGATAATGTAAAAAAATCGATGACCCCACCGCAATCATTTTCGCATCCGCACTATTTTTTCCTTCCGGTACATGGATAAGCTGATAACCTCGGTCGTACAGTTCCCCATCTTGCTTACTCAAATTTTGATTTCGCCAGTTTGCAAAAGCAATTTTTACTTGCAAAGGATACCCACATAAACCCGCTAAAAAATTTTCAATCAAAACATCAAGTTTCAGATTTTCTGCATCGAGGAGTAAAACAGCGATGCCAGCGGGAGATTCTCTAAAGGCGGTTGTTAAAGGAAAAATCATCGGCATTGCCTCAGCAGGGGTCACTTGCCTTTGTCCCTCAACGGAAACCGCAACAGCACTCTCCAAGGCTGCCGGTGGCCCTACCGCTGCATCTTCCAAGAATTGTTTACCACAATCTTTGCAACGGTAACGCTGCCGGCCTTTGCTATGGCCGTTTTTATAGCAGGATGTCGATTCGCATTTGGGACATTTCATATTACTAATTATGCCAACTGAACTCAGCGTTGCCGGTGAGCGCATAATATAAAAAGTTATTTAACATTTCTTAAAACTATGGCCAGAGATTTGCGTGGGTTTCTGAAACTGCTGGAAGAACGGGGCCAACTACGCCGCATCAAGGCGTTGGTAGATTCTGATTTAGAAATTGCCGAGATATCGAATCGGATGTTACAAGCTGGGGGGCCGGCCCTGCTTTTTGAAAATGTCAAGGGTGCCGAATTTCCAGTGGCGGTGAATTTATTAGGAACCGAGGAACGAGTGTGCTGGTCAATGAATATGCAAAAACCCCAAGAATTAGAAGAATTGGGTAAAAAATTGGGGATGTTGCAACAACCAAAACCCCCCAAAAAAATCGCTCAAGCAGTGGAATTTGGCAAAGTTTTATTTGATGTTCTCAAAGCAAAACCAGGACGGGATTTTTTCCCAGCTTGTCAGCAAGTTGTTTTGGAAGGGGATAATTTAGATTTAAATAAAATTCCCATGATTCGTCCTTATTCGGGAGATGCCGGTAAAATTATTACTCTCGGTTTAGTAATTACCAAAGATTGCGAAACCGGCACCCCAAATGTCGGCGTTTATCGCTTACAACTACAGTCAAAAAATACAATGACTGTGCATTGGTTATCAGTGCGCGGTGGTGCCCGTCATTTACGCAAAGCTGCGGAACGAGGCAAAAAGTTAGAAATTGCCATAGCTTTAGGAGTTGACCCCTTAATAATTATGGCAGCAGCGACTCCTATTCCTGTGGATTTATCTGAATGGTTATTTGCAGGTTTGTATGGTGGTTCCGGTGTAAATTTAGCCAAATGTAAGACGGTTGATTTAGAAGTGCCTGCTGATTCCGAAATTGTTTTAGAAGGCACAATTACCCCTGGTGAAATGTTACCAGATGGGCCCTTTGGCGACCACATGGGATATTACGGCGGGGTGGAAGATTCGCCTTTAGTTCGTTTCCATTGTATGACGCATCGAAAAGATCCGATTTACTTAACAACTTTTAGCGGTCGTCCGCCGAAAGAAGAAGCGATGATGGCAATTGCTTTAAATCGCATTTATACGCCCATTTTGCGTCAACAAGTCTCGGAAATTGTAGACTTTTTCTTACCAATGGAAGCGTTAAGTTATAAGGCGGCAATTATTTCGATAGATAAGGCGTATCCCGGTCAGGCGCGGCGTGCTGCTTTAGCATTTTGGAGTGCTTTGCCACAATTTACTTACACTAAGTTTGTGATTGTCGTGGATAAGAGTATTAATATTCGAGATCCGCGTCAAGTCGTGTGGGCAATTAGTTCTAAAGTTGACCCGTCGCGGGATGTTTTTATTCTGCCGAATACGCCTTTTGATACCTTAGATTTTGCCAGTGAAAAAATTGGTTTGGGGGGTCGAATGGGAATTGATGCAACTACGAAAATTCCGCCAGAAACTGAGCATGAGTGGGGCGAACCTTTAGAGTCTGATCCTGATGTGGCGGCGATGGTTGAGCGCCGGTGGGTAGAGTATGGTTTGGGGGATTTAAAGTTAACGGAGGTGAATCCTAATTTGTTTGGATATGAAATGAGGTAAGTTTGTGCAGAAACCGGCTTTTTAAAATTGCTGTAGGTTGGCTTTACCCTGTCTGAAACCCAACAGCATTTTAGCAATACTCAAAAAAAAAGCTGGGCAAAGCCCAGCTTACAATTATCCGAAATAAATTAGCCTAACAAAGCCTTAGCTTTTGCCACGACATTATCAACAGTAAAGCCGAATTTCTCCAAAAGCACCTCACCAGGCGCAGAAGCACCAAAAGTGTCAATACTTACGGTATCACCTTCACTGCCAACATACCGGCACCAGCCAAAGCTAACAGCAGCTTCAACCGCCAAACGCTTCTTAACAGACTTCGGCAAAACAGACTCTTTATAAGCCTCATCTTGCTCATCAAACAACTCTGAACAAGGCATAGAAACGACGCGAACTTTCTTACCTTCGCCGCGTAATTGTTCAGCCGCTTTAACGCAAAGTTGAACTTCCGAACCGGTTCCAATCAAAATAATATCAGGAGTTTCTTCAGCACCAGAAAGAACATAAGCACCCTTGCTTACGATATCAATAGAAGAACCATCCAAATTAGGTAAATTTTGACGAGACATCGCCATCAAAGAGGGACGTTTGCGGTTTTGAATTGCTACCTTATAAGCACCAGAAGACTCATTGCCATCCGCAGGACGGAACACCAACAAATTAGGAATTACGCGCAGAGAAGCCAAGGTTTCAACCGGCTGGTGAGTGGGGCCATCTTCACCCAAACCAATCGAGTCATGGGTCATCACATAAATAACGCCAACTTCTGCCAATGCAGACAAGCGAATTGCAGCCCGCATATAGTCAGCAAACACCAAAAACGTAGCGCAATAAGGAATTAAACCAGAATTGTGCAAAGCAATACCATTGCAAATTGCACCCATCCCGTGTTCCCGCACACCAAAGCGCAAGTTACGGTTTTGGTATTGACCTTTTTGGAAGCTACCTTCACCCTTAATTTCTGTCAAGTTAGAGTGGGTTAAGTCAGCAGAACCGCCCAATAATTCCGGCATATTTTTTGCCAGAGCATTCAAGCAATTTTCCGAATGTTTGCGAGTTGCAAGAGCCTTATCTGCGGGGGTGTAGCTAGGCAAACCGCTATCCCAACCTTCAGGCAGCTTACCGCTCAACATCCGATCAAACAAAGCTGCTTCTTCCGCATACTTGGTGCGATAGGTAGCATAGGTTTCTTCCCACTCAGCTTGATAGCTGGCACCGCGCTCAACGGCTTTGCGGAAGTGAGCCAGCACATCATCGGGAATCACAAACGGCTCATAGTTCCAGCCGAGGTGTTCGCGGGTTGCTTTGACTTCATCGCCACCCAAAGCAGCACCGTGAACACCGGCAGTATTTTGCTTATTGGGAGAACCATAACCGATAGTTGTTGTCACCTTAATCATTGAAGGCTTATCGGTGACAGATTTAGCTTCAGCAATGGCGGCGGCAATGGCATCGAGGTCAGTGTTACCATTTTCGACGTGGAGAACGTGCCAGCCGTAAGCTTCAAAGCGCTTGCTTACATCTTCGGTGAAAGAAATATCGGTAGAACCATCAATCGAGATGTGGTTGTCATCGTAGAGAGCGATTAATTTACCGAGTCCAAGGTGGCCGGCCAGCGAGCAAGCTTCACCAGAAACGCCTTCCATATTGCAACCATCACCCAAAATCACATAGGTGTAGTGGTCAACAATTTTGCAGTCGGGTTTGTTGAATTTGGCGGCGATATGGGCTTCAGCCATTGCCAAACCAACAGCATTAGCAATACCTTGACCGAGGGGGCCGGTGGTTACTTCCACGCCTTCGGTTTCAAAGTTTTCGGGGTGTCCGGGGGTTTTAGAGCCCCATTGACGGAAGTTTTTAATTTCTTCGAGGGGTACGCTGTCATAGCCGGTGAGGTGCAGCAAAGCGTACTGCAACATACAACCATGACCGGCAGACAAAACAAAACGGTCGCGGTTAAACCACTTCGGATTTTTTGGGTTAAACCGCATGAACTGATCCCACAGCACAAACGCCATTGGCGCGGCACCCATCGGTAGACCGGGGTGGCCAGATTTTGCTTTTTCTACGGCATCAATTGCCAAAAAACGGATCGAATTTATACAAAGTTCTTGTAGAGTTTGGGTTGCGACTGCCATGTTCGTTATTTTGTGTGAGAACGGTGCGGGTTTATTTGAAGGTTGAGACTTGCTACAGACGCGACATTTCGCGCCTCTAAAATAATCGTCCCAAAATTTTTATCCCCATCATCCCATTACGGGGATCGATGGGCAAGGGGCAATTAGGAATTGGCTTAATGGCCCATGACTTTTGTCATTAGTCCTTTGTCCATAGTCATTAGTCAAAGCCAAAAACCAATGACCAAGGACAAGTGACCAAGGACAATGAACCAATGACCAATTACCCAACGTACTTTTTAAACGCCAAGGTGACGTTATGACCGCCAAACCCAAACGAGTTAGACAAAGCGACGTTTACGGTTTGGGCTCGGCTGGTGTGGGGCACATAGTCCAAATCGCAGCCTTCATCGGGGTTTTCTAAATTAATCGTTGGTGGGATGCGGTCATTGGCAATGGCCAAGGCTGTCGCCACCGCTTCGATACCGCCAGAACCTCCTAACAGGTGGCCGGTCATCGATTTGGTAGAACTAACAGCAACTTTATAAGCTGCTTCTCCCAAGGCTTTTTTAATGGCTGCGGTTTCTGTGGGGTCGTTGGCGCCTGTGCTAGTACCGTGAGCGTTAATGTAGCTGACTTGATCGGGGGTTATTCCTGCATCTTTCATAGCTAACTGAATTGCTCTGGCTGCACCTTCACCTCCCGGCACCGGCGAGGTCATGTGGTAGGCATCGCAAGTCATGCCATAGCCGACAATTTCCGCATAGATTTTCGCACCGCGAGCTTTGGCGTGTTCGAGTTCTTCGAGCAGCAAAATACCGGCCCCTTCTCCCATCACAAACCCATCGCGGTCTTTATCAAAAGGCCGGCAAGCTTTGGTAGGGTCATCGTTGCGGGTCGAAAGTGCTCTAGCTGCTGCAAACCCTGCCACCGACAAAGGCGTAACTGCTGCTTCACATCCCCCGCAAATCATCGCTTGCGCTAAACCTTGCTGGATAATGCGAAATGCCTCACCCACTGCATTTGACCCCGCTGCACAGGCAGTCACGGTGCAGTTATTTGGCCCTTTTGCGCCGGTGTGGATGGCGGTTAAACCGGCAGCCATGTTAGCAATCATCATCGGAATCATAAAAGGGCTGCATTTGTTTGGCCCTTTGGTCAGGTAGATTTCTTGTTGGTCTTCCAACACTTTTAGACCGCCGATGCCGGTGCCGATGATCACGCCTACCTGTTCTGCGTTTAGCTCGTTGATTTCAAAGCCGGCATCTGCAAGAGCCTGCTTGCTGGCTGCTACCCCAAACTGAGCAAAACGATCCATCCGTTTCGCTTCTTTGCGTTCTAGGTACTCATGGGGGTCAAAACCCTTTACCTCACCGGCAATACGGCAATCGTGGCGTGATGCGTCAAATAAGGTAATCTCGCCTATTCCATTTTTACCGGCCATCAACCCGTCCCAATATTCGGCCAGGGTATTTCCTATCGGTGTAATTGCACCGAGTCCTGTTACTACAACTCGTTTTTTTTCAAAGTTCGACATAATTCAGTTTCGAGGGGTTCAACGCCCAAAACGCAGAACAGATTTGTCAATAGTCATTTGTCCATAGTCCTTTGTCCTTTGTTGATTAAATGACTAATGACTAATGACTAATGACTAATGACTAATGACTTTTTAGGCAGCAGTGGCAACTTTGCTGCTGATATATTCGACAGCAGATCCAACTGTCGATAGTTGTTCGGCGGCTTCGTCTGGAATTTCAATTTCAAATTCTTCTTCTAAAGCCATTACCAATTCAACCTGATCTAAAGAATCTGCTTCTAGGTCGTTTTGAAAGCTTGCTTCTGGGGTGATTTTGCTTTCGTCTACTTCTAGTTGATCGGCAACAATTTTTTTGACTCTGCTAAAAATGTCTTCTTGACTCATATAGATTTCCTCGTGGGCCGCAGCTATTTCATCAATTGATGTTTGTTTTTGTTGGGTTCGTCAAAGCCTGACCGTCCCGTTTGCCTGCGATTGGTTTGTTTTTCCTTGTTGCCGGCCTCTGTTTTAAATGGGCCGTTTCGGTTGACTCCAATGCAGGGCATTTGTCCATCTTATCGGAAAGGGGGTCAAGCCGATAATTTTCACAGACTGTTTTACTATTGGCTGCGGTCTGGGCTATAGGAGGCAGGCTTAAGGGATTGTAATAAATCTTCTGATTTTCTCACAAAAAAGCGATGATAGTACAGCAGCGGTCAATTTTTTCTCTAACCATTCTGTTAACTAGCCCGCTCAAAAGGAACTGCTATGTCATCGCAAACGCTTCGATATGCTTATTTTCCCGGTTGTGTGGCCCAGAGTGCCTGTCGGGAGTTAGACCAGTCTACAAAAGTTCTCTCAAAATCTCTGGGGATTGAGCTAATTGAGCTAAAAAAGGCTTCCTGCTGTGGTTCGGGGACTTTTAAGGAAGATTCCCAGCTTTTGGAAGATACGGTGAATGCTCGTAATATTGCTTTGGCTGAGCAATTAAATTTGCCTCTCCTTACTCATTGCAGCACTTGTCAAGGAGTTATTGGTCATGTGGATGAACGTCTCAAGGCTGCTCAGTCTGACGATCCGGCTTATATGGAGAAGGTGAATAATTTACTTCATCAGCAAGGCTGTTCGCCTTATCAGGGAACGACTGAGGTTAAACATTTACTTTGGGCTCTTGTTACGGATTATGGTTTGGAGGAAGTTCAAAAGCGGGTAACTCGCAAGTTGGCCGGCCTCAAGTGTGCTGCTTTTTATGGTTGCTATCTCCTCCGTACTCAAAAACATTTAATTTATGATGACCCGTTTCAACCGGAATCTATGGAAAATGTTTTTCGGGCCATCGGTGCTGAGCCAATTTACTATCGCGGTCGTACTCAGTGCTGTGGTTGGCCGCTTTCTAGTTATGCGACAACCGAATCTTTTAAAATGGCCGGCGCTCATCTTCAAGAGGCTCTTGACAAAGGGGCTGAGTGTATGGTAACGCCTTGCCCTTTATGTCATTTGAATTTGGATTCGCGTCAGCCAGAGGTGGAAAAAACTCTGGGGAAAAAGTTGGGGTTGCCGGTGTTACATTTGTCGCAGTTGGTGGCTTTGGCTTTGGGGGCTGACCCGAAGGCGTTGGGTCTTGACCGGCATATTGTCTCGACAAAGCCGGTGTTGCAAAAGTTAGGTTTGTAATTATTGCTCTCGTTGTAGGTTGGGTTGACGCTGGAAACCCAACCCCCAGTTTTTGGGTTTGTGTTATGATTTATAATCTTTCAGTTTTGGCAAGGCCGAAAAACCAGGCCGGTGTAAACCGAAAAAATATAAGAAATTTCTATCTTAAGCATTGGTTTGGCCCCTAGCCCAAAAAAAGCATTCGTAGCTTCTTAATCAATTGAAATAAATGCGGATTCCGCTAAACAAAGTTACTTAATATTCGTTAACAATAACCAAAAATTAATCAATAGCAAGGTTTTGAGTAGGGTTGGGGCGGGCTAAATATTGAAATTTCAAGGGAAAAGCAGAAAAAGAGGGGGAGGGAATTATTAAGCTATTTAAAGTTTTACTGCCTTTTGTGGGATGAGGGATCGAGCCTAGGATAAACTAAGCCTTGATCTAAACCCCGCCGTCAAGAAGAGGATTATGGCCAAAGGCCATTGCTAATTGCGGCAAATTATAGACTACCAAAGCGTTTAATACTCATTTGGAGCCTTAATTAAATGTCTCATTCGGTTAAAATTTACGACACCTGCATTGGTTGCACTCAGTGCGTCCGCGCTTGCCCGACTGATGTTTTGGAAATGGTACCCTGGGATGGCTGCAAGGCCGGTCAGATTGCGTCTTCTCCTCGTACAGAAGACTGTGTGGGTTGCAAACGTTGCGAAACGGCTTGCCCTACTGACTTTTTGAGCATCCGTGTTTACCTGGGTGCTGAAACAACTCGCAGTATGGGTCTGGCTTACTAAGCGAACGCCACCTGCATCGCCACCGGTTGAAACCGGTGGCTACACGATTAAAAGAAAACCCCTCCGGGGTTGGGTTTATCGGTATTGTTTAAGAAACCGGGTTTCTGTGCAATCCTGCGAGGCTTGACATCTTCCTGATCCACCTTTAGCGTTTAGCAAGTAGTTGTGCAGGATCGTTACAAAAGCAGGAGCAGTATTCGAGATGTGTGGAATTGTTGGTTATATTGGAACTCGCGCTGCAAGTGAAATTTTACTGGCCGGTTTAGAGAAGTTGGAATACCGGGGTTATGATTCTGCGGGTCTTGCGACGGTGTGGGAAGGCGAGATTCATTGTATCCGGGCTAAGGGGAAGTTACATAATTTGCGTGAAAAAGTGGCAGGGATGGAAACACCGGCCCAAATTGGTATCGGTCATACGCGCTGGGCTACTCACGGCAAACCAGAGGAGTATAATGCTCATCCGCATACGGATAGTAATAAGCGGGTAGCGGTGGTGCAAAATGGAATTATTGAAAATTATCGTGAGTTGCGCCAAGAGTTGAAGGCGAAGGGGCATATTTTTCGCTCGGATACGGATACTGAGGTTATCCCTAATTTGATTGCTGAGTTTATGGCGAGTGAGTCTTGTTCGTTGGTTGAGGCTGTTCGCTTGGCGGTGAATGAATTGGAGGGTGGGTTTGCCATAGCGGTTTTGTGTGCAGATTACCCCGATGAGATGATTGTGGCAAAACAGCAGGCGCCGATTGTGTTGGGTTTTGGAGAAGGGGAGTTTTTCTGTGCTTCGGATACTCCGGCTTTGGTGCCTCATACTCGTGCGGTTTTGCCTTTGGAAAATGGGGAGTTGGCGCGGTTAACGCCTTTGGGTGTTGAGGTTTATAGTTTTGCTGGGGAACGCTTGAAGAAGTTTCCTCGGACTTTGAATTGGAATCCGGTTTTGGTGGAGAAGCAGGGCTTTAAGCATTTTATGCTTAAGGAGATTTATGAGCAGCCTGGTGTGGTGCGGGCGAATTTGGAGGCTTATTTTAATGATGGTTGGCTTCCTGGGAGTGAGGGGTTGCCGGTTAAGTTGGGTTTGCCGGATCATTTGTTGGAGGGGTTGGAGCACGTCCAGGTTTTGGCTTGTGGGACTTCTTGGCACGCGGGTTTGGTTGGTAAGTATTTGATTGAGCAGTTGGCGGGTATTCCGACGATGGTTCAGTATGCGTCGGAGTTTCGCTATGCACCGGCCCCTCTGACACCGAATACTCTCACAATTGGTATTAGTCAGTCTGGGGAGACGGCGGATACTTTGGCGGCGTTGGCTATGGAACAGCAGCGCCGGTTGGGTCAGGATGAGCGGTTTTTGCCTCGTTTACTTGGTATAACAAACCGGCCTGAGTCTTCGATGGGTCACTTAGTGCCGCACATTATTGATACTTGTGCGGGGATTGAGATTGGGGTGGCGGCGACGAAGACTTTTGTGGCGCAGTTGATGGCGTTTTATTGTTTGGCGTTGGATTTGGCGGCGCGGCGTGGCAGTTTGGCGGGGGATAGGATTGTGGAGGTGGTGGAGGGTTTACGGCAGTTGCCGGCTTTGATGGAGCAGGTTTTGGAGAGTCAGGAGCGCTATATTGAGGAGTTGGCGCATGAGTTTGCGGAGACGAAGGATTTTATTTTTGTGGGGAGGGGGATTAATTTTCCGATTGCTTTGGAGGGTGCTCTGAAGTTGAAGGAAATTAGTTATATTCATGCGGAGGGTTATCCGGCGGGCGAGATGAAGCATGGGCCGATTGCTTTGTTGGATGCTAAGGTGCCGGTGGTGGCGATTGCGATGCCGGGGTGTGTGTATGAGAAGGTAATATCGAATGCTCAGGAGGCTAAGGCGCGGGATTCGATTTTGATTGGGGTGACGCCGGTGGGTGATCATGCGGCGGAGATTTTTGATAAGTTGTTGCCGGTGCCGGTGGTGGATGAGATTTTGTCGCCGGTGTTGTCGGTGATTCCGTTGCAGTTGTTGTCTTATCACATTGCGGCGCGGCGTGGTTTGGATGTGGATCAGCCGCGTAATTTGGCTAAGTCTGTGACGGTTGAGTAAGGGTGGGGTGGGATAGAGTCCACCTTTAATTATGGGCGAGAAACCGGTTTTCTGAGTAGATATCTCGTTACGAAAGCAGGGATTTCTAACAAACCCGGTTTCTTTTCTTCAGTTTTGTTATAAGGGTAAAGAGTAATATTTAACGATTTCGCTGCAAGGCAAGCTGCCTTTCTGCTTCTTTGAGGTTATTTTGAGCTTCTAAAAAGTTGGGATCAATTTTAAGGGCTTGTTGGAATTCTGCAATAGCTTCCTCAAATTTTTCTTGTTTAACAAGCACCATTCCCAGATTGTTGTAAGCGAAGGCATTTTGAGAATCAAGGGAAATCGCTTGCCGTATGCTACTAATAGCTTCATCGTGTTTTCCTTGAACACGCAATGCCATTCCTAGATCGATATAAGCACGGACATTTTCAGGATCAAGGGAAATAGCTTGTCGGTGGTTGCTGATCGCTTCATCAAGTTTTCCTTGCTGATATAAAGCCAATCCCAAATGGTTGTAAGTTGGGGCATATTTAGGATCAAGGGAAATAGCTTGTCGGTAGTTGCTGATAGCTTCATCGAGTTTTCCTTGCTGTGATAGTACAATTCCCAAATTGCTGTAAGCTACAGAATTTTTAGGGTATAGTTGAATAGCCTCTCTCAAAATACGTTCAGCCTCAGAAACGTTACCGACATTGTAAGCATCAAAAGCTTGATTGATTAGTTCCTCAATAGTTTGAGCTAGGGCTATTCCTGATGTACCCATAACTGACACACTTAACAGTAAAGCAAAAAATTTACCAAGTCTTTTTGCTTTGCTAGATTTTTGTTTAGAAGGATTGAATAGTTTTTTCATAGAAACGCCAAAAACATTTTAAGGATTACACCGGCCTAAAATCTAACCCTAAACGCTTCATTTTAATTTGTTAATGATAATGTAAATTGTAGCAAAGCTTTTTCTAAAGTATCAACTCAGTCACCGGCTCACCTTGGACAAAAAAAGGCCGGCATCCCTTCCCCATCATTCCTCAGCTAGACTAAACTTAAAAAAGCTATCATCAAAAAAAACAGCCCCATACCCCTGAAACGATGACGCTAACAACCCAACGGCTTTACTCTTTTGAAGAGTATCTCAAATATGACGATGACACAGACAAACGCTATGAATTAGTCGATGGGAGGCTGGAACTAATAAATCCTCCTACCTTTAGACATCTCTTAATTGCGGAATTTATTAATAATACATTCGATGCAGAAATCAACCGGCTTAATTTACCCTGGTTGTGTTTTCAAAAAGCCGGTGTCAGAACCGGCCCGCGTAAATCTCGCCTCACTGATATCTACATCCTCAGAAAAGATCAAATCCTCGATTTTTTAGATAGTTCTGCTATTACTGAAACTTCGCCTATTTTAACAGTAGAAGTCGTAAGCCCAGACTCGATTAAGCGCGACTATCGATATAAACGTTCCGAATATGCAGCCTTAGAAGTTTCTGAATATTGGATAGTCGATACCCTTGAGCAAAAATTGACAGTTTTACTGCTAGAAGAAGGCTTATATGAAGAAACAATTTTTACCGCACCTCAAACCATTATATCTCGAACTTTCCCCGAATTATGCCTAACTGTTGAAAAAGTTTTAGCCGCCGGAAATATCAGTTAGAAACCGGGGTAGTCCTGCATAGTCATGAAAATTAATGGTTTCACTCTATTGATAAACGGGCGTTATAGTCATGAATAAAATACCAGATTGCGACCATATGATTGGAGAGCTTTTTAGAAAACGAAAGAGTTTTTCTGACTAACCTAGATATTCTTTGTCTCATCGTATTGTTAAATCTTTCTATATAGGAAGTTTTTCCAGTTTCTTTGCCTACTGATTGGTGTCTCTTTTTCGGAAATACTCTCTGATAAGCACTCCAAAAGTCTGTGAAAGAACAAGCACATTGACGATAAACTGCTGGTAGAGAATCCCACAATCCGTGAGCACCAGTTTCATCTCTTTTCCCAATATATACTCCCACAATTTCTTTAGTAACTACATCAATGGCTAACCAAATCCACTGCTTGTTCCCCTTAAACCCTACGAATGACCACATTTCATCACATTGAATTGTTAGCTTCCCCTTTTTTTTTGACTTGACTTGCACTTCTCTCTTGACTGCTTCTAATTTTCGATTGACATAGTATTGTAGCCACCTTTCAGAAACTCCTGTACTTCTAGCAATTCCCGCCAAAGATATCTTTTCGCGCCAAGAGTCTATCTATCAATTCTCTTGTTTCTTGAGAAATCGGTTGATGTCGGGGAGCCATAACAAATTGTCTTTGACAATCTCGACATTTTAAATTTTGTTTGCCACTGTGAGTGTGGCCATTTTTTACAATGGATTGAGAGCCGCACTTGGGACACTGCATAAGCTAAAAATTAAGGGGTATTGAACCATTAAAATTATAATCTACTTTTCATGACTATGCAGGACTACCGAAACCGGAAAGAGCCGACCCCTACCACAAAAACAAAGCTGGTTCAACAGCTAAATATTTGCCCAAAATAGAAACCGGCAACAGTTCCCCACAGCCCAAAACATCAATCGAAACCCCATCTCGAACAATAATTTTAAACAATTCTATCTCATTTTTAATTAAAGTTGCCTCTAACTCAATTAGTTGCCCTTCTTCCCTTAAAAAACACAACATTTCAGAAAATGACAAATTAAAACTACCTTCCTCATTTCCCCGCAGAGTTAAAGCATCACCATAGAGGCCGGTGGCATCAATATAGCTAATAACCAAAGAGCTATTTTTACCATAAATTTTTGCTAAATATTCAACAACATTGGCAACTTTTATCTCTAGCTTCTCCTCCTCTTCACAGCAGAGAGTAACCGCCCATTTTTTCTCATTTTTGCTGATATTTTCCGTCAAGACAAATTCTTCTGATTTCATAAAGACTCCGGGGTTCTACTCCTACTAAAAGTACCACCTGTAGCATTAGGTATCCAGCGGTGTTGATGCGGTGGTGGTTGGTCATCAGGACGAGGATTACCATTCGGATAAGTAGGACTGGTAAAATCAATATCTCTCACCGGCCTCCCAAAATCATCAAATTCTCGCGCTTGGTAAATTTTGTTGTTATATGTATCCCATCTTAACTGACAGTGTGAGGCAATAGCATTAGGATCGCGTTTTGGCTCTCCAAGCCTTGGAGGACGTTGATTTTTCAAGACCAGTGTACCGTCAGCATACCTTGAATGAATAGACAATCTCGCTTAATCCCTTTAAATTGAGTTCAGTGCGATTATAAAACCTGGTAACACCGGCCCCACAAAAACAAAGGCCGAGTTAAAAAACCCGACCTTGTAAACCTTATCTTTGTCCAGCAACCTGTTGAGAATTCAACCAATCTGGTAAACTTTCCCACAAAGGTTTTTCCACTCCATCGCGGCGGGTATTTGTTGCACAGTGCGTATTTCCCCGCAATTCTTGATAATATCTATCATCCAAAAAATACACCGTTAAATTTGATTCTGATACTCGACGGCGCAATTCTTCCTGCGTATAATCTTTGCCATGAATAATAGCCCCACGCGGGTTAGAAACCATAAGCCGGCCATTAACAACCACCGAGTTTACCATATTCGGCCACAAAGAAGAACCACCAAAATTAAACATCGCTGGGATGCGAATAATCTGGTCATCGGTGAGATTAAATTCCCGTTTTACTTTTGCTTGAATTGCATTAATATGTTTGGTCTGCAATCTCAAATTATACTCAATCAGGTTTTTGTTGTTGAGGGCTGCTTTGACTGTTGTTTGGCTACTTAAACCCCGATTTATTAACTCCTTTCCATAACCTTTTTTATCAAGTTCCTTTAAAAGATTGATGCCTTCTTCTGGGCTGACAATCATCATTAAAGGTTTGCCGGAAGGTGTGGGAATAAAACTAATAATTTCATCCACATGACGAATTGCCAACCAAGAGGTATCTAAATCAATAGGTGGGCCTTGAACTTCTTGGGCTTTGAGAAAATCTACGACTTCAGGATGAAAGGCAAAAGTGCCCGCATTTCCGTAATATATTCGCCCTAAAGGATACCCCGGAATAGGGGGAGTAACTTCTAAATTTCCGAACCAATCTGTCCACTGATTGAGGGCATCTAAACGGCGGGGTTTTCCTACTTGAAACCAGCCAAAATCTTTACTTAAAAGCGAACGCGGATAAAAATCAGAAGCTTGGGGGCGGAGTCCATTTAAGACTACGTTAAATTCGCGTAATTTTGAGTCTTGGGGAAACTGCACATAGCCGATTTCCATTGTGTCTTGTTTCCAGGTTGTACCACCAGGAATGACGTTAACTTTGGCGCCGGTGGGAGTAATACCGGCCCTAAGTTGGGAAACAAATTGCCGGTTTGCCATCCCCACATCACTAACATAAAGTTCTTTAACTTTTGCGGTATTGGGTACCATCAACCAAGGAGAAACTCGCATTTCTACGCTATCGGTGACAATGGTTTTATCTCTTTCTTTTGCTTTCGCTTGCAGGGTAACTAAACCGTTCCAGTTACGGTTAGCAAATTGTTTCGCTTCTACGCCTAAAATGAGTTCTTTGGTGTAGGGAAGTGGTTGGGAACCATCAAGGGAAACGGGAACCCAGCCGCGTGTAGTTTTTTGAAAAACATTAATATAAGGGCGGGATTTTGGATCGGCAGTGAGGGTGACTATATTTTTTTGAAATTGGGGGTTGAGTTGGAGGGTAATTTTGGCTAAATCTTCTTCATCTTTGGGGCCGTTTACTATTCTATCTTGCCAATCTGGTCGGCCTTTGTTGTCATCATCATCCATGTTAAAAAGGATAAAGGGGCCGGTTTGCCATGTCCAGGTTTTTGTGTCTGTAAAGTCGTTTTCATCCACTTTGCCATCGCGGTTGCTGTCGCCAACAAGGGCAAAGTTTTTGCGTTGGAGACGTTTTTTCTCTTGTTCAGGGGTTCGATAGGGTTGGAGGGCAGTTTTTGTCGGTGGGGTAGCGGTGTATTTGGCAAAGTCTGTGGGGGTGATGCAGCGGTTTTGTGGGGTGCCGGTTTTGGGGGTGAGAGTGACGCAGCTGGTGGGGGGGGTGACGGAGAGGGGGGTGTCGGAAAATTCCATGCCGGCAAGGGTGCCGAAAGCGGTGGTGAGGGCGATGAGAAACCCGCGCAGGTTTTGCCGTAGGTTGCGGGTTGGGTAAAGTTTGGGGAGTTGGGGGGTGTCGGTTTTTGGGATGGGCGTTAGGGTGCCGGTGGGGGGTAGGATAGCTTGGGGCCATTGCCGGTGCATAGATTGTCCTCACACACAAATTCTCAAGTGACTGATTTTAGTCAATCCTTGGTTAGTGTAGGGGAATTTTGGCCGGTTGTGCTGGGGTTTGGGGCTAGAAAGTTTTTGAAACACCGGCCTATCTTGATGTTTACCCTCAGCCCGGTGGACGCTTTACTGCAAAAGTCTGTGTCGGAGGTACAAGTTGACCGCTATATTTGCTAAGGGGCTATTAAATTGAAATCATTTAAGGTACAAATATGGCATCGATCCGTGAGTTACATAAACAATTAATCCGCAAAGACCGCTCGGCTGTCGAAATTACGAAAGAAGCGCTCGAACGTATTGAAAAATTAGAGCCGAAACTCCGCAGTTTTTTGTGTGTGACGGCTGATTTGGCTCTTGAGCAAGCCCGTCAGGTGGATGCTAAAATTGCTGCGGGCGAGCAAATTGGTCTGCTGGCCGGCATCCCTATTGCAATTAAAGACAATATGTGCACTAAGGGAATCCCCACAACTTGCGGTTCCCGTATTCTGCAAAACTTTATCCCGCCCTACGAGTCTACCGTTTCCCAAAAGCTGATTGATGCCGGTGCGGTGGTTCTCGGCAAAACGAATATGGATGAGTTTGCGATGGGTAGTTCTACCGAAACTTCTGCCTATCAACTCACGGCTAACCCTTGGGACTTGGAACGGGTGCCTGGGGGGTCTTCGGGCGGTTCTGCGGCGGCGGTGGCGGCGAATGAGTGTGTGGTTGCCACCGGCAGCGATACGGGGGGCTCTATCCGTCAACCGGCCTCTTTTTGCGGTGTGGTGGGAATGAAACCAACTTACGGTTTAGTTTCTCGTTATGGTTTGGTTGCTTATGCTTCTTCTTTGGATCAAATTGGGCCCTTTGGCCGGTCGGTGGAAGATACGGCAATTATGTTAAGTGCAATGGCCGGTTATGATCCCAAAGATTCGACAAGTTTAAAAGTTAAAATCCCTGATTATGCCAAAGCTTTGCAACCAAATTTACGGCCAAAAGGTCAGCGCAGAATAGGAGTTATTCAAGAAACTTTTGGGGCCGGTATTGATCCGGCAGTGGAAAAAGCGGTTACAAAAGCTATTGAAAAATTACAAGAATTAGGTGCAGAAATTCAGGTAGTTTCTTGCCCGCGTTTCCGTTACGGTTTGCCTACTTATTATATTATTGCTCCTTCGGAAGCTTCGGCAAATTTGGCTCGTTATGATGGGGTGAAATATGGGATGCGCTCACCCGATGCCGAGAATTTAATTGAGATGTATGCTAAGACTCGTGCTGAGGGTTTTGGGGCTGAAGTAAAACGGCGGATTATGATTGGAACTTATACGCTTTCTGCCGGCTATTATGATGCCTATTATTTGAAGGCCCAAAAGGTTCGGACTCTGATTAAACAGGATTTTGATAAGGCTTTTGCTCAGGTGGATGTGTTGGTGTGTCCGACTGCTCCAACGACGGCTTTTAAGGCTGGAGAAAAAACTGATGATCCGCTGAGTATGTATTTGTCGGATTTGATGACGATTCCTGTTAATTTGGCTGGGTTGCCTTCTTTGAGTGTTCCTTGTGGTTTTGATGACAATGGGTTGCCAATTGGTTTACAAATGATTGGTAATGTGCTGCAAGAACACTTGCTTTTTGAGGTGGCTTATGCTTATGAACAGAGCACGGATTGGCATTTCCGTAAGCCGGTTTTGATGTAATTTTCTGTTGGGGTTGATGCAGTATATTTAAAGCAGGTGGGCCAGTGGGGCAGGCGTCCCGCCTGCCTCGCCATCGCGCTATTTAACCACTTTATTTAAAGCCGGTGGGCTATGCTGAAATATGTTGTTTTGTTTTTAGTGGCTGTTTATGGTTCGGCGTGTTTGTATTTGTGGGCGCGCCAACCAAACTTGATTTTTTTTCCTTCAGCGGTGATAGAAAAGACTCCTGCTTCTGTGGGGGTGGTTTATGAGGATGTTTGGCTTGAGGTTGCAAAGGGGGAACGTTTGCATGGTTGGTGGTTGCCGGCTCGTTCTCCTAATTCTGATGTGTTGTTATATTTGCATGGGAATGGGGTTAATATTGGGGGAAATGTAAATCATGCTTATCGTTTTTATCAGTTGGGATTTAATGTTTTGTTAATTGATTATCGAGGATATGGCCTCAGTGAAGGGGGTTTTCCTAATGAAAAATCGGTTTATGAGGATGTGGAGGTTGCTTGGAATTATTTGGTGAAAGAAAGAAATTTTGAGGGAAAACAAATTTTTGTTTATGGTCATTCTTTGGGTGGGGCAATTGCTATTGAGTTGGCAAGCCGGCATCCCGAAATTGCTGGGGTGATTATTGAGGGTTCTTTTACTTCAATGCGGGATATGGTGAGCGAAATTTATCCCTCTTTTGTGGTTTTTCCGATTGATTTGGTGCTGCACCAGCGGTTTAATTCGTCAGAAAAGATTGGCAAGTTGAAGATGCCGGTTTTGTTTATTCATGGCACGGCTGATGCGACTGTGCCGGCTTTTATGAGTCAAAAATTGTTTGATTTGGCTAATGAACCGAAGTATTTACATTTTATTGATGGTGCTGATCATAATAATTTGGCGACGGTGGCTGGTAAGCGTTATTTGGACATTGTTGGCGAGTTTATTGATGAGGTTAAAAAACGCCAATCTCAGCAGAAAAGTTCTAGTTTGCCGGCTGAGTCTGGGAACATCCACTAAACGCCTCGACCTCAGCTTGGGTTTAGAAAATGGGGAGTTGTGTTAGAATTAATATCTAAAATCTAAAATCTAAGAAAAGCTTATGTCTTTTGTTAATTTACATACTCATAGTGATTATAGTTTGTTGGATGGGGCTAGTCAGTTACCGCAATTAATTGATAGGGCGGTAGAGTTGGGGATGCCGGCGATTGCTCTGACAGATCACGGGGTTATGTATGGGGCAATTGAGTTGATTAAGGTGTGCCGAAATAAGGGCATTAAGCCGATTATTGGCAATGAAATGTATGTGGAAAATCTAACGCTTAATACTACAAAAAGAGGTAAAAGAGGGCCACATCATCAGGTGGTTTTAGCAAAGAATACGCAGGGTTATAAGCATTTGGTGAAGCTGACGACGAAGGCTCATTTGGAGGGTATGCAAGGAGCGGGAATTTTTCAGCGTCCTTGTATTAAAAAAGAATGGTTTGAAGACTACCATGAGGGGTTAATTGTTACGAGTGGTTGTTTGGCCGGTGTGGTGCCGCGTTTGCTTTTGCGAAACAAAATAGATGAAGCTAAAAAAACGGCGAAGTGGTATAAGGATTTGTTTGGGGATGATTATTATTTAGAAATTCAAGATCATGGGAATTGGGAAGACCGGATCGTGAATGTGGGAATTGTGAAAATCGCCAAGGAATTGGATATTAAGGTTGTGGCGACCAATGATTCTCACTTTACTTATTGTACGGATGTGGAGGCGCATGATGCGTTACTTTGCATTCAAACTCAGCAAATTATTTTTGATGAAAAAAGAATGCGTTATAGCGGTACGGAATATCTGAAATCTGCGGAAGAAATGGCGCAGTTGTTCCGTGATCATTTGCCGGATGATGTTATTAAAGAGGCAATTGAAAATACGCTGGAAGTGGCGGAGAAGGTCACGAAATATGAGCTTTTTAATGAGCCTCGTTTGCCTAATTATCCTATTCCTTCTGGCTATACGGCGGATACTTATGTGGAGGAGGAAACTTGGAAGGGGTTAATGGAACGTTTGAATGCGAAAAATAAAACGGAAATTGACAGTGAGTATAGGGAACGGTTGGAATATGAGCTAAAAATGATTCAAAGAATGGGTTTTTCGACTTATTTTTTGGTGGTTTGGGATTATATTAAGTTTGCCAGAGATAAGGGGATTCCGGTTGGCCCTGGGCGGGGTTCGGCGGCGGGTTCTTTGGTGGCGTATGCGTTGAAAATTACGAATATTGATCCGGTGCATCATGGGTTACTTTTTGAGCGGTTTTTGAACCCAGAGCGTAAGTCTATGCCGGATATTGATACGGATTTTTGTATTGAAAGACGCGATGAGGTTATTGATTATGTTGCCGAGAAATATGGGAAAGATCGTGTGGCGCAAATTATTACTTTTAACCGCATGACTTCTAAGGCGGTTTTAAAGGATGTAGCGCGGGTTTTAGGGATTCCTTATGCGGAGTCGGATAGAATGGCGAAGATGATTCCGGTGGCGCGGGGAAAACCGGAAAAGTTAAAGAATATGATTTCCGATAGTACGCCAGAACCGGAGTTTAAAACGACTTATGAAACGAAGGAATATGAGATTAAAGATGCTAGTGGGAAGACGATTACAACGGTGACGGCAAAACAGTGGCTTGATATGGCACTCCGCATTGAGGGGACGAATAAAACTTATGGGGTTCATGCGGCGGGGGTGGTGATTTCTGCTGATCCGCTGGATGAAATTGTGCCGTTACAAAAGAATAATGAGGGTGCGGTAATTACTCAGTATTTTATGGAGGATTTGGAGTCTCTGGGTTTGCTGAAAATGGATTTTTTGGGTTTGAAGAATTTAACGATGATTCAGAAAACTCTGGAGTTAATTAAGCAAACTCAAAATAAGGATATTGATCCTTATAAATTGCCGGCAGAAGAAAGAAGGTATCAGGAAATTGCGGCGAAGGGAAATACGAGTAAAATTCCAGACGATATTGAGAAAACCTATGCAGCTTTAGCTCAGGGAGAGTTGGAGGGGATTTTTCAATTGGAATCGTCGGGAATGCGTCAGGTGGTGCGCGATTTGAAGCCTTCTTGTATTGAGGATATTTCTTCAATTTTGGCTTTATACCGGCCTGGGCCTTTGGATGCAGGTTTGATTCCTTTGTTTATTAATCGTAAGCATGGTAGAGAGGAAATTAGATATGATCATCAGCTTTTAGAGCCGATTTTGCAAGAGACTTATGCTGTTCTTGTTTATCAAGAGCAAATTATGAAATTAGCTCAAGATTTGGCGGGATATACGTTAGGTCAAGCTGATTTACTTAGACGAGCAATGGGGAAAAAGAAGGCTGATGAAATGAAGAAACAGCGAGAGTTTTTTATTGATGGCGCTACTAAAAATGGGGTACATCAAAAAATTGCTGAAGATTTGTTTGATCAAATGGTGAAATTCGCCGAGTATTGTTTAACCTATGATACGGAAATTTTGACTGTGGAATATGGCGCTATGCCTATCGGAAAAATCGTTGAGGAAAAGATAGAATGTACGGTTTATAGTGTTGATAGTAATGGCTATGTCTATTCACAACCTATTGCACAATGGCACAAGCGAGGAGAGCAAGAAGTGTTTGAGTATTGTTTGGAAGATGGCTCTATTATTCGCGCTACAAAAGACCATAAGTTTATGACCACTGATGGGGAAATGTTAGCGATTGACAGCATCTTTGAACGGGGGTTAGATTTAAAACAAGTCAATTTATCTTAGGCTGCCAAAAATGTTGACCAACTACACCAATTTAACGAGTGAACAAAAGCAGCAGATTATTGAGGCTTTTAGTCAGGGTGTTGAATGCCGGTCTATTCCAGGGAATTTGAGTGTCAGTGAGAGAGCAGTTGCAAGAGTTTTAAAGGAAGCTGGTATTAATACTAAGCGAAGAAATCGCTATACTTTAAATGAAAGCTACTTTGATGTCATTGATTCTCCAACTAAAGCCTATCTGTTAGGTTTGATAGCTGCTGATGGATGTGTAACAAAAACTAATTATGTAGCTTTTGAGTCTATTGATAAAGAATTGACAGAACTGCTTTGTCAAGAGTTGAACTATTCAGGTAATATCAGAGTTGTGAAGCCTATAGCCGGCGCACCTCACTATCGAATTAATTTTTCTTCCCAAACAATTGCAACGGCGTTATCCAGTTATGCGATTGTAACAGGAAGGACTTTTTCTGGAGTTTATTATTTTCCTGAAAAAAAGTATTTATCGTCCTATGTTTTGGGTTATTTTGATGGGGATGGCTGTGCTTATGTTAATGTGGGTAGAAGCGGAGGCCTAATTGGGATTGTTGGCTCTTTGGAATTTACCCACCAACTCGCAAAACAGCTTGGTATGGGTTTTGTCGAAAAACACTCCCTGAAAAAAGTTTATTATTGGAAAATTTATAGCCGACAACATATCCAAGCTTTTTATGATTTTGTCTACCGGCATCCTAATTTGGGACTGGAACGCAAAAAAATTAAAATTCAACAAATTCTAAGGAGTTACAAACGTGGTTAAAATTGTCAGCCGTAAATCATTAGGAATTCAGCCTGTTTATGATATCGGCGTTGAGCGCGCTCATAATTTTGCCTTAAGAAATGGCACGATTGCCTCTAATTGTTTTAACAAGTCCCATTCCACCGCCTACGCCTATGTGACGTACCAAACGGCTTATTTAAAAGCTAATTATACCACCGAGTACATGGCGGCATTACTGACTGCAAATAGTGGCGATCAAGATAAGGTGAAAAAATATCTCGCCAACTGTCAAAGTATGGCAATTGAGGTGGAACCACCGGATATTAATCGCTCAGATGTGGAATTTACACCTTTAATAAATAAGAAAATTGTGTTTGGTCTTTCTGCCATTAAAAATGTCGGCGAGGGGGCTATTGAAAATATTTTAAAAGTTCGCAAAGAAGGTGGCCCTTTTAAGTCTTTGGGGAATTTATGTGAACGAATCGATTTACGCGCTGTCAATAGCCGCACTTTAGAATCTTTGATTAAATGTGGCGCGTTGGATAAAATTAATCCCAATCGTAAACAATTAATTGCTGACTTGGAATTAGTAGTTAAATGGGCGCAAAACAAAGAGAAAGAACGTGAAAGTGGGCAAACAAGTTTGTTTGATTTGCTGGGAATATCAGGGGATACAAATAAGTTTGAAGAAGCGCCAAAAGCGACACAGATTGATGATTTTCCCCAGAAGGAAAAGTTACAATTTGAAAAAGAATTACTGGGGTTATATGTGTCAACTCACCCACTCAAAAATGCTGCTGCAATGGGCAAACATCTCGACCCGGCACCAATTACCCTTAACGAATTGCAAGAGAAAAAAAAGAAGCACAATAAAGTTAATGTAGTTGTGCTGCTGACAGAGGTTAAAAAAATCACGACTAAAAGAGATAACCGGCAAATGGCTTTTCTGCAAATGGAAGATTTAGAAGGGCAAGCTGAGGCGGTGGTTTTCCCCGATATTTACGACCAGTTTAAGGAGCTTTTGATCCCAGAGCAGCCTTTAATTGTGTCGGGAAAAGTGGAAGTTAAAGACGATAAGCCACAAATTATTGTTGATAAGGTGGAGTGGGTTAAGGATGAGCCTATAATGCCGGTAGTTGCATCTATAGAAATAGAAGCAGAACCGCCCCTTCAAAATGAAGAAAGCGAAGAGGAATATGTTAGTATGGTGCTGTTGCAACTAACTCCGCAGGAAGTACAAGACGGGGAGAAAATGAAAAACCTAAAAGTTATTTTGGGGGATTACACCGCTGCTCGAGATAGCGGAAAAGTGCCGGTGGTTGCAATGGTGGTTTCTGGGGATCAACGGCGTTTTATTGAGTTTGGATTAAACTATCGGGTAGAGCAGTATGAATCTTTTGTTAGCCGGTTAAAAGATCGCGGGTTTGATGCGCGTGTTTCTCCGCTTCAAGAAAGGTAAATTAGTAGGTTTGCCCATCGATTTATGGTGGGCTTCATCCCAGCCTACGCATTGCATTTTTTAAAGGAAAAAATTAAAAACAAATTAGCAAGAAAGGGCAGTTTATATCAGCACCGCCTCTTTTGCTGGTATAGGCGTTTCTGCCTTAATTTGCAATATCAGAATAGTTGCTAGTTTCGGCGGAATTGGTATCGGCGCAGCAGGAATAACTGCTGCCGATGCAGTTGCCGGTAATAAATCTCACAGCGTATAATATTGAGCAGAATTATTGCCGACTATTGGCAATACAAAATGATCCCCCCAATTTGTGTATCACCCCCAGCCGCGAAATCTCTTTTGGCGCATCCAAAGCAGCCACATAAATAATTTTCGCCACCTGTAAATCAAACAAAACCATCTTTTTAAGCAAAGTTTTCATAAAGAAAATTGACACCCCGCCGATTACCTACTACAACGATTGCATTTTAGCAACCTACTTTCGGCATATTTATAATCTTTAAACCTCAATAGAAAGCCAGCCCCCACAAAAGAGGCAAAAAAAAGCGTCAAGAAGCAACAAAAGCCCCATCTAAACGTCTATAAAGTAGGCGTTCTTTGACAAATTTCGTTCCTACCCGCCATAATTTTTGCTATAGCTAAGGTAATTACGAAACCTTACAGCAAATTAGTGTAGTTTCTCTGTGTGCCCTTCTATCCAACAACAAAAAACTTATGAGTCATCGAGTAAAAGTCGTAGAGCCATCGGGAATATTAGACGCAACACAAGCGGAACATTTTGACCAACAAATTAGCAATGTCATTCAAGAAGGAGCCGATATTGTCTTAATTGATTTGCAAGATGTGAAATTTATGGACAGTTCCGGCTTGCGGCTGATCATTTCTGCCTATAAAACTGTTAAAGCTGCCAACCTGAAATTTTTTCTTTGTTCTCTAAATCATCAAGCGAAAATGATCTGCGAACTATCGGGAATCAATAAACTGTTAGAAATATTCCCTGATCGGCAATCTTTTAGTCAAGCCATAAATTCTGTCGAACAACTTGTCCAAGAATAGTTAGCGTAGGGGTGGGTTAATTTAGTTGTCTATCTTCCCATAAACAACGTTTCTAAACCCGCCCCTACAGGAGACTTTTTTCACTCCCGCCTCAAATCATCTGTCTGCATCACAGCTAAAAAAACCCAAGCCTGTAGCAAAAAAACTAAAAACTAATTTGGAGCCAAGACACATCATCATCAAAAGTATCTTTCCCATTCGCACTTCGTACCTCAGACAAAAACTCATCCAAATTAATCTCATTTTCCAAACAGCGACTTCCTAGCCAATTGATAAAAATATCAAAACTCCAAATTCTTCCATCTGGGTGCGGAAACTCATAAATTCCATCACTAAAAATATAAAGAGTGCTCCCTGGTTCCACCTCACACTCAGCGTTGGTATATTCAACATTTGGTAACATTCCAATTGGTAGACATCCAGGGCTTCTAAGCTCTTGTAACTTCCCCTTCTCGCCTTGATTTTCGGAAATTAAAACTGCCGGTGGATGACCGGCACTTGCATAAATAAGCCGATTAGTCAAACGATTATAAACGCCATACCAAATTGTCAAATACATATTGCCGTGCTTATCCATTTGGAAAGTCTGATTAAGCGCCTCCAAAACATCACTCGGCCAATAATAATTGGTCTGTAAACCCGAACCAGAACGCAGCAAATTTAAAACCGAAACCGACAACAAAGCCGAACCTAAACCATGACCAGAAACATCAATCAAATAAATTGCTAAATGATCCCGGTCTAACCAATCATAACCAAAACTATCACCGCCCAACTTTTTAGAAGGAAGAAACAACCAATCAATTCCCACCGGCCCGCGCATTGGTGCCGGCAAAAGTGAACGCACATACTTAGCCGCCTCCTCCAACTCCGCCTCTAGCGCCGCCTGAATACGCTCTCTTTCCTCTAACTCAGCTTGCAACGCCGCCTCAGCAAGCTTGCGCTGAGTAATATCAATCCCCACAAAAACCGCCGCTTCATCCCCCAACCAATTCCACTTTTTAGCAAGCACCGCATGACTGGGAGATCCTTCTACTTCCGCATCAATTTCTAAAGAAGCTTCACTCGCAGAACTCGCAAAAAAGTCCCGTACAAATTGACCAAATTTCGACTGATGAAAGCCTACTTCGCGATTCACAAAATCCTCTTGCGGCATATTATAAATCGTCGCTAAATGGCGGTTAACGCCCAAATAACGAAAATTTGAACTAATCAAAGAAACCGCCCCTGGTACCGCGTCCAAAACCGTTTGCAGCAATTCCTTTGCCATTTGAATCGTCACTTCCGACTGCTTGCGCGTCGTCACATCCCGCACAAATCCCTCAACCCCCACTGACCGGCCATTCACATCCTGACGCAACACCAAAGTTTGCGAAACCCAAATTTCTGAACCATTGCGCCAAGCCATAACTTCTTCCTGGCGTAATTCTTTTTCAATTTCTAACTGTTGGAGACACTTTTTCCATAAATTTGTCTCCGCATAAAGTTGGCCAATATTTTCCACACATTGTAAAAACTGTTCTGGCGAATCATACCCAAAAATGCGAGCCAAAGCCGCATTAGCGGTACAAAACCGGCCATCCAAAGTCACTTGAAATAACCCTTCATCGCTGCGCTCAAAAATTTGCCGGTATTTGCGAGATGTCACATTCCGAAAAATCCAACGGCTCAACGGTTGACCGGCTTCAACACGGCAATCGATATTTCCCTCCACCCACACCGCATCGCCATTTTTGCTCAAAAAAATCAACTCGATCCCTTCAATCGCTTGACCTTGGCGCAATTTCTCTAATAACCAAAGTTGACGGCTTTCGGGATGCAGCACATCCCACAACCACATTTCATCAATTTCGGCATCACTATAACCCAACGTGCAGCGCCAAGTTTGATTAACCGACATTAACTTACCATCCGATAACCGGACACTTTGAATCAAAACATTGGCCCGATCCAAAAAATTGTGCAAATGCGCTTGAGTCGTTTCCATTTGCCGCAATTGCCGGCGCGACTCCATCAACGTCATCACCTGACGCCCCAGCGTTTGCAACATTTCTTGCTGTTCTAAACTTAACTCGCGGGGCTTGTAATCGATCACACACAACATCCCCAGCGCCAAACCATCCCCCGTCATCAAGGGCACACCGGCATAAAACCTGATATAAGGAGGGCCAATCACCAGAGGATGCGCTGCAAACCGGCTATCTTGCAAAGCATCGCCGACAATAAACAATCCATTGCACAATATTCCATGAGCGCAAAAAGCGAACTGACGGCGCATACAGCCCTTTGACCAGCCAAATTTTGCCTTTAACCATTGGCGATCAGTATCTATTAAACTGATCTGCGCTGTAGGAGTAGAGCAGATTTGTGCCGCCAACCGTACCAAATCGTCAAATGCAGGCTCTGGGGCAGTATCCAAAATATGATAATGCCTCAGTGCTTCAATTCTCAAAGCTTCCTTAGACGGCAATGGTGTTTGGCTCATTGCGACAAGAGCAGTTGTCACGGAGTTTACCATTTCTATAGTCACACCAGCAGCCAATATTGAAATAAAAATTAGATGCTTTTATACATCTAAATTGAAATGACTGCCTAGCGAAATCCCCCTACAGGGAGATTTTTTTCTTACCCAACAAGGAGCAACTTTAATTCTTAAAATTACCCTCAACTTTTGGCTTACTTTCAATCAAAATTCTTGCGCATTACCAAACAATTACGCTGATCAGCCCCGCGATTATAAGCAATCTCATCAGTTAATTTTTTCATAAAAATTAGTCCCCGACCGCCTTCTTTTTCCAGGGGATCGAGAGGAGGATTTTGCAAAATTTCATTGAGTTTTGCCAGCAAATCAAAAGGCTGACCGCAATCCCAAATGCGGATTTCTAAATGTTTAGCAAACACTTTAACCTCTAATTCAATAGGCGTAGTGGAAGGCAAGTTTTTGTGCGCGTGGCGGACAGCATTCGTGAATCCTTCCACCAGAGCCGTTTGACACCGCCACCAAATGTTGCCTTCTATCGGCGGCTGATTGAATTGTTCAAACCACTCCAAAACTTTCTCGACATCTTTAATATTTGTCGAAGCCCTAAGCTTTGATTGGTTAATCAGTTGCTCTGGTTCGGGCGGTTTTTTTGCGCTTTGGAATATCTTGTCTTTCCACCAACTTCCAAAATTTTCTAACATCATCTTCTATATAAGAGAAGAATGAAATTTCTGTTCATAAACTCCGCCCTGCCTGATAAAGCAGGTTGCCGGTGTCCGAAAAAAACTGCCGTTCACTAGATTAAATCAGAGATTCATCTAACTCACTTCCTTGGCAATTTTTTTTTCACATTGCACCACTATTTTTGCGGAACAAAACCAAAACCGTCTTAACAATCAATTTTAAGTCATAAACCAAACTCCAATTTTTTTGATATTGCAAATCCATTTTGATGACATCTTCAAATTTGGTGATTTTTGACCGGCCATTAACCTGCCACTCACCCGTCATCCCTGGTTTAACATCCAAACGCTGCCACTCAGGAACCTCATAACGCTCTACCTCATCGGGGGTAGGCGGACGAGTCCCCACCAAACTCATATCACCTTTGAGGACGTTCCAAAATTGTGGCAACTCATCCAAACTTGTCCGCCGCAAAAACCGGCCCACTTTAGTAATCCGGGGGTCATTATCGTTTTTAAACAATGGCCCTTCGACTTTATTCTCGACTTGCGACTTCAAAGCCTCCGCATTGGAACACATCGACCGCAACTTCCACAGCCGAAAGCGCCGGCCCATCCATCCGCAGCGAATTTGACTGAAAAAAATCGGCCCCGGACTATCCAGTTTAATTGCAATTCCAATCGGGATCAACAGTATCGCCGTGATTGCCAAACCTACCAGTGCTCCGATCACGTCCAGCGCCCGTTTTACCCAAGACCGCACCGAGGGGTGAGTGGTGGGCAATTGGTTATCGACGCGAGCTTTGCGGTCTGTATTTAGGGGTGTTGGCCCCGCTCTCTCGACCGTTAGCACCTGATCCAGGCCGGTGATCGACAGCACGGCCATCACTTGCGGTTGGACGTTTCGCAACACGAGTTCAATGCCTTTTTGTTGTGCTGTCCGCACGTTATTAACCAACGCACCCACAGCACTGCTGTCCATAAAAACCGTCTGGCTGAAGTCCAGCACCAGCTTACTCGGTGGCGGAGTGGCCACAAAAAGCTGCTGACAGGTTTCCTTAAATGCCACTGCTTCCAGAACGCTCAGGCGGGCCGGTAGTAACACCACCGGCATTTGCTCGGAAAAAGAAACCAGAAAATCGGCATCTTGGGGTTGGCTAACCATATAACCCTGATACTTTTCGTTACAGTTGAATGAATAAAAAAAATTTAACGCGAAATTTCCGTCTTCATTGTTTGGCAATCCTAGCTTATTTGGCAACCTTTGAGCAATCTAACTTTACTGACTTTACACAAACTTCTTTTTTTGGTGTGTGGACACAGCCTTTCATAGCAACCAAACCCTTCAAGTCTGGCTGAGTGAGACTTTGCGAGGCTGAAAATAACTGAAAAATTCTCAAAAAAAAGCCAGCCAGCGAAGGCTGGTGGCGATAATGCTTCACTCTCCCTTTTTCAAGGGTTGCGGCGCAAAGACACTAATCGAGCATTTCGTCTTCTGCTGGCGGGTGGGGAAAAATTTTACCCATCATAAATCGAGGCGGAGTTTGGAGTGATTGCTCGGTTGGAGAGGAACAATCCACCGGCTCCCGGTTTGGCCCTACACAAATCGCCGTTTGCCCCACACCGGCCATCAGTGCTGTAACTTGGCCAATAATGCTATCAATGCGTTCGATCAATTGCTCCGCCACATCTAAGCTGGGAGCCACAATAAAAAAAGTTTTTAAGCCCACAGGACTAGGAGCAAAACCAAAATTGCAATCTTCTAACAGCCGTTGTGTCGAATTATCAAAAGAATCACACAATCGCTGCAACAAAGTCTGATAAAAGCTCTCAGCCAGTTTCCGGTCGTCAAATCCAGGTCTAAACAACATGGCAAGTCCCTCCTCGGACTTTTTTTGCCATAACAAATCCTTCTAGTCTTAGTATGAGCCCTAAAATCGGCTCAGACAGTGATGAAAGCCGATGTGGCAAGGTGATAATCATCGTCTTTCCCAGTGATGAATCTCTGACAAAAGTTGTGATTTGCGATGGCTATTTTTGTGATATTGATCGCCATGCCTTTTTTTTCGTCAGTTAGGCGTTGATTTGTGTAGTGAACTACAATTAACAACGACAAACTGGTGACTAAAAACGATTATACCCATTTAACGCCCCAAAAATACAACTTTAGATAGATGTCAGAGAACTATTATTAAACTAACCAAAAAAAACATAGAACTTGTTTGCTTGGTTCCTTTATATCTTAAACCTAAGTCGGTAGTCATAAAACAAATCTTTTGCGTCGCCTAATCGCTTTTTTAAGGGCGGTAGCGAGCAGTTTCCGCCTTTTTTAGCACTCTGTGGAGGGATGTGGGCTTAAAGGCATAAGGACTGGCTCGCCCAAAGCAGCCATCGAAATATTTAGATTCGCTAACTTGCAACTTAAGTTATCTTACCTTGCCAATTGCCGCCAAATTACAAACGGCGGCGCAAAGCAAAAAACCTTTCTAACAAACCCTGTAACCGCTTGTTTGCAGCATAATTCTGCTTAGTTAACTGCAAAGCCGCCTTGCCAGTGACCTCCGAAAGAGTAGGGTAAATGTGAATCATATTACTCAACGCCGAAACCTTGAGCTTATAACTCATCGCCAAAACAACCTCGTGGATTAACTCACCGGCCCTCGTGCCCACCAAATGCGCCCCCAAAATTTCCCCATTATGGCGCGTAATAATTTTGACAAAACCCTCTTTATGTGATTCTGCCACAGCCCGGTCTACACCGGCAAACTCTTGTTTGAGCACGCAAACTTGATCCCCATAACAATCACGCGCCTCAGCCTCCGTCATTCCCACACTGGCTAATTCTGGCTGCGTAAACGTTGCCCTTGGCATCACCCGATAATGGCCCCGCCAAGCCGGCAAAAACAAGGCATTTTTCAACACCACCTGCGCCTCATAACTCGCAGCATGAGTAAACCGATACCCGCCAATCACATCCCCACAAGCATAAATTTTCCGATTGCTCGTTTGCAGTTTATTATTGACGACAATTCCACCCTTGCCAACATCCACCCCCGCCGCTGGCAAATTTAGTAAGTCCACATTCGGCACCCTGCCCACAGCCACCAGAATTTCTTCTACTTTGGCTAACTCTTGATCCCCATCCCAAATAACTTTTTCCTCCCCCTTAACTTCAATTCGATTGACTTTTCTATTTCTCAAAATCTCAATACCTTCTGCTTCCAATTGAGTTTGGACAACTTGGGCCGCTTCCGGGTCTTCTCTGGCTAAAATTTGGGCAGTTTTGGCAATTAAAGTCACCTGCGATCCCAAACGTGCCAAGGCTTGGCCCAATTCACAACCCACCGGCCCCGCGCCAATCACGGCAAGTTTTTTTGGCAGTTTTGTTAAAGAAAAAACTTCCTCATTTGTTAAATATCCACACTCTTTTAATCCCTCAATTGCTGGAATAAAAGGACGCGAACCGGTAGCGATGACAAATGCACGCGCTGTGAGAATTCTGTCATTAACTGCGAAGCTTTGCCGGTTAATAAATTCGCCCCTGCCAAAAATAACTTCTACCCCTAAACTTTCAAAACGTGCCGGTGAGTCGTGGGGTTCAATAGTAGCAATAACTTGTTCAACATGGCGGATCGTTTTGGCAAAATCGATGTCTAAGTTTTGGTAATTTATGCCAAACTGACCGCTATTTTTTACCGTGTAGGCGGTGCCGGCGGCGTGCAACAAAGATTTACTCGGCACACACCCATACCACAAACAATCGCCCCCCAAACGTTCGCATTCCACCAGTGCGACTTTTGCTTTCAGTTGAGCCGCCGCGCTTGCTACGACTAAACCGGCTGAGCCACCGCCAATAACCACTAAATCATATTCTTTGGCCACAATTTCACCTCAAGGGTACGGTCAACCGCAACAATAAAAATTTATTTCTTTTCTTCCTCCCCAGTTGCGCTACTGCGGAGGGCGCAGGCGTGGAGTTGACGGTGAGGGGATTGGGTGGGACGCACGGATCAGACAGTGAAGCTTAGTAGTATCTCTTGCTGCGTTTTAATTTTACCTTGCTTATGGAAAGTCGAGATTGGCTGGTGAGTGATAACGGTGAGTGTCAAGCTTGCATATTATCTGGCGATGTTCAATGGCCTTCAAATCCTTATCGTCTCTATCGATTTTTAACGGAAATTGAAGATATCATTTTAACGTTTAAAGAAAACCGCCGACGTCTGCAAATGATTCGCCCTTTAGTGCGCCGATTGCTGACGAGTTCTTATTGGCTACAAACCGAGTTTTTAGAACCTTCCTCTGCCACAGGTTTTTCAATTTTAAAGCTTTACGAGGAACCTTATTTTGGCCTGTCTGCGGAAATTGTTGCGGCGCGTCCGGGGATTGTTTCACCTATTCATAATCATGGCACTTGGGCGGTGGTTTTGTTATTACAAGGTAGCTGTAAATATAAGTTTTGGGAACGCCCCGGTGATAAAGATTTTCCCCACAAAATCAAACCTTTGTCTCAGAAAGTTTTGGTGGCGGGAGATTTAATTAGTTTTATGCCGAATGCAATTCACCGCGTTGAATCTATTGGGGATGAAGTTACGGTGAGTTTTTGTGTGTACGGATCTCAGGAAAATCAGCGATTGGCTTTTGATCCGATTTTGCATACGGCTGAACCTTTTTAGGAAGTTTTTTTTGGAAAGAAAATTTCCCGCCACCCTCAAGACTGACAACTCACCCACCCTCTTTTATTATGTGGAGGGAGTGGGTTCGGTTTCGGGTTTGGTGAGGAATTTTTGACCAATCCAATCGGTGGCAATATGTGATAATAATCCCAAGGGGCCGGCAAATAAACACAAAATCAGTGAGTGAATTGTCCACAGGCCGGTGCGTTGTCCTTCTAAATAAATCCACCGTCCCACAAATAAATCCATTACTAAAAAATGCACCCAGCCTGTGGCTGCTGCTCTTTCTTCGGCGAAAAATCTGGCAATATCTGCTAAGGTAGGATTGGCTAGGGCTTGGGCGCTTTCTTCGGTTAGGGTGCCGCTGATTAAAAAGATATAAAGCGCTGCCAAAATTACAAAGGGAATATAAGATTCTATGATTTTTCTGGTCACTCCCCAGTTTGGTAATAAAATCATTAGTGTCCAAAATGGTAAGACAAATATATTGGCGCCGGTGAAGAGTTGTTCGACATTCATGGTTTTTTGTTGTAATGTTTTGATTATGATAAGCTTTTGGCTTTTTGTTGGCAAGGGGTTTTGATTTTTAACCGCAGATTAACGCAGATGAAGATAAAGTTTAATTTTGGGGTTTGGTTGATTGGTTTTTTGTTGTTTTTGGGTTTGGGGGTTGGCCGGCCTGTTTTTGCTGCGGATACGATTGGGAGTTTTGCTGATTTTTGTTTAAAGCAAGATCAACTTCAGCCGGCGGCTCAATTAACTGTTTCTTTGATGTTGGAAGGAAGCGGGACTCAAGATTGTCAAGAGGCTAATGAGATTTTTTCTTCGACTGCTGAACTGAATTTTAGTCGGGCGGGCATTTCTGATCTTTCTCCGCTTTCTGGTTTGACTAATTTAAGGGTTCTTTATCTGGATGTTAATAATATTTCGGATCTTTCTCCTCTGGCTTCTTTGGTTAATTTAACTTCGCTTTTTTTGGATAGTAATCAAATTTCGGATTTAACTCCTTTACAAGGTTTGCAAAATTTAACTCAGCTAAGTCTTTTTAATAATAAAATTGTTGATCTCACGCCTTTACAATCTTTGACTCAGCTTACAAAATTGGCTTTGTATAGCAATCAAATTTCTGATATAAGTCCTTTACAAAATTTAGTAAATCTGGGCTTTCTCTCGCTTTCAGAAAATCTCATTTCTGATTTAACTCCACTGGCTAATTTAAAAAATCTTACTTTTTTGTCTCTTTATGGTAATCGCATTTCCGATTTGAGCGCCCTGGAAAATTTGCGAAATTTAGCTTATTTGAATTTGCACAGCAATCAAGTTTCGGATTTACAACCTCTGGCTTCTTTGTCCAGTTTAAGTAGTTTGAATTTGGGTAATAATCAAGTTTCTGATGTTTTACCGCTGGCCGGTTTGACAAATTTAACTGAGTTGATTTTGTTTAGGAATAATATTAGCAATTTGCAGGGATTAGCCTCTTTAAGTAATTTGATTTATCTTGATTTGTATAGCAATCAAATTACGGATATTGAGGCTTTGATTGCTCTAAAAAATTTAAAATTGCTGGATTTACGGGAAAATCCTCTTGCTGAGAAAGTTTGTCCTGTGGCGGAAGGTTGCCGGTTTTGAGTTTTGATTAGAGGTTCAAGAGTTTTAAGCGCAGACTAACTTTTGATGAGGGATGAAACCCAGAGGTTTTTGTTGGGGATTTTCTGCTGTTTGTTTGTTAAAATGCTAAAATGATTTGCAAATCACGGGTTTGATAACATACCATTACACGGAGACTTTGTTATGAATTCTCACGATCTTTTAATGTTAGGGATTTTGTTGCTTCCGGGCTTAGCCCTTTCGATAGCTATTATGGCTTCCTTTGCTGCTGGCGGTTGATTTTTATAACCTATTCTGCCGTTTGCTGTGGACTGAGTATGTTTTTTGCAGATAAGAACCCAGACGCAGCAACGGCGGTAACTTGGATTCTGGGAAGGGTACTGTCGTTAATAGGTTTTTGTTGGCGAGAGTGGCCTTTTTTTTAAGGAAAGTTTACTTTTTTGAAAGGGGCGAATTCAACTAAGATTTTTTTAACAGGAGTAGAGAAAAAGCAAAGCACCGGCGACTAATTCACCGATGCTTCTGCTGTTTGCCTAGGGTGAGGCTAAGCCGTTCGCCATTACATCAACTGCCATTTTTGAAAAAAGTTAAAAAATCAAAAATCATTGATTATGTTAGCCTTTTTTAGCATTAGCTTCCATATTTTCCAGCATTTCTAAATATTGGGAAGATTTGGCTTGAACATCTTTGACAAACTGGCGGAGACTTTGATATTTTAAGGGCGCATTTGCCCCTTGGTGAGAGTCTTCTATATGTTTATCTAGTTCTGTTTCTAATTCCCGAATATGGGTTTCAAGAACTGCCATAATTGCATTAACTCGGTTATCTACAAACGGCCTTAAAGCGTTTTCTACCTCCCTTTGTCTTTTGATAACTTCTCCAATTTTGGCATCAGATTCATCGGTGAGAATAAAATCAGGAATTTTTAAATCTTCGCTGCTGTTATAGCTGTCATCATCATCTTCTTCTTCTTTTTTGGTTTGGGCTGCCAATTGGATATCTGAAGGACGATGGTAACTTGATTTAAAGCTTATTTCTGTGATTTCATCTTCATCCGCATCTAAAGTAATATCCCGCCCTCTTTGGATTTCTTGATAATAGGGCAACATCGACTCGACGATGATATTGGCAGTTTTGATTTGCTTGTCGGGTTCTTCGAGACAAGTTGCGGTGCCATAGAGACGAAACTCTAAATCTTCTGGCGTTTCACAGGCATAAAACAAAGCCCTTACCAACTCATCAAATTCTAAAGAATCCAGAGTTGCCCAATCTTGAGTGCTGTAGCCAAACTTATAGTTTAAAGCCGAAAACACCAAAACTTTTGCCCGGCGCACTGTAGATTCCCGCGATACAGTAAACTTCAAATCTGACAAATCGTAGGGATATTTTACGCCTTTTTTGAGTTGTTTTAATTGTGTGCGTATCCGCTTGCGTTTGGCTTGATTTTCTGGATAGAGTTTGCTGAGTTTTTGAACCAGGGTACTAGCAAGCAAAAAATACTGGACTTTTTTATTTAGTTTTTTGATAACCTGAAGGATAACAGACTCCAGATGTCCGAAAGTGGTTGCCACCTTATAAGTATCTTGGACTAAATCAGATAAATCCAGAGAATCGAGTGTATCGGGGTCATTTTCCCAACGATTTTTAGTAGCACATAGTAGTAATTTTTTGATTTTGCTAACGTTATCACTGCGTTCTAAGTCTTTGAGGACTTCATCAAAACCGGGGATTGTTTCCATTGTTTTTTTCTCCTGCCAAATGCACAGCAAACAGCTTCTTTTAGGTTAGAGGTGAGGTGAGGTGAGGTGATGTCGGCGATTGGCACCTCTAGGTAGAAACATTTTTTAGGGGGGTGCTTGCTGACAACCAGACACAAACTAAGATCAATCTTACTACGCTTTAGAAAAAGTATCCGTATATCAGAGAGCCAAGTAACTAGAAAGCCCCATAGCTTCCGCCGCGTTTTTTCCTCAACAGCCCGTGAAACCAAAAAGCGACAAAAAATGAGAAAAATATGCCTTTTCACTGTAAATTTTATTTCCAGTGTTTTTGTCAGTACAGGCGAGTGTGCGGTTAAACCGCAAAGGCGATCAAAAACTGTCAGCCACACTCACCCGCCTCACCGTCAACAGCATATAGAAAATAACAATCTACTGCTTTGATATGGCAACTGACATCCGAGATAATGCGGGAGCGCTCAAACAGACTCAAAATTAGAAATTGGCAAGGCCAAGCAATCTTTGAGGCACCAAACTACTTGAGTTTGCTCATCGCGGTTGAGTTCGGGGAACATGGGCAACGATAACACTTCACCGGCCAATTGTTCACACACAGGCAAAGCCCCTGACAGGTAGCCCAAAGATTCATAAACCGGCTGAAGGTGTAATGGCATTGGATAATAAACCATTGTACTCACTCCCCTATCTTGGAGCCGGTCGCGTAGCCAGTTGCGGTACTCACCGGCACTCATGGCCTGATCCGCGTTGTTTTGAACTCGAATTGTATATTGGTTCCAAACACTCGTTCCACCGGCAATTTCTTGAGGACGAATCACAGACTTTACCGGCAAAAGCAACTCGTCATAAACAGCCTGCACTTTACGCCGTTGGCTGTTCCAGCTATCGAGATGACAAAGTTTAATTTGCAAAATCGCTGCTTGAAGGGCATCTAACCGGCTGTTGACACCAATTTCCTCATAGTGGTAGCGCTTGGTTTGACCATGTTCTTTCAAAACCCGCACCCGCGCTGCAATTGCCGGATCATTGGTTGTCACCGCGCCGCCATCACCACAGGCGCCTAAATTTTTAGTGGGGAAAAAGCTAAAACAGCCAATATGACCGATACTGCCAACTCTGCGGCCTTCCCAAACAGCGCCGGTGGCCTGGGCGCAATCTTCAATCACCCCCAAATTATAACGACCGGCAATTTCCATCAACCGCGTCATATCCACCGGCTGACCAAACAAATGCACCGGCATAATTGCTTTTGTTCTTGGTGTACAGGCGGCGGCAACGGCATCAAGGTCAAGATTATAGGTATGCGGATCAATATCCACAAACACCGGTGTCGCCCCCACCGCCGAAATCACCTCAGCGGTAGCAAAAAACGTAAACGACGTTGTAATCACTTCATCGCCTGGGCCAATATCCAAGGCTCGCAGGGCCAAATAAAGCGCATCGGTGCCGGAGTTACAGCCAACACAGTCGCTGACACCGACAAATTCAGCAAACTGCCGTTCAAATTCTGCCACCACCGGCCCGCCAATATAGCGTCCAGAGGCCAGCAGTTCCAGCACAGCTTGACCAACTTCGGAGGAGATGGTCTGGTATTGTTGGGCTAGGTCAAGGGGGGGGATCTTCTTCACGCGCTTTTACCACAAGGTCGTAATTTCTTGAGATTATCGCAAAGTTGTCAAAAATCTTATTTCTTCTCAAGGCTGCATTTTCTGGGAGTCCTGAACCTAAGTCTCTCTGCGCTTTCTCTCCAAGATAAATACCATATTTCTTGCCGCCCCTTCCCAGAGGAGGCTGCTTTCAGGGCTAGGTTCTTAAATTTTAAGCTGTGGAGAGAAAAGCTTCTTACCATAAAATCAAAACGGAGAAGCGAAAATAGAAAAATATAAACCGTTGTCTTGCCAGGTTCGATCATCTCTTCTCGAATTAATTAAAGGAATTCCATAATCTAAATTAGCCGTTAAATTTTCGCCTAGTTGAAAGCGTAAACCTAACCCCACAGAAAGTAATGTATTCCCCCCTGGGGGTGTTATTTCTGAACTATTCCAGCCTGTACCAAAGTCTATAAAAGGTGTTATAAACAAAGCTCCTTGGTCTTCAGATAAACGATAAACCGGCACCCTAACTTCTGCGGAAGCAAAAACACCATTATCGCTGAGAATTGTGTCTTGCGCGTAGCCCCTGACGTTTTCTAAACCGCCGATTGTAAATTGTTCTAAAGGCAATAAGGAACGCGAGGCAAGTTGTATATCTCCGCGAATAACTACTAAAGTATCTGGGGCAATTTGCCGTAACCATTGTGATTGTCCTCGCCAGGCAAAAAACCGGCTATCTGGCGGTTCTTGATTGCGAGTTCCTCCCCATCCTAACCCTAAAGAAAATTGGGAACGGGCGACAAAAACTTGTTGAGAATCTCGCGTTGTCCAATCTTGATAAAACCGTAAAATGTTAAGCTGGGTTTCGCCTTGCTCGTTGGCACCGGCAGAAAGGGGAAAAGGTTCACCAAGTAAGGTAGTATAATTTTCGCGGCGGATGGCGCTGAAACCCAGGGCAAATTCTTGAGTGGGCTTTTCAATAATTGGCTGACGAAAATTAATTTCATAGTTATGAGATTTGCCTTTAATATCAAGTTGATCAAAAGGCGGTTGAATGATTAAGCTAGTGCTGCGATTGTAGGAGAGTGTAAGGATGCCGTTGCGGGGGTTAACCGGCAGGCTGTATCTAATATCAAAGTTGTTACTTCCGTCGGTGTTAGCATAGGTGAGGCCAAGGCTGTCTCCAATTCCAAGTAAGTTTAATTCGCTGGCAGAAATTTGTCGACGAAAACTGCCGATGCTTGGTGATCTGCTGTTATCTAATAATATTTGGGTTTGGAAAGTTGGGGCTTCTGTGATTATGACTTCTAAGATGCTGCTGCCTGGTTTTGTGCCGCCAGTAAGTTCGGCGGATATGGTGGCAATAAGGGGGTTGAGTTGCAGATTTTGTAAGGCTTCTAGGAGTGTGTAGGTATTTAAGGCATTTTGGGTAACTGTTTCTATTCTTGAGCGGATATAGTTAGGATCAAGGCGATTTGTGCCGGTGATTTTAATGTTTTCGAGTTGCCCTTCTATGATTTGGATGAGGACGATTCCCCTTTCTAAGGTTTGGGGAGGAATTAGAGCACCTGTAGTGATGTATCCCTTGTCAATATAATATTTTGTGATCAGGCTGCGGGCTTGTAAAAGTTCGCTAAAGGTTACTTCTTTATCTATATAAGAGCTAAGAATTTCTCGGAGATGTTCGTCACTAAAAACGGTGTTTCCTTCAAAATTAAATTGTTGAATTTTTATTTTTCCGGGGATGTTTTCGAGCAAGCTTTCTGCTGGTGCCGGTGGGGTGGTAGGGGGTTGCAAAAGTTGTTCTGGTGGCGGCAATAAAGGCGGTATAGGCAGGGGAGTTGATTCTCTCTCCGCAGGGGGGATGGGGTTGGGAATTGGGGGATTTTGGGCGTTTGTGTAGGGTTCTGCGGCGAGGAGTGGTTTAAAAAAAGCTAATAACTCAACCAGGAAGAATATTAAAAAGTAAAAAAGCTTTTTTGCATCATTGAGGGGAGGTTTTTTCATGGGTGTGAGGAAAGTAGCTTTTTATCAGCTTTGTTTGCAATAAACTAGGGATTTCAATTGCATGAACTAAGGGCAAAAAATCGCTTTTCTAGCTTTCAGAAGCCTTGATTTATACCTAACTATCAGAAAAGGGCATTGAGACTTAGAGATTTTCTAGTGACTAAAGAAGCTGAAAACTTATTCAAACAAGAAAAATAGACCCCTGACAAAAAAACGCCTGAAACCCCTGTGAATAGTACATTCATTCGGTACTAACAAAACATAACTTTTGATTTTTGTCAATAAGTAATATTATTTGTGGAATTTGATTGATGGCTTGATAAAGTTATTCCCAGCCTCTTACTCTTTGAGTTTGAATTTGTTGGGGTTGCCGGTCGGGGAGATTTTCTGAGAGTTTAGAAAGGGCTGTTTGTAATGATTTAACTTGTTGGGGGTCAATTTGCGTTTCTAGTTCTTTGGCCAGGTTTTCGAGGTGGGTAATGAGTTGGCTAAGGGTGGCTGCGAGGGCGTCGGTATTCGATTGTTGTTGGAGTTTTTTGACTTGAATAACTAAACGTTTGAGGAAGGGTTTAATAATTTTTTGATTTTTTTGTTCGAGTTGCTCAATGCGTTCTTGGAGTTGTTGAATTTGGGTTAGCACCGGCTCGTTTTCGAGGTTTTCATCAATTTGAGTTTCGGGGTTAATTGCCGACGGGGGCAAAGTTTGCCGCAAGGTGTCGATTTCGTTTTGTAAATTGTTTTGAATTTCGCTTAAATGTGCATTGCTGGTATCTCGTAAGCGCAGAATGGCCCGCCGCAAAATCAGGAATTCTTCTTGAATTTTTGCCTCGTTTAAGGGAGTGTTGGTTTCCTCCATTCGTTGCTGTATTTGTGTCCACAATAGAGCTAATCTAACTATTGATTCTTCCATTTCTCGCAGGCGTTCTGCGGCTGGTAAGCGGCGCATTTGCGCTCGTACAGATTCTACCTCACTTCGCAGTTGACGCTCTACATAACTAATGGCGGCGTTGGTGTTTTTTGTGTTCAGTGTGGTTTGCGTTTGCAGACGTTGGCGGTTAATAAAATTTAACGAAAGCGCCACAGTTAAAGGTGCGGCTGCAAAAATGGCTTGGTTCAATATTGCAGCGCAGATGGTTCCGGCTGCTGAGGCGATCAAAGAAGCTGATTCTGCTATTTCGAGCCGGTTTGACGGCTGGTTTTTAAGGTTGCTCACGGCGTTAAGGGGCTAGAGGTAGCGCATCATAGCTGTAGTTTAGTGCAATTTAGGCCGGCCCGCGTTTATTGAGCAGGTTGTTATTGTGTGTGACAGTTTTCCGACTGTCTACCGGCTACTCGCTGGCCTATTATGGGCCGGTGTGGCGAAAAGTCTTGCAAATAAAGGATTATGGCGATTTTAAGGCAAACTGGCTCGCGGCGTAGGCGGTAAAGGCGGCGCTAAGAGTGGCACATCTTGATCCCAGTAATGCCACAATTTTTTTTAGGTTAGATACAGGGAAAAACAAGTCAATGCTCAATTTCTCACACACTTGTTTACAGTGTAGTTTCTATTTTATCCGCCAAGTTGAGGCCAAGGAGAATGTCATGTATAACAGCGATTATTTGCCGATGTGTTCTGTGATTAATGATTTGGATGCGCTAATTTCAGAAATGGATAATAACCCGGCTTTGTCTCCTTGGGTGGTTCGTTTGGTTCTCAAGTCTATTAAGGATAAAGCGATAAAAATGGCGACAGGAAAAGAAGAGATTTTGCTTTGTCTTGAGGAAGAATTTAATATTAAGGCTTTATTAAATTAATGCGGGTTTAACCAGGGTGGAAGTGTTTTTTTTTTAATAAACCCAACCCTGGTTATCAGAAAATTGCAAGTTTTAATACCCCCTCGCTGGCTTGAGTTTAAAAAAGTTCGCCACCGAGGGGATAATTTTGTTTTGCTTTGGCGAGTTTGCTGGGTTTGTTGCTGCGTTTTGTGGTTTTTTGTTTGGCGGTGTTGAGGTTTTTTTGATAGTCCGCAAGTTTTTTCTTAATTTGTGCTTTTTTGGGGTGATCTGTGGGTACTTGTTTCATTAATACAATGGCTTCTTGCCACCGGCTTTCTACGAGTTTCCAGTCGTCTGGTGTTGCGGATGACTGGGAGAGGCTTGTGGCGCTGGCGGCTTTGTCTTCTGCAAGTTCAAAGGGATCTTTTCCTGGGGGAAAGGTTGCGGCGGGGGTTGTGGCTGGTTTGGCTGGGGCTGCTGCGGGTTTGGCTGGGGCTGCTGCTGGGGTTGCAGCTTGGGGGGTTGGTGCCGGTGGGGGTGCAGTTTCGCCGCCACAGGCGCTTAGGGTGGCTAGGAGTGCAAATAGGGGCAGGAAATGGCGGGTTTTTTGGCTTTTCATGGCTGTGTAAAAACGCTTCTCTTCTGTTTTACGATCAAGTGCCGGTTTTTGATAACGCATTAGGTAAGAACTTTAAAGTTTAATTCTCGATTGTTTTGAAACTGCCATTACAATCTAAGGTGAAGAAATATTTCCGGGTTTTGGCCATGAAACGGATCGTCTTGATTGCTGGGTTTGAAACATTCAATGCAGAGTTATACCGCAAAGCTGCACAGATGGCGAGTTCTGGCTGTTTTGATTTAGATATTTGCATATTTAGTGATGCTGATATTTCTACCCAACCGGCGAATGTTGCTGAGGCGCTGCAAAATGCTGATGTATTTTTTGCCAGTTTAATTTTTGATTATGATCAGGTTTTATGGTTGCGAGAACGGGTGCAAAATATTCCTATTCGGTTGGTGTTTGAGTCGGCTTTGGAGTTGATGAGTTTAACGCAAATTGGGGCGTTTAAAATTGGTGATAAACCGAAGGGTATGCCAAAGCCGGTAAAGTTTATTTTAGATAAATTTGGCAATGGCAAAGAAGAGGATAAACTGGCGGGGTATATTAGTTTTTTGAAAGTCGGGCCGAAGTTGCTTAAATATGTGCCGGTGCAAAAAGTTCAAGATTTACGAAATTGGTTAATTATTTACGGTTATTGGAATGCCGGTGGTGTGGAAAATGTCGCGGCAATGTTTTGGGTTTTGGCTGAAAAATATCTGGGTTTAAAGGTTGGGGAAATTCCGCCACCTCTTGAAACTCCCAATATGGGTTTATTACATCCAAAATATAACGGTTATTTTGAATCTCCCCGCGCTTATTTACAATGGTACCGACAAAATATAGAAAAAAGTCTTAATCCGACGGTGGGAATTTTGCTTTACCGCAAGCACGTTATTACAAAACAGGCTTATATTTGGCAATTAATTAGGAAATTTGAGGAGGCCGGTTTAACTCCTTTGCCGATATTTATTAACGGCGTTGAAGGTCATGTGGCGGTGCGAGATTGGATGACTACAACTTATGAAATAGCACAACGTCAAAAGGGAAATATTGAAACAGCTTCTCTTTCAAAAGATGCGGTTGAAGTTGATGCAATTGTCTCAACGATTGGGTTTCCATTGGTAGGCGGGCCGGCCGGTTCGATGGAAGCAGGCCGGCAAATTGAAGTTGCTAAACGTATTTTATCTGCAAAAAATGTGCCTTATTTTGTCGCCGCGCCTTTATTAATTCAAGATATCCATTCATGGACTCGTCAAGGTATAGGCGGTTTACAAAGTGTCGTTTTATATGCTTTACCAGAATTAGATGGGGCTATTGATACAATTCCTTTGGGAGGTTTAGTTGGCGAAGATATTTATTTAGTTCCTGAACGAGTCAAACGCTTAACCGGCAGAATAAAAAGCTGGATAAATTTACGCCAAACACCCCCAGAAAACCGCCGCATTGCTGTTATGTTATATGGCTTTCCTCCGGGTTATGGGGCAACCGGCACAGCAGCATTATTAAATGTGCCTCGTTCGTTACTCAATTTCTTAATTGCCCTCAAAAAACAAGGTTATAATGTTGGGGAATTGCCAGAAGACGGCGAAGAAATCATCCGCCAAGTAAAACAAGCAGATGAAGCTGTAGAAACACCGCGACAAGTTAATGCTCAAACTTTAGAAAAATGGTTAGGATACCTTTTAACTACCCGCATTGAAAAACAATGGAAATCTCTAACCGGCACCGGCATAAAAACTAACGGCGATGAATATCAAATTGGCGGAATACAGTTAGGAAATGTTTGGATAGGTGTACAACCCCCATTAGGAATTTCTGGCGACCCCATGCGGTTAATGTTTGAGCGAGACATGACACCACATCCGCAATATGCAGCGTTTTATAAATGGCTACAAAATGAATATCAACCTCATGCAGTTGTGCATTTTGGAATGCACGGAACTGTTGAATGGTTGCCGGGATCTCCGCTGGGAAATACCGGCTACTCTTGGTCTGATATTCTCCTAGGAAATATGCCAAATTTGTATATTTACGCGGCTAATAATCCTTCCGAGTCAATTTTAGCCAAACGGCGGGGATATGGGGTCTTAATTTCGCATAATGTACCGCCCTATGGTCGGGCCGGTCTTTATAAAGAGTTGATGATTTTGCGAGATTTAATTGCCGAATATCGGGAAGATCCACAGAAAAATTCAGCCTTACAAGAAGCCATTTGTAAAAAAATTGTTGATACCGGCCTTGATGCAGATTGTGCTTTTGAGGAAGCAAAAAAATTAGGCATTTCTTTTTCGCCAGAAAATGCTCGAATGTTCAGCAAAGATGCCCTTAATCATTATTTTGTCAAGGTGTATGAATACTTGCAAATTGTTGAACAACGGTTATTTTCTTCTGGGCTGCATACTTTGGGACAATCGCCAACCGATGAGCAATTGAAGAGTTATTTAGATGCCTATTTTGGTACAGAGATAGTCACCGGCAAGATGCCGGTGCCACTTAGTGAGAAAATGCCGGTGTCACCAGAAAAAGAAGTCTCACAAATAAAAGATTTGTTAATGCAAACAACCGATGAAATAACGAATCTTTTACGCGGTTTAAATGGCGAATATATCCCCCCAGCCCCCGGTGGAGACTTGCTAAGAGATGGCCCCGGAGTATTGCCTACAGGTCGCAATATTCACGCATTAGATCCCTATCGAATGCCATCACCGGCAGCCTATGAAAGAGGACGAGAAATCGCCAAAAAAATCATTTCTCAGCAGTTAAAAGAAACAGGCAAATACCCGGAAACTGTGGCTGTAATGTTGTGGGGTTTAGATGCCATTAAAACCAAAGGTGAATCCTTGGGAATTTTGTTAGAATTGGTAGGGGCTGAACCTGTCAAAGAAGGAACCGGTCGCATCGTTCGCTATGAATTAAAACCACTCGCAGAAGTCGGACATCCTCGCATTGATGTGTTAGGAAATTTATCAGGAATTTTCCGCGATAGTTTTGTAAATATCATTGAATTATTGGATGATTTGTTTTTGCGGGCATCCCAAATAAATGAACCCGAAGAACAAAATTTTATCCGCAAACACGCCTTACAATTAAAAGCCCAAGGCGTTGAAAACGTTTCCGCGCGGTTGTTTTCTAACCCTGCCGGTGATTTTGGTTCTTTGGTAAATGACCAAGTAGTTGATAGTAATTGGGAAAATGGAGATGAATTAGCCGATACTTGGCGCAGCCGAAATGTCTTTAGTTATGGCCGCAAAGATAAAGGTCAAGCGCGCCCAGAAGTGCTGGATAAGCTATTACAAACCAGTGAAACAATAGTGCAAGAAATTGATTCTGTAGAATATGGTTTAACAGACATTCAAGAATATTATGCCAACACCGGCGCCCTCAAGAAAGCAGCAGAAAAACAAAGTGGTAAAAAGGTAAATGCCAGTTTTGTTGAAAGTTTCTCTAATGACACCACCCCGCGTAAATTAGAAGAAGTATTACGGATGGAATATCGCAGCAAATTACTTAACCCAAAATGGGCTGAAGCAATGGTAAATCAAGGTAGTGGCGGCGCTTATGAAATCTCCCAACGAATGACAGCTTTGATCGGGTGGGGTGGAACAGTAGATTTTACTGATAATTGGGTTTATGAACAAGCAGCGGATACCTACGCTTTGGATACAGAAATGGCGAAAAAATTGCAGCAAGCCAACCCGGAAGCATTTCGCAATATTGTGGCGCGAATGTTAGAAGCAAATGGGCGAGGTTTTTGGCAGGCTGATGAAGATAAGTTAAATAAATTACGCACCTTGTATGATAGTATAGATGAGAAAATCGAAGGCGTAACAGTTTAACTTAATCTTAGATAAAAATGGATTACAAAACCGCTCGTAACTTTCTCATAGACCAGGGAACTGCTTTAATTACTCAAAAAAATCCTGACGCTTTTCTCCTCTTACTCAAACAAGGAAAACCCCCCATCCCTGGTCAAATGACCTCTCTTTTACTTGCCCTGAAACTTATCCAAGATACCCTCGTTGAACAAACTACAATTGACCGCACTCTCGGCGGCGCTATCTATCTATTAGTCATAGAAAGCTATAGACTATTTGAAGACGGAAAGCGGGCCGGTGTTGATTGGCCGCCCCTTTTAAAAGAAGACCTCAGACGCCTTTCTGATACCGGCGCTGAAATATTTTTTGGTCATTAGTCATTAGTCATTAGTCATTAATTCTTAACTCCCATGATTACAGGAAAAACACAACTTTTAGGCGTCATTGGCAACCCCGTTGAACACTCCCTCTCACCCGTAATGCACAATGCAGCAATCGCCAAATTAGGCGTTAATTATGTCTATATTCCACTGCCGGTTAAACCCGAAAACTTAGCAGCCTCAATTAACGGATTTTCTGCAATTAACCTAGCCGGTTTTAACATCACCATCCCCCACAAACAAGCGATTTTACCTTTCTTATCCGAAGTTTCAGATGTCGCCAAAGCAGTCGGGGCAGTTAACACTGTTTGGCGTACTCCTAACGGTTGGGCCGGCACTAATACCGATGTTGAAGGCTTCCTCGCACCCCTCCACACCTACAACCGCAACTGGCAACAAACCAGCGCCATTATATTAGGAATTGGTGGCGCTGCCCGTGCCGTTGTAGCCGGTTTATCTCAATTAGAAATCGCCGAAATACACTGCATTGGAAGAGATATAAACAAACTCGAAGCCTTTAAACAAAGCTGGCAAAATAGCCCGGTGCCGGTTAATATTATCACCCATACTTGGGAAGAATTAAATGCTTTAATTCCTGAGTGTGGCTTACTCGTAAATACAACCCCAGTCGGGATGTATCCCAAAGTTGAGGAAATGCCGGTTTCTGGCGAACAAATCGCCTTATTAAAACCAGAAACAATTGCTTACGATTTAATTTATACACCCAATCCCACCGAATTTTTAAAAGCCGCAAAACAAGCCGGCGCTATTGCCATAGATGGCTTAGAAATGCTTGTTCAACAAGGCGCAGCAGCCCTAAAAATTTGGTTAAATCAGCCGGTGCCGGTAGATATAATGCGCGATTCTTTGAAAGCAGCCCTTGGCTTAAAAAACTAAATTTCAGGACTTACCCACGTTAAGCTTAGAAACCGGCTTTTTCTACCAAAATCTTAGATTTTCCTCCTAAATACTGATTAGAAACCCGGTTTGTGAACTTGCAACACGCGCTTATAATCAAAAAAAATCTGTAAACCGGCCCCAACACCCCAGACAGGTCTATAACAAGGTTAAATAGAAGAATAACCCCAAAAAATTGTTTAAAACTTAAGGAGTTGAACCCGTGCTAAAAATCATTCGACAGACACTTATCCTTACCATCATATCTCTGCTACTGGTGACTTGCATTTATGCTACCCCCGCCATAGCATTAACCCAAATTCAACTCACAAACACATCCTACAAAGAATGTCCCCCCGAACTTGCAAAAGGCAGCGTCACCAGTGGCGACATCACCCCAGCCAACTGCTTTTTAATCACCGGCACCGCCATCAACCCCACCGGCAAAAGCGTCTTTGATGCCGACGTTTTTGGCCGCATTTACGACGCCAACAACGACACAGTAATGCCAAACCGCACCCGCATCGGCAACCTCGAAGAAATTCCCCCTGGCGAAAGTCCTTTTGAATTCAGAATTTCCGTGCCGGCAAACCAACCCACCCCATTAAAACTCGAAAAACTAAAAGCCGCCGGTTTTACTCGTCAAGTCCGCCGCTAAAATCATAGAAGCCCAGTTTATTAAATAAACCGGGCTTCTGGAATTTGTCGCAAAAAGCAACCAATGGTTTGTAAAAGCTTTTTCCCTAAAAACCAGCCGTTGGAAATGACAACAAAGCCGGTATTTGACCAATTACACTCTGAAGAACATTCAGCAAAATAAATGCCAAAAAAGGAGAAAAATCTAAGCCACCAATGGGCGGAATAAGCGAGCGAAAAAGATTCAAATAAGGATCAGTTAATTGGCTCAAAATTGAAAAAGGCGGATTGTAGAAATCAATATTCGGAAACCAACTCAAAAGAATCCGAACCACCAGCAGCACATTGTAAATCGCCAAAAACTGGACTAGGGCGTTAACCAATAAAAGAACAGCAGAACTCATAGGCTTTTAGCTTTTTTTGTGAACTTTACCACCATGCCTTAGTTTAATCCATCCAGGCGGCTCGTAATGATCGGCTCTCCGAACCTATCTTTCAGCCGCTTAAATATCTTCCATCGGCAAACGCTCAGTTTCCATCCCAGCACTACCATTCACAGTCTGTAAACCGTGCCTTACATCATCAATGGCATCATTCAGTTGAGCGATCTTATCTTCCAAACTCCGCCGCGCCGACTCCATATTATTATCTTCCTTCAACTGCCGGTTTTTTCCCCGCATCGCCTGACGTTCCATCCGCGCATTCAAACGCGCCTCATCGCCGGAGCCAGCCTCAGCACGACGCGACAGCAAAACCCCCAAAACACCACCCACCACACCGCCAAACACAGCGCCGGCAATAAATCCACCCGCAAAACCATCTTTATTACTCATTGTTTGCCCTCAAAAACGTACCTCAATTTCACTTTAGATTGTCATTGGCCAAAAGTCATTAGTCATTGGTCTTATGACTATGGACTAATGACTATGTGGGAATTCAGCCTACCGCAAAACTAAGTTCCAAAAGTTCTATCACCGGCATCACCCAACCCAGGCACAATAAACCCCTGTTCATTCACTGTTTCATCAATCGTTGCCGTATAAATATTCAAACTGGGATAAGCCACACTCAACTTTTGCAGAGCCGGCGGCGCCACCACCACCGAAATAATCCTTACCAAAGCCGGATCTACCCCCCGTTTCGTCAATTCCCCCATCACCGCCATAATTGTCCCACCAGTCGCCAACATCGGCTCACTGATCAACACCCGCGTCTGCGGAGCAAACTGTTCTGGTAACTTATTCAAATAACAGCTAACTTCCAGCGTCTCCTCATTTCTCACCATGCCTACATGATAAATTCCCGCCAAAGGCAACACCGCCTGGGCACCTTCTAGCAAAGCCAAACCGGCCCGCAAAATCGGCACCACCACCACCGGCACCTCTGGCGATACCATCGTTGCAGGACAAGGAGCCAAAGGCGTTTGCACCGCTGTTTCTTCCGTTGGCAACCAATCTCGACTCGCCTCATAAGTCAACCACCGGCCCAACTCCGTCATCGCACTGCGAAACAACGGCGTCGGCGTCAGCGCATCGCGGGCCACAGCCAGCCAGTGCTTAATCAACGGATGGGGAGGAACGTAGACCCGCATTTGAATACTCATAGGCACTAAATCACCGCGCTTGTTACAGACGCGAATATCATACCGTGCAAGCTCCCCCTCCAACCTCCCCACCGCTTCTTGAAAATTTTTTCCAAGAGTATTGACAAAGATTTTCAACAAGCGTTATAGTCATTTAAAGTGTTCTCCTCTCTAAGGATCGGCAGGCGGGATCGGTAGGTCATGGTTGACAGATCCCGTGCTTTTTTTTTCAGGCCGGCTTTTCTAATGGTTGCAAAGCTGTACACTCAAAAATAATTCACGCACTTCTTTAGAATTTCAGATTTCCCCATGCCAGCTTCTGCTCAAAATAAAGCCACCCTCAACCCCATCCCCTCCCAGGGGCCGGCGGAGGGTCAATCTGATAAAGCCTTTGATGTTATTGTTATTGGCTCTGGAATTGGCGGTTTAGTCACCGCAACCCAACTGGCCAGCAAAGGCGCAAAAGTCCTCGTTCTGGAAAGCTACATTATCCCCGGTGGTAGCGCTGGGTATTTTGAGCGCGAAGGCTACCATTTTGATGTTGGTGCCTCGATGATTTTTGGCTTCGGCTCCAAAGGCACCACCAACCTGCTCACCAGAGCGCTTTCTGCCGTTAACGTCAGCCTCGAAACCATCCCCGATCCCGTCCAAATTCACTATCATTTACCGGGTGACTTAGAGCTACAAGTCCACCGGAATTATGAGAAATTTTTGCAAGAACTAACCGAACGATTTCCCCACGAACGCGAGGGAATCCGTCGGTTTTATGATGAGTGTTGGAAAGTCTTTAACTGCCTCAACGCGATGGAACTCTTATCGCTAGAGGAACCCAGGTATTTAATGCGGGTATTTTTCCAGCATCCGCTCGCTTGTTTGGGGTTGGTAAAATATTTGCCTTTAAATGCTGGAGATATTGCCCGGAAATTCATTAGTGACCCGGAGTTGTTGAGGTTTATTGACATTGAGTGTTATTGTTGGTCGGTGGTGCCGGCAGATATGACACCAATGATTAATGCCGGTATGGTATTTTCTGACCGGCACTATGGGGGAATTAATTATCCCAAAGGCGGAGTCGGCCAAATTGCTCAAAAACTCGCAGACGGTTTAGAAAAAGCCGGTTCACAGATTCGCTATAAATCAAAAGTCAGTAAAATTATCACCGAAAAAGGCCGAGCAGTTGGCGTGCAATTGGTGAGTGGGGAAGTGTATAAAGCCAAGCGGATTGTTTCTAATGCAACTCGTTGGGATACCTTTGGAAAACTATTGCCGGCTACCGAAATACCTTTTGCTGAGCAGAAATGGCAAGAACGTTATAAAAAGTCGCCAAGTTTTTTAAGTTTGCATTTGGGAGTTGAGGAAGATTTAGTGCCGGTGGGTACAGCTTGCCATCATATTTTGCTGGATAAATGGCAAGAAATGGAACAGCCAGAAGGCACAATTTTTGTTTCTATTCCTACCTTGCTTGATCCAGATTTAGCGCCCAAAGGTTATCACATTATCCATGCTTTTACGCCCAGTTGGATCGATGATTGGGAAGGGTTATCGGCGAGTGAATATGAAGAGAAAAAAGAGCAAGCGGGGTGGCGTGTAATTGACCGCTTAGAGAAGATTTTTCCGGGGATAGATAAAAAATTGGATTTCATGGAAATAGGGACTGCTCGCTCACACCGGCGCTTTTTAGGCCGGGAAGATGGAACATACGGGCCAATTCCTCAACGTAAATTAATGGGGTTATTAGGAATGCCTTTTAACCGCACATCAATTCCGGGGTTATATTGTGTTGGAGACAGCACTTTTCCGGGGCAAGGTTTAAATGCGGTGGCATTTTCTGGGTTTGCTTGTGCTCATCGCATTGCTGTTGATTTAGGATTGTAATTTTTTGCCCAGACCGCCTATTGTCTGGGCTATTATTTCCATTCCAATACTTAACCTTAAAGTATCAACATGGCTAACACAGAACAAATTTCAAAAGAACCTTGGCTGGCAGTTAATTTATCCAAAATATTCCCTGGAATTGGACAAATCTATGCCGGCAATGTTTTGAGGGGAATTATTTGGATAATTGCTTATATTGGTTTATTGATTTTTATAATTTATTCCTTAATCAATCCTCAAATAAATTTGGGAATAACTTTAATATTTACAGGGATTTATTTATTCTTGAGTGTAGCAAATTTTTTTGATGCTCATCGCTGTGCAAAAAAAGCAAATCAGCCGCACTTTGAAAGCCAAAGAAAAAGTAGCAAAGACCCCTGGCTGGCTGTATTTTGGACATCCTTTATTTTAGGGGCCGGTCATCTTTATATCAAAAAAACATTAATTGGTTGTGGTTTGTTATTTTTTTGGGTCTTAGGATTAATTATTCCCCCGCTAGGATTGTTGCAAATTTTACTAACTCCTTTTATTGCTTATCACGCCTATAAAGCCACTCCTACAAATCGGCCAAAATCGCAAAAATATCTTAAAAGTTTGATAGCATTAGTCATAATTTTGCCATTGGTAATTTCTGTGGTTATGAGTGGGGCAATCAGATTATATATTGCTGAAGCCCGCTATATTCCCAGTGATTCAATGCAGCCAACACTACAAATTAATGACCGCTTAATTATTGATAAAATAACCTATCAATCCCAAGCACCACAACGGGGAGATATCATAGTTTTTAATCCTACCGAAAGTCTCATTCAGCAAAATTTTAAAGACGCTTTTCTTAAGCGTGTAATAGGTCTAGGCGGAGAAAAAGTAGAGGTAAAAGAAGGCCAGGTTTATATCAACAATCAGCCTTTAGAAGAAAGCTATATTGCAGAGAAACCCGATTATCAATACGGCCCCATAACAGTAGCCAACAACGAGTATTTTGTGCTAGGAGATAACAGAAATAATGCTTATGATAGCCATTATTGGGGCTTTGTACCAAGGCAAAATATTATTGGCAAGGCAACTAAAAAGTTTTGGCCTCCTCAGCGGAGCGGTTCCATTGAAAAAGTAAACTATTAATTGGATAATCGAAAAAACACGGCTTGAAATCACTAGCAAGCTTGTGGTTTCAAGAATTTTTTAATTAAGCAAGGTGGCTACAGGATTGTGTGGAATGAAGATATCGATCAAGCGTGAGTATAAGCTTTGAAAAAATGGCATAACCGTAGCAGAAGGTGATGGCTTAGTTATTCCTAGAATAGCAACTGCATTTTTGTCTTCGACCCCCCCAGCCCCCCTTGGTAACGGGGGAGTATGATGAGTTGCGGATTTTACCCCCCCAGCCCCCCTTATTAAGGGGGGAGTATGATGTTAATTTCAGGTATCCCCTCAATCTCCCATCATCTCCCGCCATTAGTATTCAGCGAGAAGGCATCATAGACATCACACGACAATTGAGAAGGTGCGTTACGAACAGAGCTAACGCACCCTACAAGATTAGTGATCGCTGCAAGATCAATTGTCTTTTGTGAAAATGTCTTGATTAACCCAGGTAGATTGCCAATTATTTGTGGGGACTGTCTGCGCTGTAAGCAGCCAAGTCGTAACTATCTGATCTTTTTGTAGTTGACCAGACCAAGCAGTAACAGAACTACATTTCGACAAATCGTTTGTCCAAGAAACTAGGAATCCCAACGAGGGTAAATTGGTGCGTCCTACTAATGGAAAAGTTCCTTTTGCACAGCCACTTGCGGAAACGGCGGTTTGATAAGAACCTTTAACTTCTCCGTCAGCGCTTACACTTTCAATAATCATTTTCGATCCTAACTGGTTTTTCTAAGTTCCTACCAGAATCGACGTATTACTTTGAGCTTTAGTAACCTCACCATCCACATCAGCCATAGTCCGAGCATTAGCAGGAACCTGAAAACCTCCAAAGGCAAAGGTTACAGCTAATAACACAGCAAAAAAAACTTTAGTTAGAGATTTCATTGAGATTTTCATCCTCTAGTTGTCAAGATATAACAGACGTTTCCCAACCCCAATTTGGGAATTTTTCGAGTTACGAGGAAATTTTCTCCCCAAAAATCCCCCCTCAACCGCTAGAACCCTTCCCCCTCTTACCTTTTCATTCTAATTTCCCTAACTGCATTGCTTATATCCATCAGTTTGTCTGCTAAATCAAAATTGTCGGCGTCCATAGCCATCATCGCTTTCGTCCCTGCCCAAGCGTTTAGCATCCGCCAACAGTTTTCAACTTTGTCTTGAGGTTGAGATGGGCAGAACGCCAATAATATTGTTTTACTGTCTGGCTTTGTCAAGGCATCTTCAAATTTTGGAAAATATTTATCACCAGACCAATCTGCCCGCCTCACCATATCGTATATCTGACTTGCAGACTGAGCAATTAAATAAGTATCTTGTGTGGAATTTAACTGCCTAGATGGAATACTTTCCACAGGAAGTTTTACAGAGTCTGACTGAAAATTTTCAGAAGTAATTAAGTTGGTCGCAGCAAAACTGCTTATTGATGTGGATGACCACAGGAAAATTGTGCCGAGTGCAATCTGTATTTTGCGGGATGTGTTCATTTTTTGCTAAGTAAAGATGTAAGTAATGTACAGCCTGTAAGCGGTCTTCTTTGACCGCTTATTTATTAGACGTTTCCCAACCCCAATTTGGGAATTTTTCGAGTTACAGGCAAATTTTCTCTCCAAAAATCCACACTCAACCCCTAGAACCCTTCCCCCTCTTACCCTTCAACCGCAGCAAACTCTTCTCAACCTCCCCACGCGCTGGATACAACAACTGCTGACTCAAAGCACTTTCATAAGCCTGTACCGCCCCCAACCTATCCCTCAACCCCACCAAGACTCTCCCTAACCAGTAATCAGCCATAGCCGGGTTAAACGTTCTCAATTCCTGACATCCCTCACCGGCAACTTTCCACCACCGCTGACTAGCCCCAACATCCCCCAGCACCTGGTAACTCTCCGCCAGCCACAACGCCGTCGGCACGAATTGCAGAGAAATTCCCGCTGGTAACAACTTCCATCCTTTCTCCAACGCCTCCACCGCTTCTTGATGTTTAAGCGCCAAAGCCAACACCCGCCCATGACGAAACCAAGCATCAGCTAACTGCGGCTGAAGTTTTGTCGCCTGAACAGAAACTTTACATCCTCGTTCAATTTCTTTGAAATGTTCCACCAACACCCGCCCCGCAGTCGCCCAAACACTCCAACGTTCAGGAAATCGTTTCAGCATCTGTTCTACCACAAAACGCAATTCTTCCCAGCGTTTGGCAGCCGGTAAAATTTCACATAATACGCGATAAATTTCACAATTATCGGGATACAGTTGATAAGCATTCGCCATCATCTGTGCTGCTTTTTGATATTCTCCCGTGTCGTATAAGCACCGGCCATAGTAATACCAACCATAAGGATGATTGGGGTGTTCGGTGGTAAACTCTGCTAACACCTCCACACCTTGCCGCCAATCGCCTCGGAAGATGTGATAATAGCCCAGAGAATTGTGAGCCTCAGCCCCATGAGGAGTTTGCCGTAGTAAAGAGGTAATCATACTTTTCGTTAGTTTCCCCTCTGTGGCAGAAACTAACCTCATCTGAAGACGTTGCTCGATTTGTCTTTGCATTACCCTAAAATCATTGGGAAATAGAGCTATAAGCTTGCTCAACTGCTCTGTTGCGGCGCTCATATCCCCCACCGCCAGATTCGCATCATGGCTGTAAATCAACGCCACAATATCATCTGGGTTAATTGCCAAAATTTGCTCCACAGCACTGAGCACGCCAAGATGATTTTCTATCTGCTGATACACCTGTGCCAAAGCCAGCCAGTGAACGACTATTTCAGGTTCTAAATGAGTTGCTAAATTAAAGGCAATAATTGCTTTGTCACTCTCACCCCGACAAACTGCAATCAATCCCTTGATATGATGCTGAGTTGCTTCGTTTTCGTAACAAAATAAGGCTTTTTCATAGACTTCTATTGCCTCTTTTTCTCGTTTCATTATCTGCAAGATTTTCCCCAGTTGCAGCCGCACACCCATTAATTTTGGTTGTCGCTCAATCACTTGATGATATTCTGCAACGGCTTGGTGCCAGTTTCCCATCTGGTAAAGCAAATTAGCTAGTTCTAACCTTTTTTTCCATCCTTGGGGATATTTCTGGACATACTTACTTAAAGTGTTCAATTTCTGCTCTTGTCTAGCCGGCTTTTCTTCTAAGAAAAAGTGAACATTCATCTCCAGCCCAGAGGATTGACAGAACTGCACCAATGATGTTGTAAAGTGTCCAGACATAATTTAGACTGGCTTATAGATAAGGGGAAATAGAATAATTAACGTTGATCAGATTATGTCTTGGTTACTCAAACTGAACAAGCTATAAAAGATTAATTCTTATCAAAGAAAATCCAATAGGGAGTATCCCAAATGTGCAAATTGCCCTCAGACTGGAAGTCTGGAGCTATTGCATTCTTAGTCAGCAAATAATGCACCCCCCCTAGCCCCCCCTTGTCAAGGGGGGGCTAGGGGGGGGTTAGGGGGGTGGAATTTCCCGCCTTAATAAGCAGGGCTGGGGGGGTTCCAATTTGTATGACTCCAGCCACTTTCATCTCCAGGCTAGAGAATTGAAGGAACTGTACAAGTAATGTGATAAGCTTTCCTGACATAGTACGGTGACTTGATAGCTAATTTCTTCATCCTGGCTTTTTGGGGGAATTAGTGATTCCCAATTGCATTCGGGTTGTGACTTTTCTGGCAAAGGAATTACCAACTTTAAGGCGGGCGAGGAACAATTTAAAGAAGTCTTATCTTCACCGGCCAGATATTTGATTAAATGCCTTCGCAGAATACGTCCGGCTTTTCTCACGCATTTGCGGACGTTTTCTTCAGAGAATGGAAAGAGCTTGGCAATATCTTGATAAGATTTATTTTGGCAGTGGTATAAGACAAAAGTCTCGCGGAGTGTCGGAGGCAAGCAGTCAATTTTATGGTAGATATATGCCTGCAATTCCAGGTCTATAAGATTAGGTTCAGTAAATCCTAAGTTAGAATAAAGTGCTGAATAATCTTCAAATTTAATCTCGTCTATGTTTTCAATTATTAATGTTTCTCGTTTTTGTTTTCGATGCAAATTTATGCAAAAATTATGGACAATTTGAGTTAACCAAGCTTTAGGACATTTAATTTGACTTCCATAGTTTTGCCATTCATTCCAGGCTTTAAGCATTGCCTGACTCAATACTTCTTCGGCATCAATTGGGTTTGAGTTCATCCACTTGAGACAGCAATGGGAAAGATAATCTTGATGCGTCTGCCATTCTTGCCAAAAACTTGCATTTTTATTTTCTGTTTCATCCCACAAAGTTGATGCAGCCACTGATTGAAAAGATGACCTGATTTTTAGATTTCCATTGCCATTGTTTTCCATTTACATTTATTATAATGGATAATATAATAATTTTTGCTGATAAGATTATGTCTTATATAAGCAAGCTTAACAATACAATAAAGGTTAATTTTTATTAAAAAAATCAATAAACTCTGACAATTAAGAAATACCCCCCTTAATCCTAATTTTGTAGGGGTTTGATCAAAACCAAAAGTGTAGTGTGGAAGCCTCGACTAACTCGGTGTAAGCTGAGATACATTCCGGCTTTTTTAGCACCTCCTTGTCAATTTGTAACAACAAAGCTTTCCCTTTAACAAAGCTGCTTGGGTTCATAGATCCAAGGTGACATAGTTAAAGTAATTAGGACAAACGCTTAGAAACGCCTGTTTTTTCGGTAAGACTAGATTTTGATTGGTGAATTTATGAATGAATATTTGTTTTTATTAAATAATTTGCTTCGGCCTTTAGAAGAAAAAAATAAAGCAATTGCTGTTTCTTTATTTTCGGGAGGTGGTGGCTTAGATTTAGGGTTATCTTGGGCCGGCTTTGATATTAAATATGCTAACGATACTGTAACCTCTTATTGCCATACCATTGCTTACAATTTTCCTCATTGTATAGCCGAAACCAAAGATATCCGCACTGTAACCGGCGCAGAAATTAAAGACAAAATCAAAGAAAATTCGATTACCCTGTTGGCCGGCGGGCCCCCCTGTCAAGCCTTCAGTATTTTAGGACAGCGGGGTTCCTTTTCGGATGCACGGGGACAGCTAGTTTTTGAATATATCCGCTTGGTGAATGAATTACAACCGGCAGCCTTTATTTTTGAAAATGTGCCTGGTTTATTAACCTTAAATAAAGGCAAAGATTGGCAGAAATTACTTTCATATTTTCAAGAAAAAACCGGCTATTTTATCCAACAGCCGCAAGTATTAAATGCCGCAAATTATGGAGTACCGCAAATTCGTAAACGGGTATTTGTCGTAGGGTTTCGGCAAGAAAAAATATTTAATTTTCCGCCACCCACACACCCAGACTCAGCAAACTGGATACCAGCAAAGTTAGCCTTAGAAGATGTCGAAAATTTACCAAATCACGAGATTAGAATTCATGGCGATAGAGTGAGAGAAAGGTATGAAAAACTAGCCCCAGGAAGCCGAGATAAAATAGATCATAGCGATAGAATTAATCCTGAAAAACCCTCACGCACAGTGTTAGTAGGTTCCGCTGGGGGTGGGGGTAGACCACATATTCATCCTTATTTTCCCCGCCATATTACAGTCAGAGAAGCGGCGCGTTTGCAGTCGTTTCCTGATTGGTATAAATTTTTAGGAACAACAACAGCACAATACCGGCAAGTAGGAAACGCAGTACCGCCGTTATTAGCATTAGCTATTGGCAACTCTCTGAAAGAAGCTTTAGAAAAAAACCCTTAAACCCTCAATTACAATCAATTTCTATCTGCGTTCATCTGCTACAGGATGCGGTTAAAATATAAACCGCAGATAAACGCGGATAAACGCAGATATAGAAAAGTAATTTTGGCCAAAAGTTTAATGACCGTTTTTGTCGGCGTATATTTGACTATCAAAAGTCTCTTTGAGTTGCTTTTCTTTGTAGCGTTGGACGATGCGGCGTTCTGGATCTACTCCTTCAAAGGTTGGAGGTATCCAAGCGCGAACAAGGAGAATTGCGGCTAAAACAAGTAAAAAGGCACCGGTGGATAATATTTGCACCCATGCTGTTTCTAAGACTCCTCGGACAATAACTTCTCGCAAAACAGACACGATAGAAACTTCCACAGCAACACCAATAGAAATGCGCTGTTCTTGTAAGTAAAGAATCAAAAGGCGAAACAGTTCAACTAGAATCAAGAGAAATAAAATATCGGCTGTGACTTCTTTAAAGTTTAATGGCGGAAGCAGGGAGAAAAACATTTCTCGAAGCTGTAGAACCATGAAGCAAAATAAGCCAATACATAGGGAAATTACGATTAAGTCTTGGATGGTTTCGAGAATTGGAATTACCCAAAAGCGAGTTAACCATTTTTCGGCACGGTTAACGGGTGGTTGTTCTAAGTTGTCCATTTCTAGCACCTCTGGCCTTTGTTTACCGTTCTACTTTATCTTAGTTTTACTTATAAAAAAACCTAAAAATGATTAGCTTTTTATATTGAATGGATTATTTAATTTCGTAGCATGGGTAAGGTTTAAGGCTTTTTCTAGGGCGATATGGTTTGGCTGAGCTTACCTTTTTAAGATATAAGTGCAAGGTATTATGACGGGAAAACTCCAAATTTCAATAGAAATAGTTAATAAATACAATGTAAGTATTACACTAATTAAGTAGCGATTTTTGATGCCGGTGCTAATTATTACGCGGAATTAGCTTAGGATACGATCATGGTTTTTTTTGAGAAGTCCAGAGAAACGCATGGCTGATATTGTGGATATTGCGGTGAGTTCCGACTCGTTTAAGACGCTTGTTACTGCTGTTCAAGCTGCCGGTTTGGTGGAAACGCTGAAAAGTCCGGGCCCGTTTACGGTTTTTGCGCCAACAGATGATGCTTTTGCAAAGCTTCCCCCCGGAACTATACAAACGCTGGTACAAAATATTCCCCAACTTACGAGAATTTTGACTTATCATGTTGTCGCCGGTAAATTAATGAAGGCGGATTTAGAAAAGTTGGGTGTGGTGACTTCGATTGAAGGTGCACCGATTCCAATTGATTGTTCTGATGGTTTTGAAGTGAAAAATGCTACGGTTGTTGCGGGAGATATCGAAGCTGATAATGGGGTTATTCATGTGATAGACAATGTAATTTTAATGGGTTAAATGCAGAATGTAAAAAAACCCGGTTTTAATCAATGACCGGGTTTTTTATTAAGCTTCTTTACATCATCCACAGCGGTTCAACAATTAAGGTAATGCGCTGTATGCCGATTACTCGAACTTTTTGGCCTGGTTCTAAAACAATTTCTGTTTCGCAACGTGCCGGCCACCAGGTTCCTTGAAATCTCACTCTTCCTTTTTTACTAGGGCCCAGGATTGTTTCATCAACAATAGCAATTTCTTCGTGATCTCCGAGTTCTTCGCGGACTCTAAGTTTTGTTCTATGGCAGTTGGGATTTGAGCAATAAGGAGAAACTGAAAATAAATGGCTTATAAAGTGAAACATATCCTAACACCACCTTACTATGCAGAAAATTAAAGTTAATTGCTATGGGTTTTTTTATCCCTACAATTTAACTTTATGATGGTTCTGGAGTTCCTAGACCGGCCGGTATCTCACTATCTGGGGTGGTTTGATTTGCGGGGTGAAACCCTACAACTGGTAACGGTTTGAAGAGAAGAAAAAGTAGACAGTTGACAAATTGGTTTAAAAAAAAACCCCTAACTGGCCGGTTAGGGGGGGTGAATAGCTTAAAAATTTAAAGAGGTTCATTGCAGGCTTTTTGAGGGGTGTGATACCCTGGGGGTAACTCACACCGGCTTGGGGTTTAAGTGACATTTTAAAAGGGCCTCTTGTGTTTTAATAACGACCCAGCGGCCAGTGTGGGGGTCACGGTAGGTGTGAAAAGGGTTTTGTTGCAGTTTGGGGTTTTTGGTAGTAGTCATAATTGCAGAACTCCTGACAAGCATACCCAGTTTTTATGCTTTGCAAATATTGTAGGGCTTTTGTGATTAGTTTTCTGTGAGGATAATAAAGGTTTGATGTGATTGTTGTCAACAAATAGCTGTGATTTTGATCGGGTTTATGCCTGCTGTCTGCCGGTCTGGCATTTTATCGGTGTTTAGCGTCTTTGCTGGTGTTTTCTTCCCCAGCACAGAAAATCTGCTTTTGACTAGACAAAGTACGGAAAATTTTTGTTAACTAGATAGCCATTTAACGGGGAATTAAGGGGGGAGTTTGGTTTCTTTTGTTTTCACTCAGAAATGTGTGAGAAAGAAGCGATAAACGAAAAACCCGGTGTCGTCTTCTTCTAAGCGAAAAGGTACCGGGTTTTTGCTGTGAAGATATGCGGCTTCTTGCTATTTTAAAGTGGCGGCAGCTTGCTTCACCGGCTCTAATAATTCCAAGGGAATATGCAGCATATTAAGAGTAGTGGCTTCGCTGGCTTTAAACTCAGCATTGGGGCCGTGATAATCGCTACCGCCGGTGATAATTAAGTTATATTCTCGACACAATTTTTTGAGGTTTTCTGTTTGGCTAGGAGTATGGTTTGGGTGATAAACTTCAACTCCCATCAAACCGGCTTCTACTAATTCTTTGAGGGTGGTTTCAACGTCACCACCGCGAAATAAATAAGGGTGTGCCCAAACCGGCACCGCACCGCAACTTTTTAAGAGGTTTATTCCATCGGATATGGAGAATTTATCGTAATGAACGTACGCGGGGCCGTCATCTCCTAGCCAGCGGTCGAACGCTTCACGGGAGGAGGAAACGTGGCCGGCTTTTACCAATGCTGAGGCGATGTGAGGGCGTCCGGGTGCCATATTGGCCGGCATTTCTGGTAATTCGATGGGATAGCCTAGTTCTGCAAGTTTTGCTGCCATTTCTTGAGCACGGCGTTTGCGCCCTTCCAGGCGTTCGTGGAGGGGGGCGCGGATTTTTTCGGCATCAGGGTAAAATCCAAGTATATGTAGTGAGCGCCCATTATGGACGGTACTAAGTTCGAGGCCGGGTACAATTTCTAGGTTGTGAGGTGCGGCGGCGTTGAAGGCGTCATTCCAGCCGGCTACGGTGTCGTGATCGGTGATGGCGAGGGCTTTTACTCCCGCTTTCACAGCTTTATTTACAAGTTCGGTGGGGGTGAGGGTGCCGTCGGAGTAGGTTGTGTGACAGTGGAGTTCTAGCATAATGTGAGAATTGGGGGAAATTGGCTGTTTGTGGATCTATTATGATGGTTTTTTTGGCCGGTGGTTGGGTGGTTGCCGTTTTTCTCCACAGAAATCAATAGTTTCGAGTTAGCTTCTGCCAAGGATTTCTTTTATTTTATTTAAAAAAGCTTCACCGGCCACAATAGCTTCTTGCGCTTCCTCTGGTAAAACATGACGACTTTCCCCATAATCTCCGATGCTTCGCAATTCAAATAGCCAGTTTAAATTTTTGCCATATTCTTTTTCAATAATTCCGGTTTTTACAAAGTCTTTATGAATCGCTTTAATCACGCTTCTATGTTGTTTAAAGCGCAAACCTTGGGATAAAATTGCTGCGATTGCTGCATAAAAGGCTGTGTAGTAAGCACGGGAGGCAGCAAAATCAAAATATCCCGCCGCTGCTAATATTTTCGCTGCCTGGATTGACTCTTCGGCTCGTTCAAGGTTAACAGATATTTCAGACTCGTAGGAGTTAGTCACAGCATAACTCCTTCTTCTTTGGCGTTTCGGTAAAGTTGGATAGCGCCATTCTCGAATTCATCAATTGATGCCGGTTTAGCTGAAATTAAATAATCTGATTCCAATTGGACGATATAAAGAATGTCTACAATCATCCTTAATTCTTTGAAATAATCAAACGGTTGTTTAAGCAAGACAAGCAAATCTATATCGCTATCTGCTCTTGCTTGATGGCGAGCAAATGATCCGTAAAGTATAACCCCGGCAAGTTTATCACCGTAGTGATTTTTGAGGATGTTTTTACATTTTTCTGCAATGGAATTCATAACACTAAATTGAGTAATTTCTGGGATATTTATAGTTTACTCTATAGGCCGGTGAGGATAGGTTTAGACAAAACCAAAAAAAGAGTTAATCGATAAGAATTACGACTAACTCCACCCTTAATCTAGGGGCGATGCAGAGGTGCCGCCCCCAAATTTCCTACAACCCAATCAACTCCCCATTCCCCTCAACAACCTCACCAATTACCCAAGCAGAAGAAAACCGGCCCACAACCTCATCCGCCAAATTTCTTGGCACCACCAACACAAACCCAATCCCCATATTAAACGTATTATACATATCCGTCATACTCACATTACCCACCTCAGCCAACCAACGAAACACCGCCGGTACATCCCAACTACCGGCATCAACCCGAATAGACTGCCCCTCACCCAAACAACGCGGCAAATTTTCCGGCAAACCACCGCCGGTAATATGCGCCATCCCGTGAATTTCCAACGCCCTCCGCGCCTCCAAAACCTCACGCACATAGATCCGAGTTGGAGTCAAAAACACATCTCCCAAAGTACCGCCTAACCCATCAATCGTATCTCCCCAATTAAAATTACCATCACTCACAATTTTTCTAACTAAACTATAGCCATTGCTATGTATTCCAGAACTTGGCAAACCAACCGCTACATCCCCAACTCTCACTTGAGAACCATTCAATAACTCACTTTTCTCGCCAATTCCCACACAAAACCCAGCCAAATCATACTCCCCAGCCCCATAAAATCCAGGCATCTCCGCTGTTTCACCGCCCAGCAAAGCACATCCCGCCTGCCGGCACCCCTCCGCAATTCCCGCTACAACCTGCGTCAACTGCTCCTGATTTAACTTGCCGGTCGCCAAATAATCCAAAAAAAACAACGGTTCGGCACCCGAAGTGAGAACATCATTCACACACATTGCTACCAAATCAATCCCCACTGTATCATGCCGATCAAGCTGATGAGCAACTTTTAACTTAGTCCCCACCCCATCCGTACCCGACACCAAAACCGGCTCTTTATAGCCCCCCGGTATCTGAAAAAATCCACTAAAACCACCCAAACCCCCCAGCACCCCAGGCCGGTGAGTGCTATTCACTAAACCGCGAATTTGATTCACAAACGCACGACCCGCCTCTACATCAACACCGGCTTCCCGATAATCCATGCTTAAAAACCTCAAAACATTATTGCCGCAAGCATTTTACCCCTCATTGCACCCACCTGGTAAACCCAAACCCCAGCAACCGCCCCACCCCACAAACCGGCTCCAATAATTGTAAAGATTTGTTAAAGATTTAAAAAATAAAAAAATCCTTAAAACCTTGATTAACAAACAGGTTCAGCTAAAAAAGCCCAAAGAGCAAATTTAAAAATTCTGTAAACTTACCGCCAAAGTCGAGGATATGCTGATCCCCAAATCAAAAACTTCGTGTTAATCTGTTGCAGTTCCCGCATTCAAAGCGAACACGGAACAAGTACGAGAAACTGCGGTGCATCAAAGCGCAAAAATCACACACAACTTTGCGACAAATATGCCAACAAAACCCAGCGCTTCGCGCCGACTCGCGTACCGAATGCAAAAGCTCTTCACAAAAAACCTTATGAAACATAAACTCTGGAGTAGTCTAACCGCCGCCATGCTGATAACAGCCATCGGGCAGATACCAGCCACCCACGCGGAAACCAACCAAACAGAAAACCAAACCAAAGAGGCTAAAACACCTCAAACCGAAAAACCAAACAACCCGCAAGCAGCCAACTCAACAACCACCGAAAAACCAGTAAAAACGGCATTAAACAGCCAAAATCCAACAGAAAAAGCCGAGATTGCCAAAATACACTCCCACATCCTCACAGGCAGGCAAGCAGCAACACTCTACATCCGAAACATCCCCGTCCTGACCTTTTTGGGAAACAGCCTCAACAAATCTCAATCGATCACTCCACCAGGGAAACGTCAAATCATCTACGGGCTGCAAAACACAGATTCCGCAACAAAAGCCTCGAATACCGGCACAAATAATCCTAAAGGCGAAAACCAAGCCTACCAAAGCCAATCCGACGATCCCGTCCGGCGAGCCAGCGAGATAGCCGCCGAAATCAACAAAATTAGCCGCCAAAACCTCGACTTAAACAGCATCAGCGTCATTCCTGAAAAAGGCGACACCTACCTCATCAAAATCAACAACCAAAACCTAGTCGCCATAGACTCTGCAACCATTCTCCCAGACACAACCCTAAACCGCGCAGAAGACGCCCTCCAAGCCACAAACCGCCTGCGCCGGCTTCTAGCAGACGCCCCACCCATAAGCGAAATCCCCGGACGGCCACGACAACAAACAGCCGTCAACCCCTATCAAACCAACACCAATCAAGTCTCCTACAGCGTCCAGCAACCCTCCACCAACACGCAGGTACTCTCCCGCATCAGTGGTTGGGCTTCCTGGTACGGCCCCGGTTTTCACGGCAATACCAGCGCTTCTGGCGAAATTTTCAACCAAAATGACCTCACCGCTGCTCATAAAGAATTACCCTTTGGCACTTTTGTGAGAGTCACAAACCTTGATAACGGGCTCTCCGTTATCGTTCGGATCAATGATCGTGGCCCTTATGTTGGTGATCGGATCATTGACCTTTCTGCCGGTGCAGCCCAAGCTATCGGTATGATGGGTAGTGGAGTCGCGCCGGTGAGCGTCGAAATTCTCGGCACCCAAAACTCACTCGCTCTACCAAACCGTTAATCTATGCCTTTGCTCTGCTACCTTTCAAATTTAATCTAGGCTGGGCTTAGCCTTACAAATGAAAACCTCGATCAACCAGCCGGTGGCAGAGCAAGCATACAGTTAAAATATTTTCCCCCAAGTGATCTAAACGCTACAATACTGACTGGCAAAAAACGAACACTTGGGGGAGAAGGCGTGCGCCTGTACACCACAGTTGCAGCATTACGCAGCTATATCAAACAACAAAGAACCGCCGCTGCATTGACAACCGGCAGCATCCAGCCCACCGGCATCGCCCTTGTCCCCACAATGGGAGCCCTGCATATCGGTCATCTCAGCCTCATCGAGCGAGCCAAACAAGAAAACAGCACTGTCATTGTCAGCATTTTTGTCAATCCCTTACAATTTGGCCCCAAGGAAGATTTCCACAAATATCCCCGCACTCTCGAACAAGACCGGCAACTCTGTGAAAAGGCCGGTGTAGACATCATTTTTGCCCCCACCCCCCAAGAACTCGGCCTCAGTTCCTCTCTTGCTAAGGCCGGTGAAACCAACCAACCGCTTACCCAAGTTTTCCCACCGGCCTCAATGACATCTGTTCTCTGCGGTCGCTTTCGTCCGGGCCATTTTCAAGGCGTCGCCACCATCGTCACTAAGTTATTTAATCTTGTACAGCCAGACCGTGCTTATTTTGGCCAAAAAGATGCTCAACAAGTTGCCATTATTCAGCGGATGGTCGAGCATTTAAATATTCCTGTGGAAATTGTTCCTTGTCCTATTATTCGAGAGCCCTCTGGGCTGGCTTGCAGTTCTCGCAATAAATATTTATCTGATCAAGAAAAAGACATTGCACCGGCTCTATACCGCAGCTTGCTTGCTGCTGAACAAAGTTTTAAGGCCGGTGATCACACTGCGTCTGCTATGATCGCATCTGTGAAAAACGAGTTGATGAAGTTTGCCCAAATTCAACTCGAATATATTGAATTAGTTGATCCTATTACTCTGATGCCTTTAGAAAAAATTGAGGAGGTCGGACTGTTAGCCCTGGCAGCCCGCCTTGGTTCTACGCGCTTAATAGATAATATAGTGTTGCAAAACCGGCAGCCGATTGTTGCTATTGATGGCCCTGCCGGTGCCGGGAAATCTACTGTCGCCAGTATGGTTGCCAAAGCTTTGGGACTTTTATATTTAGACACCGGCGCCATGTATAGGGCGGTAACTTGGCTTGTGTTGCAATCAAAAATTCCTTTAAATGATGAACCGGCTATTGCTGAACTGGTAAGCCGGTGTGAAATCACCTTTGCCAGCCCAAATAACAATCTGGCCGGTGATTCTGGTTCACCTAGTCAAATTTTTATTAACGGTGAGAATGTTACACAAGTGATCCGCTCTTTGGAAGTAACCGCTCATGTTTCTGCGGTTTCGGCGTTGTCGGCGGTGCGTCAAGTGCTGGTGAAACAGCAACAAAGTATAGGAAAAAAAGGCGGTTTAGTTGCAGAAGGACGGGATATTGGGACGCACGTTTTTCCTGATGCAGAGTTGAAGATTTTTTTGACGGCTTCGGCAAAGGAACGGGCACGGCGGCGGTTGACGGATCTGCAAAAGCAAGATCAGGAAACCATAACAATAGAAAAGCTGGAAGCTGATATCAAAGAACGAGATCGCAAAGACAGTACGCGCTCTGTTTCGCCTCTGCGGAAAGCGGCTGATGCTATTGAAATTGTAACGGATGGGTTGACAATTCCTGAAGTGGTGAACAGGATTGTTAATTGTTACCTTTCTCGCAGTTGATTAGCAATCATTATAGTCATTGGTCATTTGTCATTGGTCATTTGTCATTGGTCAAAGGAGGGTTTTTAGCGATTGTTAACGAAGTGTAATATGCGACACCCGACTAAAGGATAAAGGTGGTGTATATTCGGTGCATAGCGATTAGTGGGAGGAGTGCTAGTTTTGTGGCATATAACAATTCGTTAGCAAGGCAACAAAAAGTTATTGTTGGCCTTGGGGCTGCTATTGGCAGTTTTGTGATGGGTGCTATGTTTCCGCTTTATACAACTTTATTAGAAGATGTACAGTTACCGGAGCGGGCGTTCTGGGAGCTAGAAACTAAAGCTTTTGAGAAGTCACCTACTGTGCAAGTTGCCGTTCAGCAGCGGGTGGATGGTTTTACAAGCACTGTGGTTGAACTGCAAAAGGAAAAGGAAAAGCGTTTGACTTTTGCGACACCGGCTCATTTTGCAGGGAAAACTATTGAAGATGTGAAACTTAGCGCTAAGCAAAAGGTTATTGCTTTGACTTTTGATGATGGCCCTTGGCCGGGAACAGCGCCAATTTTAGATGTTTTGAAGAAGAATAAAGTCAAGGGTACGTTTTTTGTGATTGGCCGGCATCTGCAACTGTATCCCGATATGGCCCGTCGCGTTGTGGCGGAAGGTCATGCTTTGGGAAATCATACTTGGAATCACCATTATCACAATGTAGGTACCGAAACGGCTGCTAAGGAAATTGAGGATACGGCGGCGCTGATTTATAAAACCACCGGCGCGAAAACCAGTTTCTTTCGGCCACCGGGAGGGGTTTTGACGAACGGTTTGGCAGATTATGCTAAGTCCCAAAAAATGACGGTGGCTATGTGGTCTAGTGATTCTCAGGAGTCTTCTCAGCCTTCGCAGGAACAGCTTATTAAGAATGTTCTCAGCAGTGCGAAGTCTGGGGGAATTGTTTTGATGCACGATGGCGGCGGTGAGCGTTCTACAACTTTGAGGGCGTTACCTGTGATTATTGCTGAGTTGAGAAAGCAGGGTTATACGTTTGTGACGGTGCCGGAGTTGTTGGAGTTGAAGGATAAGGAGCTTAAGGCTGAGGCGGCAGCTAAGGCTAAGTTTACAAAGCCGACTTCTGTTAAACCTAAGCCCGTTAAGCCGGTGGAGCCATCAAGAGCGGTTCCAAGGTCTTTACATCGTTAATTTGTTTTTTGCTGAATCCCGGTTTCCTAGGCGAAACCGGGTTTTTTTTGGCTCTGTATATATCTGGGACAAATGCGTCACTGTTGGCACTGCCCCTACAAAGCTAGGGGGGTTAACCGTATTTATTACAGGTTGACGGGCTTGGCAAGAGTTTGTTACATTTATTTACATAAAGGTAAACAAATGTTAAGAGGCAAAATAAATGGCTACTATGATTATTTTGGGTTGTTTGATTGTGGCCGGTTGGGGCGCTGCGGCGGTGTTGGGCACTCAAGCGTACTTCCGGGGTGAGCAGTCTAAGCCTATTCATGCCCGTAATTGGGATTCTGATCAGTTTGAGACGTTGGCGGAGTCTGTGACTGGCACGAAAATTGACTATAGTGAGCGGGTGCCGGGTTATCCGATTGATGTTGCCGGTGTGAATTAATTTATTAGCGATGTTTGGGTTTGGATGCCGGTGTTTTTGGGGCTAAAGCCCAACTACATACTTATTTTCTATTATTTGGCTCCCCTTTTTGGGAGTCTTTTTTTTGTTTGTTTTGTTTAAATTGCCATTCTTTTATAAAGAGGAAAAACGTTACCGCTGCTACTAAACCCCATACTAAACTCGATTTTTTTATAAAGAGGAAAAATGATCCTACTGCTACTAAACCCCATACCAAACTCAATTTTTTTCTAGGTAGTAAAAACGTTCCCGCTGCTATTCCACCAAATACCAAACTCCATAAAATTGATTGGGTAAAGGGATGGAATTTATGGGCGTTTGGATGCCAAGGTGGTAATAATGGTTGTTCTGCTTTTATTAATGGATAGCTAGTAGCAACAACACCGGCAGTTGCCATTCCTGCACCGACAACCGCTATTTTAACGTTTAACTCGCGGTTGTCCTCTGCGTCTTGTTTGCTGCTGTTTTGAATTTCTGTTTGCAAGTCGAGTAATGAGTGTTGTAAATTGCGGCTTTCTGTTACCTGTTGGATTAAAGTTTCTTGAATTTTTCTCTCGGCTTCTACTTGCTCAATCTCAAGATTAGCGCGAATTGTCGCCACCATTTCTTGAAATAAATTTTGCCCTGCCATTAGGTAATTTATATCGGCTTCTAATTGCTTTTGGTACTTATTTTGGGCTAACTCTAAAAAACTTTCCCACAATTCCAAATTATCATCGGGCAATTTTAAGCGTTGAATATCTTTTAAACTTTCTGCAAAATTGTCAGTGTTGATCGTGATGGTGTTGTAGCATTCTTGCAAATAACGTAAGGATTGCCGGTAATTAAAACCTTCTTTGAGGATTTCTTTTAATAATTCTCGATATTTTTGCAACCGGCTTTCTTGTTCTGATTCTTGGGTGATTGCGTCAAAGTCGGGTATCTTTTTTTCTAGGATTTTGGCTATGTTTTGCCCTTCTGCGTAGTGTTTTCTCCCTTGGAAATAGGCATACAATACTTTGCGCCGGTAGAGTAGCAGAGTTCGCAAGTATGAATCAAATTCTTTTGTTACCAGTGCTAAAGTGTCTGGGTGGAGTTTCAGCCAAACTAAAATATGGCAGTTTTGTAGGGGGTTTAATTGCCGGTTATCGTACTCAAAAATCGGGCTGCCTAAGAGTTCGCCCTCGTTGACAAATTGAGGTAGTTGTGTTATGTGATTTTGAATTAAATCTTGAATGCAAGTGTCGGCAAGTTTGCGGTAATTATCAAAAACTGCCGGTTCTGCATAAAGCAAAATTGTTTGCCCAAAGGTGGCTTTTATAGTAGGTTGTAATAAACAGCTATCGGGGTTGAATTCGGTTAGGTTGCCGGTGGGAATTGGGGTTTGTTTGTCTTTGCAAAAAAGGGTTAATTCGGCAATGTAAATATCTTGTGCTTTTTGTGCGCGAAATGAGCCTTTTAGTGGCTGGTTTTCTGGTTGAGATAATTTTAAAGATTTGCCATCCTTCAGGAGTGAATATTCCCACTCGTTTAGGTTGTTGAGTTTTAGCTTATTCTGTAGGTTTTCCAATTCAGAAAAATATAGTTTATTCGCGGCAAACTCAACATTTACCCACACATCATCTGCATTTTGGGCGGGTTTTTGATAGCCTTCGTCTGCTGCATCTCTTAGCTGAAATGCGTAGAGGGTGAGAATGGGGTTTTTAATTTGTGCCGGTGTTGTCATAATTTTGTTGTTAAAGATACGCCACCGATTTCAATTGGTGGCGAATTTGCGCCATTTTCCTCATCCTTTATTATCTGACGACAAATTTTGTGAAGTTTGCCGATTTTCATTAGCGCGATATTTTTCCTGACATCTTCTTAATATTTCCTCTAAGATTTCTGGTTTTTCCTCATCCGCATCTGCTGCCCCAGCTTCGTAGATTTCATTTTCGATATTTTCTTCTACATTGGGACGAGTTTTGCACCACTTTTTGATTCTCTCTGCCAATTCTTCTATGCTATCGGTTTGAATATCTAAACCTGTTATTTGACTCAAAAACTGGTTATCACAAGTATCAAATAGCCGGCTAAACGCATCAACAATTTCTTCGGGTGTGCAGTTATCAAGGTTTGCCATAGTGCGTAATGCTTCCTGTATTTTTTGGATGGTTAACTCTAAAGGATCGCTTTCACCAATCAATGTAAACCCAGCCCAAGCTTTAGGCGAACTAAAGCGCTTTTTAGTTTCTAGCATAGCATGGCGCAAGGAAGCAGCCCGATTTTCTCCTTGGCTTAAATTTTGATAAAATTTTGTCATCAAAAACTTAGCTGCCGGTGCGCCAATATTCCAGAGGGAAACGATTAAACTGGGAACTCCTGCCAGAATGAAACAGCGAGATAATCCTACAATACCATCACCAGTAATTTTACCTTTGCCGGTGCTACAGGCAGCCAATACAACTATCTCGGAATTCAGTTCTAAATTTAGGATTTCTGCGGCATTTAAAGCCCCATCCTCTTCTCCATCGGGGGCTAAAACAATAGTGCCAGGAATACCTAGTTTAGCATTTTCCTCGTTTTGATATTCATCTAAAAGCCCGTGAGCGAAAATGTGCAGAATTCGCGTTCCCAGCATTTGGTTGATAACAGCTACTTTAGTAGCATTATTGCCGGTGATAGATTGAGTGTCTAAAATACTGGCGATGCTTTCCCCCGCTTCTATCATAGAGGGATAAGGTTTGAGTTTATAGGGATCTTTTTGGAAGCTTTCATGTAATGTTGGTTCCGCCACTACTAGGGCTTTTTTCTGTAAGTTTCTGACTCGCTTTTCGTGGGTAATTTGTAATACTTGAATTGATGGAGAAATTAGGGGAGTATGATCTTCGATGAAATAGCGCCCTTGGGGGTTTTGTAAGGCTGCAAAGGGTACTAAAAAGAGGGCATAGTGGGGAATGAAAATTATCGGCGCTTCGGGATGGCTGGGTAAAAGATCGGCTATGGGTTCGATGAGAATTTTATACAACAGTTGCAGTAAGGGAAAATTATCTTGCTTGTCTTTTATAAATTCGCTTTCTAAGGTAATTGTTTGGTTGTTATTGTCTTTTTCTACAATGCCGAGGGAAACTCTGGCTTTTAAAATAATTTCTTCGAGATTATTAAGGGATTTGCCCAGGGTTTCTAAGGGTTTTAAGTTGGCTTGACGAAAAGTTATTTCGCCGGTGGGCTGAATTACCCAGATATAGATTTCTCCAAAAACTATCGAATATTCAATCAGGGTAGCGTTTTGGGTTTTGGCTACTTTTTGGATGTCGGAAATGGTGATATAAGTGGTTTTTTCTTCGGCTTTGTCTAAATTTGCCGGTGTGGTGAGTCGCTGTCTTAGCAATTCCACAAAAGCACGGGTACGCCCCCTTTCCGATATTTCTAACGCTGTGGTAAATTTATCTTGAGCAACTAATACTTCTTGTAAGTTTTGATAAGCCTGTTTTTGGGTTTCAAAAATTGAGATTTTATGGCTGTCATCAACTAACCCGCCTCTAATTTCTTCCCAAATTGTAATGGCTTCCCATAAATTTTTTTCTGCTTCAGCAAATCGATTCAGTTTTTTTAGAGTTTCGCTGAGATTATTAAGGGAAAATGCCTCTCCCTGACGATTTCCTATTTCTCGGGAAATTTCTAAATACTGTTGGTGGTAGTCTATGGCTTTCTGATATTGCCCTAATGAATTGTAGGCACGTCCGAGACTTCCCAGGCAAATTGCCTCTCCCTTACGATATCCTATTTCCCGCGCAATTTCTACAGACTGCTGAAGGTACTCTATGGCTCGCTGATATTGCCCTAATGAATTGTAGGCACTTCCGAGATTTCCCAGGCAAATTGCCTCTCCCTTACGATATCCTATTTCCCGCGCAATTTCTACAGACTGCTGATGGTAGTCTATGGCTCGCTGATATTGCCCTAATGAATCGTAGGCACTTCCGAGATTTCCCAGGGAAGCTGCCTCTCCCTTACGATATCCTATTTCTCGTTTAATTTCTAAAGACTGTTGGTGGTAGTCGATCGCCTTTGGGAATTGCCCTAATGAATAGTAGGCATTTCCGAGCTTTCCCAGGGAAATTGCCTCTCCCTGACGATATCCTATTTCTCGGGAAATTTCTAAAGACTGTTGGTGGTAGTTGATCGCCTTTTGGAATTGCCCTAATGAATAGTAGGCAACTCCGAGATTTCCCAGAGAATTTGCCTCTCCCTGACGATATCCTATTTCCCTCGCAATTGTTAAAGACTGCTGATGGTAGTCTAGGGCTTGCTGATATTGCCCTAAAGAGTTGTAGGCATTTCCGAGACTTCCCAGGGAATTTGCCTCTCCCTGACGATTTCCTATTTTCCTAAAAATCGTTAATGCTTGTTGCCAAGATGCGATTGCCTCTGGAAACCGACTTTTATCACACTGCTCCTTTCCTAAATAAAATAACCTTTTCGCTTCCCGTATTCTATCCATTTATGTCTCACCAATCCTCAGCTAGACGCATCCTACCACAACCCAAAAAACCACACCGGCACCCCATTCAACCACCGGCACAAACCGGCATCATTAACTACCAAATACTTTGTAAATCTAAAACAAACCCAGGCAAAACCGGCTCACCACTCACAGAAGCCGGCTCATTTAAAACCACCACCGGCACCCCCGCAGAATAAACATAAACCTGCCGTTTTTCTGCATGAATTAACCAAGCCAAAGACACACCATTATCAATATATTGCTGCATCTTTTCTTTAAGATCACTCAGGCTATCACTAGGCGATTTTAACTCAATCACAAAATCAGGAACAATTAGCGCAAATTTCTTTTTTTCTTCTGGAGTTAAAGCGTTCCATTTATCCAACTTCACCCAAGAAACATCAGGAGAAACCACCGCATTATTAGGTAAAGTAAAGCCACTACTTGAGTCAAAACCTTTGCCGGTGCCGTCACGTTTTACCCAGATAAAAAACTGACCAATTAAGTCAAAATTACGTCCGCCGGTTTCCAATCCTGTTGGTGGCATAATTAAAATTTCTCCTGATGCACTTCTCTCAATTCGCCAATCGCGGTTAGTTTGGCAAAACTCAAAAAACTCATCATCCGTTAGTTTTTTATGGAGTTTGAGCATTAATGGTTTTTGTTCAAAGGTTGTTGTCATAGTTTTAAAGGGTAAAATTTTACCCCAAATAAAAAACCTTTGTTTTTATATTAATAGATTGTGGCCGGTATTTGTGGCCGGTATTCGTCATGGGTATTGGGTGCCGGTAATATTCGCCGCCATTCGTCACCGGTTAAAACCGGTGCCTACACGAAAAAAACCCCCTTTCGGGGGTTGGAAAAACCTGTCATTTGTAGTCCGTAGGACTTTATTCTTGTAGACACCGGTTTCAACCGGTGGCGAATACCGATGTCGAATACCTACGCCAACACCGGCGCCAAATCACCAACCTCAGCCGAAGCCTCTGGACTATCAGCCTCAGACGGCGGTACCACCTGATAAAACTTCGGCAAATACTCACCCCAATTAGCCAAAATCATCTTAGCCTTCGGACTGCCCGTGCGGTCAGCGTGTAACTCAATCAACTCCTTGAGTTGCAGTTCCCCAGCCGCAGTAGATACCCGCTGGATCTTCACAATCTCATAATTCACCCGTTCCGCAAAACCACCATCCTCATCAAGGAAATAAGCCAAACCGCCAGTCATACCGGCCCCAACATTACGGCCAGTCTTACCCAGCACAACCACCACACCGCCAGTCATATACTCACAAGCATGGTCGCCCGCCCCCTCAATAACCGCCTTAGCCATCGAATTACGAACCGCAAACCGTTCCCCAGCCTGTCCATTCGCAAACAGATAACCGCCGGTAGCCCCATATAAACAGGTATTGCCAATAATCACATTTTGTGCAGGATCAAACGTCGCCGATGCCGATGGCTTAATCACAATCTCCCCACCATGCAACCCCTTACCCACATAATCATTAGCCTCACCATGCAGAACAAGAGTCACACCGCCAAGGTTAAACGCCCCAAAACTCTGACCGGCACTACCCGTAAACTCCAGAATAATCTGACCCTCAAAGCCATTATTGCCGTACTTCTTAGCAATAACCCCAGCCAAGCGAGTCCCCACAGTCCGGTCAGTATTCACTAAATGATGTTGCTTTTTCACCGAACCTTGATTCTCAACCGCAGCCAAAACCTCAGCATCCGCAAGCAACTGATCATCAAACACCGGCCCATTACTATGAACCTGCTCATGCTGCAACCAAGCGCGATTTTCCCGCGTATCCGGCAAATTAATCAAACAATCCAGATTAAGCGCCTTCGTCTTCGTCAGGCTCACACCTTCCCGCACTTTCAATAAATCCGCACGTCCGATAACCTCATTAAGTGAGCGATAACCCAAACGAGCCAAAAGTGAGCGCACTTCCTCCGCAACAAAGTAGAAGAAATTAACAACGTGCTCAGGAATCCCAGGGAAACGCTGACGTAATTTCTCTTGCTGAGTCGCCACACCAACCGGACACTGGTTTGTATGACAAATCCGGGCCATAATACAGCCTTCAGCAATCATCGCAATACTGCCGAAACCGTACTCTTCACCACCCATCAACGCCCCCATCAAAACATCCCAGCCGGTTTTGAAACCACCATCAACCCGCAAAATCACCCGATTTCGCAGTTCGTTATCCATCAAAACCTTATGGACTTCCGTTAAACCAAACTCCCAAGGCGAACCGGCGTGCTTAATCGAACTCAGCGGCGAAGCACCAGTACCGCCATCGTGACCAGAAATCTGAATAATATCAGCATTAGCCTTAGCCACACCGGCAGCAATAGTCCCAATTCCAATTTCCGACACCAACTTCACCGAAACCCCAGCCTTGGGATTAATTTGGTGCAAATCAAAAATCAACTGCGCCAAATCTTCAATCGAGTAAATATCGTGATGCGGCGGCGGCGAAATCAACGTCACACCAGGCTTAGACCGGCGCAACATCGCAATATAAGGACTGACTTTCTTACCTGGTAACTGTCCGCCTTCACCTGGTTTCGCACCCTGAGCCATCTTAATCTCAATTTGTTGAGCACTCATCAAATACTCAGGAGTTACCCCAAACCGGCCAGACGCCACCTGCTTAATCGCCGAGCACGCCGTATCCCCATTTTTCAAACCACGCAAATGTGGCATAGTCGGACTGTAGCCGGTTTCATCGACATCCGTAAGCGTTTTCAAACGCACTGGATCTTCGCCACCTTCACCAGAGTTCGACTTACCGCCGATCCGGTTCATCGCAATTGCCAAAACCTCATGGGCTTCGGGAGACAAAGCACCCAAGCTCATCCCGCCGGTGGCAAAGCGCTTCATAATACTCTCAACCGACTCAACCTCATCAATTGAAATTGGTTGCCGGTCAGAATTAAAATCAAGCAAATCGCGTAAAGCCGTGACAGGCCGGTTTTCCAGAAACTTCTGATAAACCTCATAGTGGTCATATTGCTTGCTATCGACCGCCTTATGCAGCGCCTTAGCCATTTCGGGACTATTCATGTGGTACTCACCACCAGGCCGGTATTGCACAAAACCGAAGTTTTCTAATTTCTTGATGTTGATTTCAGGGAAAGCCTTACTGTGGAAAGAAAGCACCTCTTGAGCTAGTTCGCTCACACTCAAACCACCGACACGAGAAGTCGTTCCCTTAAAGCCAAGCGCCACCAAATCAGACCCCAAACCAATCGCCTCAAAAATTTGAGCAGCATGGTAACTTGCCAATAGGGAAATCCCCATTTTTGAAAGGATTTTCAGCAAGCCGGCCTCAACAGCCTTACGGTAATTATTTTGCGCCTGAGTCTGGCTTACCTTTGGCAGTTTGCCATTTTCCATCAACTTTTGAGTTTTGGAACTTGTTTGCCATTGGCGGATACTTTCCCACACCAAATAAGGACAAACCGCCGAAGCACCATAACCAATCAAGCAAGCAAAGTGATGGGTGCTCCAACACTGTGCAGTTTCCACCACCAAGGAAGTTTTCAAGCGCAAACCTTGATTAATCAAATGGTGGTGAACAGCGCCGGTGGCTAACAGAGGGGGAATATAGCTGTGTTCTGTATCTAAGCCAGAACGGTCACTAAGTATAAGAATTTCTGCGCCATCCTTAACCGCAGCGACAGCTTTCTCACACAAATTCTTAACCGCAGCTTCTAAACCATTTGGGCCGGCTGCAATTTCAAACAAGGTAGACAGCGTTGCAGTGGGACAGGCATCTTGCCTGTCATTTGTCGATTTCCAATTGCGAATAACCTCTAATTCCGCCTCATTCAGCACCGGCGTCGAAAGTTTCAGCCGTCGTGCGTGTTTCGGATCAGCTTCTAGGATGTTACCCCGCACACCTAAGTGCATACTTAGTGACATCACCATGCCTTCGCGCAGTGGGTCGATTGGCGGGTTAGTCACTTGTGCGAAACGCTGCTTAAAGTAATCGTACAAAACGTGAGGGCGACCAGATAGCACAGCCAAAGGAATATCATCACCCATACAGTAGGTAGGTTCCTTGCCGGTGCCGGCCATTTCCTCAATGGTTAATTCCACATCTTCTGAGGTATAGCCAAAAGCCGTTTGCTGACGCAGCAGTTGTTCGGTTTCAAGTTGCAGACTTTCAGTGAAAGGTTGTAATTGCAATTCGCTGCGGTTTTGCTGTAACCATTCCCCGTAGGGGTGTTTATGAGCAATGCGCTGTTTAATTTCCCAGTTTTTCAGGATTTCGCCGTTTTGCAAATCCACAGAAATCATCTGTCCGGGGCCCAGGCGTCCTTTTTCGAGGATCTCTTCTTCTGGCAAGTCTACAACACCGGCCTCAGACGCCACAATCACCAAACCATTCTTCGTTTTACAATAACGGGCCGGTCGCAAACCATTACGGTCAAGGGTAGCACCAACCTGAACACCATCACTGAACACCAGCAAAGCCGGGCCATCCCAGGGTTCTTGCAAAGTGCTGTAATATTCGTAAAAATCGACAATTTCGGGATATTCTGCCAAATCAGGCTGATTTTTGTACGCTTCCGGCACCATAATCATCAAAGCTTCTTGAGGACTACGGCCAGAACGCACCAACAACTCCATCACATTATCCAAGTTAGCAGAGTCGCTGTTATGAGAAGTCACCAACGGAGTTAGATCGCGGATACGTTCACCCCAAAGCTGGCTTGATAAATTACCTTCGCGGGCAATCATCCAGTTAATATTACCGAGGAGGGTATTAATTTCGCCGTTGTGACCGAGCAAACGCATCGGTTGAGCGAGAGGCCATTTCGGCATCGTGTTGGTACTAAAACGCCGGTGATAGACAGAAAAAACACTCTTATAGAGAGGATTTTTTAAATCCAGATAAAACTCACCCAACACAGCCGAGCGTACCATGCCTTTATAAACAATAGTCCGCGACGATAGCGAGCAAACATACAAATCTTCTCCCCAGTTCAGAGAAGTTTTATCAAGTTCCTTACCAATAGCGCGACGCACTAAATACAAGTGTGCCTCAAGATCATCTCCCTGCCATTGGTCAGACTCAACGATAAACTGTTCAATTTGTGGCTGGTTTTCTCGCGCTTGGATGCCTAAAATTCCCGGTACAACCGGCACCTCACGCCAACCTAAAAATTTTAAACCTTCTTGAGCCACCATTTTCTCAATTAATTGGCGAACCAAAGAAGCCCTTTCAGCATCTTGAGATAAAAATACCATCCCCACACCCAAGGAGCTATCGGGGGATTTAGAAATACCTTTTTCACTCATCCACTGCGACAACAAATCCCAAGGAAGCGCCGTCATCACACCGGCCCCATCCCCTGAATCTTGGTCAGCACTGCAACCGCCTCGGTGTTCCAAACAAGTCAACGCCGCCAGAGATTGTGCAACAATTTCGTGAGTGCTTTCTCCTTTAAGATTAGCAATAAAGCCAACACCACAAGCATCTCTTTCTTCCACTAACCATCGTGGCCCTAAAGGTGATGCTGGTTGTCTGCTGTCGCTGAGATTTAATTGACTTTGTGTATTGTTAGTGTTCACGCTCTTATTCTTCATAGTTAGGGATCGTTTTGCTCTGTTCGTTGGAGTAGAGAAGTTCCGGCGGAACGTCTGTACTGGAAGAGTTTTTAGGGTTGGGTGTTGGTGCCGGCATTCTTTGGGAGATACAGTATCTTAAGAGCCGGCTGTCCGCAGTTCAGTTGTGGATTTTTTGTTTAGGTCGGAGCTTTAAGTAAAAAATCTTGTCATCCTAGAAGCTTTGGCGCTATCTTTTGGCTAAAGATCAGAGACTAAGCGCGTGTTGTCGGGAGTATGACTCACGAGGGTGTTTTCCAACTGATCATCAAGAAATATTACAAAAAATAGCGATTACAAGCAATCCTCAGATTTACTTAATCTGGTTTTTGAGCGCCTCATTGCCTGTGTGAACCCTCCCTACCGCGCACAAATGCCGTGTTATCTAGGATAAACAATAAAATCAATCCGTGAGACTGGCTTAATACCGAACAAATGCAGATTTTTACAGGCTTTTATGCACTTTAGGCATTCTAGCTCCCAACTGCGCCCAAAAAAGCTGGTATTTAGTTACGATTCGCGCTCTTATCTTTAAGACTCGACGGATAGCTCAAATGCTTTGGGGTAAATAGGTCATGGTTTGTTGATAGGGTTGGTAAAAATGTAACCCTTGGTTTCCAAAATTCTAAAATTTATTTGCCACTCATGCCTAAATTATTTAAAACGCTGTTCGTTCCCGCTTCATTTTTAATCGTACCGGCTGTTTTGGCTTATGCGCCGCTCAATACCAGCGCCGGTGCTGAGCAACCCCCCAACTCTTCCCCCGTACTTGCCCAAAGCTTAACGTATTTTGTCAGCCAAGGTTCACAAATTTCGCTCAACGGTCAAAAAATACTGGCACCTTGGTTTCAACAAAAGGATACCACCGGCACACTCGTCACAAACATCAGCGATATCGCACTTTGGCAAAATTTCGGCTTAGAGTTGTTAAGCACCAACAACCCTCAACGTCAGCCGGTGCGCTGGTTTTCCGACACTATTCTCAGCGCCGAACACAAAGAAAATATTCGTTATCTCAATCTTACCAATTTTGCCAAATCTCAAAACTGGCAAATTCAAGCCACCGGCAATACTTTATTTATTTCCACACCGGCAGTCCGCACTCAAGCAATCGATACTCAAATTCAAACTTGGGGAGAACCTCAATCAACTGTTACTTTACCCCGTCAGATAAACATCTCCCTCACCGCACCCACACCGGCTCAAGCTAATTTTATCCGCAGAGTTCCCGCACCTTCCCCCACTCCGACAGAAAACAAGCCGCTAACACCACCAGACTCTCCTGATGATCCTAGCAAACCGGCCACTCAAACCCAACCTCAACAACCATCGCTACCCAGACTGGATGAATGGTTAATTTCTTTCAACTCTCAAACAGACCCAGCAATTTTTCCCCAAATCAACATTCCCAATAACCAACCGGCCCCCCTCAAGCTAGAAACCACCCCCAACTCTACCAACATCACAATTTTAGTTCCTGCCGGTTGGCGACCAAAGCTTTCTACCTCGGCAAATCCCTATCGATTAACTATTGACATTCAGCCAGCATATATGGTAGAGAAAGATATTTTTTGGTCAAAGGATATCCGCTGGCAACAAAAATATCTACCTTTAGGCTCTGACCGTTTCCCCGTTGTCTGGCTAGAAATCACACCCAGCACCACCCTTACACCTATTTTGCCATCACCCCAAACTCAAGTAGGAACAGCAGCTTTAACTCAAACAGCCGGTTTCTGGCAAGCCGACGCAGCCATTAATGGCGGATTTTTTAACCGAAATAACAAAATGCCTTTAGGCGCTTTGCGGCGTGACGGCGTGTGGTTATCCAGTCCGATTTTAAACCGAGGTGCCGTAGCCTGGAATAATCAGGGGAGAATGGTAATGAACCGGCTGCAATTACAAGAAACCGTTATTACCAATACAGGAGAACGTCTGCCGGTAGATTTTGTTAATAGTGCTTTTGTCCAAACCGGCATAGCTCGCTACACCCCCGAATGGGCATCCGACTACACACCCCTGAGCAATAATGAAATTATTATCGCCGTCGAAAACAACATTGTCACCGGCCAACTTTCAGCCGGAGAAGCTTTAAAAACTGCAATACCCATCCCCAGAAATGGATACTTGCTTGTTTTTCGCAAAACCACACCATCAGGGTTGCCGGCAGGAACGCAAATCACCCTAGAAAGCCAAACTAACCCAGCAAATTTTAAAGATTATCCGCATATTTTGGGAGCCGGCCCGCTTTTAATTCAAAATAGACAAGTTGTGCTAGATGCGGCATCAGAAGGCTTTAGCGATGCGTTTATTAAACAAACCGCTTCCCGTAGTGTCATTGCCACAACAAACCAGGGAAAAATAATTTTAGCAGCCATTCACAACCGCGCTGGGGGTGCCGGTGCCACCTTAGCAGAATTAGCGCAACTGATGCAGCAACTCGGTGCCGTTGATGCGCTTAACTTAGATGGCGGAAGTTCTACAGCACTATATTTAGGAGGCAGTTTAATCGACCGGCCCCTGTCAACAGCCGCGCCGGTGCATAACGGATTAGGTATAAAGGCACCCTTGAATCGTTAAAGCTTAGATAAAGTGTACAGGGTTTAAGTAAAGAATCGATGTAGATTAATCCAACTATCCGTTAGACAGATGACAGAGCCCTAGAGGCAGTTGCTATGTTGGATTGGAATTAAAACACTCTCAAGTAAGGAATTGTTAACTTTAATTCCCACTTGGCTTTTTATTTTTTCACTTTTTTACTTTTTCACTCAACCCCAACTTTCAGGAGAAAAAAAATGACACAAGCAAAAGAAATTAACCCTTTAGCGGCTGTTGCTAATCTCGGTTCTAACACAGTAGCGGCTACAGAATTGCGTCCTTGGGGTTCTTTTACAGTTTTAGAAGAAAGCAGGGGTTATAAAATTAAGCGTATTGAAGTGAAACCCGGACACAGGCTAAGCCTGCAAATGCACCACCACCGCAGTGAGCACTGGATCGTTGTCTCAGGGACAGCAAAGGTGACTTGTGGGGATACTGAAGAAGTTATTTATAGTAATCAGTCTACATACGTCCCGCCTTGCACAACGCACCGGCTAGAAAACCCTGGTGTCATACCCTTAATTTTGATTGAAGTCCAAAATGGCGAATACTTGGGAGAGGATGATATTGTCCGCTTCCAAGATGACTATGCGCGTGCCGGTGGGAAATAATATTTGGTAAAGGCGATTGGTGAAATGGCAACAATACCCTTTTTACCAATCCCCTTTTTACCCCTTAGCAATTATCAATCAATGATTAATTTGAGTAAAACCGCACAGCTAGAAATTAACCGGCTTAAGTCTAAACAGGCAAACCCAAGCGCAAAGTTTCGTCTCGGTGTTCAGCCAGGCGGGTGTGCCGGTTTTTATTACACAATGGAGTTAGATGAGGTCGTCCGTGAGGATGATCAACTGTGGGAGTGTAATGGAGTTCAAGTTCTGGTTAATGCAGAAAGTCTGCCTTATGTCAACGGTCTGAATGTAGATTATTCAGAGGATTTGATGGGTGGAGGGTTTCGGTTTAATAACCCTAATGCGGCGCAGTCTTGCAGTTGCGGTCATTCATTTAGTTTATAAAGAATAGAAAACTCAACATTGCTCTTTTCCCGCTACATTAAGTATCGGCGTTGTTGAGGGCTAGTTTTTTTTGTCTGGGATGTTTTCGCCGCCCTTGGCGAAAAAAAAGACAAACAGAGGAATTGACAGAAGTTCCGCTAAATGGGTATAATGTCCTTTTGTTGAAACTCGGAACAGTCACAAGCTGTAAAAGCCTTAACTCATGCCAACAATTCAGCAACTCATCCGCAACGAACGCGAAAAAGCGAACAAGAAAACAAAATCGCCGGCATTAAAGAGTTGCCCTCAGCGTCGTGGTGTTTGCACAAGAGTGTACACAACCACACCGAAAAAGCCCAACTCAGCCCTCCGTAAAGTAGCGCGGGTTCGTTTGACTTCCGGTTTTGAAGTCACCGCCTACATCCCAGGGATCGGTCACAACCTCCAAGAACACTCTGTCGTTATGATTCGCGGCGGACGGGTAAAGGATTTACCTGGTGTGAGATATCACATTATTCGCGGAACATTGGATACAGCGGGAGTAAAAGACCGCAAACAAGGCCGGTCTAAGTATGGTGCCAAGCGTCCGAAACCAGGCGCACCGGCAGCAACCACAGGAAAAGGCAAGAAGTAGACAGTCGGGCTGAAACTTTCTCATTATGCTGAGAGAAAGATAGGCAATAATCGGGGAGTTTTGTATCTCACGACCAAGAGCGTACCCGTATAGACTGTGAAAAGTGATTAAGTAAAAAATGTAAGAGGTAAAAACTGCCCTTACAAAAATGGAAACCTCAGCCATGCTATAAGCCCCTGGTTGGGCTGAGAGAGCCAAAAAGCCGCCAAGAAATAAAGCGGCAAAAAAGTCCTGAACTGCATTTTTAAACAGAAACTATGTCTCGTCGCTCTGTCGTCCAAAAACGTCCTATCCCTGCCGATTCAGTGTACAATAGCCGACTCGTCACCATGATGGTGCGGCGTGTAATGAAAAAAGGCAAAAAATCTGTAGCCAACCAGATAGTTTATGATGCCTTTAAGATTATTCAAGAACGCACTGGCTCCGAAGCCATCGAAGTGTTTGAGAAAGCCGTGCGGAATGCGACACCCTTGGTAGAAGTGAAAGCTCGCCGAGTTGGGGGTGCAACTTATCAAGTACCAATGGAAGTAAGATCAGATCGCGGTATCGCTCTGGCGTTGCGGTGGTTGATCCAATATGCAAGATCGAGAACAGGCCGGTCAATGGCAATCAAATTAGCAAACGAGCTAATGGATGCAGCCAACGAGACAGGCAGTGCAATTCGCAAACGCGAAGAAACACACCGGATGGCAGAAGCAAACAAAGCCTTTGCCCATTATCGGTACTAGAAGCGGCCAACGAGTTCCAAAAGTTCCCCCGAGCAATTTGGCTCTAGGGAACAAAACTTAACAAAAAATATTAAAATATTAATAACAAGGAACTCGGAATCCACTCGCGCTGCCCGGAATGGTGGCAAAATGGAGTGTGAAGGACACCCAAACCCGTTAGGGAGACTAACGGAGAGTAGGCTAGAGATGGCTTTAAACAAGCTTGGCTTGAGAAGCGCACCTAGCGCCAAACTCAGCAATAGCGCATATAGAACCTTGACAAAGCGCAAGTAGCAAAACATCTGCGGCTAACATAAAGGAGGTAGCTGTGGCACGCACCACCCCGCTCGAGAAAGTACGCAATATTGGGATTGCAGCCCATATTGACGCAGGAAAGACAACAACAACAGAGCGAATTCTGTTCTATTCCGGCGTGGTTCACAAAATCGGAGAAGTTCACGAAGGGACCACAGTAACAGACTGGATGGAGCAAGAGCGGGAACGCGGCATTACCATCACCGCTGCGGCAATTAGCAGTAGCTGGAAAGACCACCAAATCAACTTGATCGACACTCCGGGGCACGTTGACTTCACAATTGAAGTCGAACGCTCAATGCGGGTACTGGATGGAGTGATCGCAGTGTTTTGTTCCGTTGGTGGCGTTCAACCTCAATCGGAAACAGTGTGGAGACAGGCAGATAGGTATAAAGTGCCGCGAATTGCCTTCGTCAACAAAATGGACAGGACAGGGGCAAACTTTTACAAAGTTTATAACCAAATCTGTGACCGGATGCGGGCAAATGCCGTTCCCATTCAATTGCCCATCGGTGCTGAAGACACCTTTAGTGGGTTGGTAGACTTGGTACGCATGAAAGCCATGCTCTACACCAACGACAAAGGAACCGATATTCAAGAAAGCGACATCCCCGAAGAAATGCGGGATATCGCCGAAGAATACCGGATCAAATTGGTTGAAGCCGTAGCGGAAACCGATGATAAGCTGACAGAAAAATACCTCGAAGGCGAAGAATTAACCGAAGAGGAAATTCGCACGGCTCTGCGCAAAGGTACCATCGCAGGTACAATCGTTCCGATGTTGTGCGGTTCGGCTTTCAAAAACAAAGGGGTTCAATTACTGCTAGATGCAGTGGTAGATTATTTGCCGGCCCCTATCGAAGTTCCTCCTATTCAAGGAACGCTCCCCAACGGTGAGACAGCAGAACGCCGCGCCGATGACAATGCACCGCTGGCTGCCTTGGCTTTCAAAATCATGGCAGATCCCTATGGTCGTCTGACTTTTGTGCGCGTGTACTCAGGCATCCTCAAAAAAGGTAGCTATGTGTACAACGCCAGCAAAGGCAAAAAAGAACGGGTATCTCGCCTGATTCTAATGAAAGCCGATGACCGCATCGAAGTAGACGAATTGCGGGCCGGTGACTTGGGGGCAGCGTTGGGCCTCAAAGATACCTTCACCGGCGACACCATCTGCGAAGAAAACGGCCAAATTATTCTGGAATCTTTGTTTATTCCAGAGCCGGTTATTTCTGTGGCAGTGGAACCCAAAACCAAAAACGACATGGAGAAGCTATCAAAAGCACTCCAGTCATTGTCTGAAGAAGACCCCACCTTCCGGGTTAGCATTGACCAGGAAACTAACCAAACCGTTATTCGCGGGATGGGTGAATTGCACCTAGAAATCCTGGTAGACCGGATGTTGCGGGAGTTTAAGGTAGAGGCCAACGTAGGCGCACCGCAAGTTGCTTACCGCGAAACCATCCGCAAATCTGTCAAAGCCGAAGGCAAGTTTATCCGTCAAAGTGGCGGTAAAGGTCAGTACGGCCACGTCGTCATCGAACTGGCACCGGCAGAACCTGGCACCGGCTTTGAATTCGTCTCCAAAATTGTTGGCGGTACAGTACCTAAAGAGTACATCGGCCCCGCAGAACAAGGGATGAAAGAAGCTTGCGAAACCGGCATTTTGGCAGGCTATCCGCTCATTGATGTGAAAGCAACAATGATTGATGGGTCTTACCACGATGTGGACTCTTCAGAAATGGCTTTCAAAATTGCCGGATCTATGGCAATGAAAGAAGCCGTAATGAAAGCTTCGCCGGTGCTCTTAGAGCCTATGATGAAAGTTGAAGTGGAAGTACCGGAAAACTTCCTCGGAGATGTCATGGGCGACCTCAATTCCCGCCGGGGCCAGATCGAAGGAATGGGATCTGAACAGGGAATTGCGAAGGTTACGGCAAAAGTTCCGTTAGCGGAGATGTTTGGCTACGCTACGGATATCCGGTCTAAAACCCAAGGCCGGGGTATCTTCACGATGGAATTTAGCCACTACGAAGAAGTACCTCGTAACGTTGCTGAACCCATCATCGCAAAAAGCAAAGGGAACGCTTAATTAGTTGGTGGGATTGGTCATCGGTCACGGGTCACGAGTCACCAGTAAAAATGACCACTGACTAATGACCCTGACCCCCCCAAACCCCCCTTAAAAAAGGGGGGGGGACTAATGACCAATGACAACTAAAAACTGACAAAGGAAAAAGGAACAGAATTATTCATGGCACGCGCAAAGTTTGAACGGACTAAACCCCACGTTAATATCGGTACCATCGGTCACGTCGATCACGGCAAAACCACTCTGACTGCTGCTATTACAACGACCCTGGCTGCTCTGGGACAGGCAAAAGCCAAAAAATACGATGAAATCGACGCAGCACCCGAAGAAAAAGCGCGGGGGATTACCATCAACACCGCTCACGTTGAGTACCAAACCGAAACTCGGCACTACGCTCACGTTGACTGTCCGGGGCACGCTGACTATGTAAAAAACATGATCACCGGCGCTGCTCAGATGGATGGTGGAATTCTGGTGGTATCTGCGGCTGATGGCCCGATGCCTCAAACCCGCGAACACATTCTGCTCGCCCGTCAGGTCGGCGTTCCTGCGTTGGTGGTTTTCTTGAACAAGGAAGACATGGTGGATGATGCCGAATTGCTGGAACTGGTGGAGTTAGAAGTCCGCGAGTTGCTTAGCTCCTACGATTTCCCAGGCGACGATATCCCCATTGTGGCCGGTTCTGCTCTCAAAGCACTTGAATACATGATCGCTAACCCTGGTGCTAAGAAGGGTGAGAATGAGTGGGTTGATAAAATCTACAATCTCATGGAGCAGGTTGATGCTTATATCCCAACTCCAGAGCGTGAAATTGATAAGCCTTTCTTGATGGCCGTTGAAGACGTATTTACAATCACTGGTCGCGGTACGGTGGCAACTGGCCGGATTGAGCGCGGAAAGGTCAAAGTTGGCGAAACTGTCGAGTTGATCGGTATTAAGGATACTCGCACCACCACTGTAACCGGCGTTGAAATGTTCCAGAAAACTCTGGACGAAGGGATGGCCGGTGATAACGTTGGTCTTCTGTTGCGTGGTATTCAAAAGGCTGATGTTGAGCGCGGTATGGTGCTGGCTAAACCCGGTTCTATTAAGCCTCATACTTTGTTTGAGTCTGAAGTGTACATCCTCAAAAAAGAAGAAGGTGGTCGTCACACTCCCTTCTTCCCCGGCTACCGTCCTCAGTTCTATGTGCGTACAACCGACGTAACCGGCACCATCAGCGAATTTACTGCTGATGATGGCAGCGCTGCTGAAATGGTTATGCCTGGTGACCGCATCAAAATGACGGTGGAGTTGATCAACCCCATCGCTATTGAACAAGGTATGCGCTTTGCTATCCGTGAAGGCGGTCGCACTGTGGGTGCCGGTGTAGTTTCCAAGATTCTCAAATAGATTAGCTAGTTGAGGATCGCCAGAGCAGAAAAGCGATAAAATTTCAAGTTGCTTTTCTGCTCTTATTTTGTGTCTTTAGTTATTGCCAGCCGTCATGTTCCATTGAGCAATGACAGATGACTAATGACTATGGACAACTGACGATTGACTCTCTTAAAAACCCGAACCAAGAAAACTAAACAAAAATGGCTACTTTACAGCAACAAAAAATTCGCATCCGCTTGAAAGCTTACGACCGCCGCTTGCTCGATACATCCTGCGAAAAAATTGTCGATACTGCCAACCGCACCAACGCTACAGCTATTGGCCCGATTCCTCTGCCGACTCGCCGGCGCATTTATTGCTTGCTGCGTTCTCCTCACGTTGATAAGGACTCCCGCGAACATTTTGAAACTCGGACTCACCGCCGCATTATTGATATTTATCAGCCTTCTTCTAAAACCATTGATGCTTTGATGAAGCTAGACTTGCCGGCCGGTGTGGATATTGAAGTCAAACTCTAAAAGTCTGCTTCAAAAAAAGCCTTAATTTGTGCTGGAAGCCAGCCCCACAGTCCTTGCAGAACCCTTTAGATCACCCTCTAAAGGGTGTTTTGGTTTGAAAGCCTGGGCTGTTTGGGTTAAAGTTATGATATAAAAAGGCACTTAGCAATTACTCTGAGGAAAAATGGCTTCAGCATCCTCGATAGCAGTTCGAGAACTCCCCCTCTTTCCCTTGCCTGAAGTAGTTTTATTTCCAGGCCGGCCCCTCCCCCTGCACATTTTTGAGTTTCGCTATCGGATTATGATGAACACAATCCTCGAAAGCGACCGCAGGTTTGGAGTTTTGATGTGGGACCCCGTTCAAGGTCAACCCGCCGCCGTTGGATGCTGTGCAGAAATTTTGCAATTCCAACGTCTCCCCGATGACCGGATGAAAATATGGACTCTGGGCCAGCAACGGTTTCGGGTGCTGGACTATGTACGCGAAAAACCCTATCGTGTGGGTTTGGTTCAGTGGATTGAAGATGAAGTTCCCCAACAGGATCTCCGTCCTTTGGCAACTGATGTTGAACAATTGCTTAAAGATGTTGTTCGCTTGTCGGCTAAGTTGATGGATCAAAAAATTGAGTTGCCAGAAGATATTCCGTCTTTACCTACGGAGTTGTCTTACTGGGTGGCGAGTAATCTCTATGGGGTGGCGGCTGAACAGCAAGCGCTTCTGGAAATGCAGGATACGGCGAGCCGGTTGGAACGTGAGGCGGAAATTCTCACTTCTACTCGCAATCATCTGGCGGCTCGGACTGTGCTTAAGGATGCTTTGAAGTAGTTATTTTTGCAGATTCACCGGCACTTAAGGCGTTAACAAAACCTACTTTTGCCTCAAAACTGTGGCTGATATTGAGAAATATCTCAACCCTACCCTAACACGAAAAAATGTCGAGAGCCGGAAGCGCTCCCACCAGGGAGAACTTCCGGCTAAAACTTATCATAAATAAATTTTTTCTGGATATCTTATACCAATTTCCATAATTATGACTACAGTTATTGGCATCTAAAAAATTTTTGGTTATAGTGGATTTAAAAAGTGCTGGTAAAAAAATAGATTATGAGTTTTTTGGTTATCCTTTACTGACTTGCCAATCGAGTTATCAATTACTAGAACCGCAAAGAAACTGATGTGAAAAAATATAGTCAGATTTTATCAAAATTTCAAGCGTGAAAAGATTATTTTGTCTCCTTAAAGCTTTTGGCAGGACACCATATTGATGAAGCACGCCTGTTAAGCCAAAGTGTAGGTTATAAATGTGGCTGGTTACTTGATCAATCGCCGGATATTATCGCGGTCGCCAAAGAATTAAAACGGCAAGGCAAAACATCACGAAAGCCGATATAACTCAAAAGAATTTTGGGAAAACTTAAAATAGATTTATCTGGGAAGGCTACTTGACAAATTAATTGCCTAAAAGAGGTAAACATGACACAGCCCATTAAAGATATTACCGCCTTATCAGCCACCAAAAGAGCTTTATTTGAAGCTTTAATCAAAGATAAAGGGCTGACAATTTCCAAAATCCCAAAACTTTCCCGCGAAAACCCTAACAAATATTATCCCCTTTCTTTCGCCCAACAACGGTTATGGTTTTTGGAGCAGATTGAGCCTGGTAATTCGGTATATAACGAAACAATCAGCTTGCGAATCAAGGGTGAGCTTAATATTACAGCCCTTGAATATAGCATTAACGAAATTATTTCCCGACATGAAATTTTACGCACAACCTTTGTTTCTTTAAAAGGTGAAGCATTTCAAGTAATTTCCAACGATGAAAAATTGGCTTTATCGGTTACAAAAATTAGCGGACTTTCCCCTTCAGAAAAAGAAAAAAAATGCGATAAATTGCGTTCTCAACTTGTTAAGCAGACCTTTGATTTAACTAAATGGCCGCTGATGCGAGCAAATTTATTTCAATTTGAGGAAAACGAATTTGTTCTGTTTTTAGTTTTGCATCATTTGATTACCGATGGTTGGTCGAGTGATAGATTCATTCGGGAAATGGCGGCTATTTATGAAGCTTACCTTGCTGATCAACCGGCCAGTCTTCCAGAACTTCCTATCCAGTATGCTGACTTTGCTTCCTGGCAAAAACAGTGGTTAAGTGGGGAAGTTTTAAACCGGCAAATTTCTTACTGGAAAAAGCAACTTAGCGGCCCATTGCCGGTGCTAGAATTGCCAATTGATTATCCGAGGCCGGCAATTCAATCCTTTGTCGGTGCTAAAGAAAGTTTAATGCTTTCTAAACCTGTTAGCGACCAAATTAATCGCTTTTGTCAACAGCAAGAAGTCACCTTATTTATGACTTTGTTGGCAGGATTTCAAATTTTGCTTTATCGTCACACAGGACAAGAAGATATTTTAATCGGTTCCCCTATTGCCGGTCGCAACCGTGCTGAAATAGAAAACCTGATCGGATTTTTTATCAATACCTTAGTTTTTCGCAATCAACTTGATGAAAATTCAACATTTCACAAACTTTTGCAAAGGGTGAGGCGGGTAGCTTTAGACGCTTATGCTCATCAAGATTTACCCTTTGAGAAATTAGTTGAAGAGTTACAGCCAGACAGAGATTTAAGCCGGACACCTGTCTTTCAAGTATTTTTTAATCTCTTGAATTTTGGCATAAAAACAATTGATGTAGCCGGCTTAACTTGGGAAACTTTACCGCGTCCAGAAGCCGAAGCAAAATTTGATTTAACTCTTTATGCCAGAGAAAAATCAGAGGTAATACAATTAGAATTTGTCTATAATGCCGGCCTATTTACCTCGGCGCGCATCAAAGAGATGCTGATACAGCTTTCCGCTATCATCGAGCAAGCAGTTAACAACTCTGAGACAAAAATTAATCAATTTTCTCTCGTAACGGTTGAGGCTCAAAAGCTGTTACCTCATCCAGAACAATTTTTTAATATTGAACAACAGTTACCAATTCATCAATTATTTGGTCAGCAAGCCCAACGGGTTCCGCAGCAAGCAGCCGTTAGCGATGAAAGGCAAACTTGGAATTATCAAGAACTGGATACTACCAGCAATCAACTTGCTAATTATCTCCTCCAAAATGGCATTGAATCTCAAGAAATTATCGCCATTTATGCTCACCGTAGTGCTGCTTTAGTTTGTGGGTTGCTGGGGGTGCTGAAAGCTGGTGCTGCTTTCCTAATTTTAGATGCTAAATATCCACCAGAAAGGCTTATTGATTGTATCAAAATCGCTCAACCTAAAGCATGGATTCAAATGGAAGCAGCCGGAGAAATGCCAGAAAAACTGCAAGAATTTATTGAGGCTTTTTCATGGAAAGTTAACGGGTTTTTGCCGAAAACATTAGGGCAAATTCAAAACTTATTCAAAGAATTTTCCAACGAATTACCGGCCAAAGAAATTAAAGAAGATAACTTAGCTTATGTTGCTTTTACCTCTGGCTCAACCGGCCAGCCTAAAGGCATTTTAGGCACTCATGGGCCCGTTTCTCATTTTCTGAAATGGCATACTCAAACCTTTAAATTTGATGAATCAGATCGCTTTAGTATGCTCTCAGGACTATCCCATGATCCGTTATTAAGAGACATTTTTACACCCTTAAGTATAGGTGCCTGTCTGCATATTCCCAATCCCGATAAAATCTTGACACCGACATGGTTAGGGGACTGGATACAGCAGTGTAAAATTACCGTTGTTCACTTAACACCGGCAATGGGAGAAATTCTAACTTCAGGAGTAAAACAGCCTTTAACTTCGTTGCGCTATCTTTTCTTTGGCGGAGATGTATTAACCGTACAAGAAATTAAAAAAATCCAAAAAATAGCAACTTCAGCTACTTGCGTTAATTTCTACGGAGCCACAGAAACTCCCCAAGCAATGGGATATTATATCGCCAATGATTTATCCTACTTGGAGCAAAATGAACAAGCTAAAATTCCCATTGGGCGAGGAATTAAAGATGTTCAACTGCTGATTTTAAATTCCTCTCAACAACTAGCAGGCATTGGAGAATTAGGAGAAATTTATATACGCACTCCTTACCTTGCTAAAGCATACTTAGGTGATCAAACCCTCACTCAACAGCGATTTATCACAAATTCCTTAACAAATATTGCCGAAGACCGGCTCTATAAAACAGGAGATTTAGGCCGGTATTTACCAGGAGGAGAAATTGTCATTGCAGGACGGGCAGATAACCAGATAAAAATTCGTGGTTTTCGTATAGAACCGGCAGAAATAGAAACCTTATTAAATCGACATCCAAACATTCAACAGAGTGCAGTTATTGCGCGTAGCGTCACATCTTCTGCCGATAAATACTTAGTAGCTTACATTGTTATTAACGCTCAGCAAATAGAGTCAAAAACCCATAGCCAAGAATTAATAATTGAGGAAATACGCAACTTCTTAAAAGAAAAACTTCCCGATTACATGATACCTTCTTTCATTGTCATCCTTGACACTTTGCCCCTCACTCCCAATGGCAAACTAGATCGGCGCGCTTTACCGGCACCGGAATTCTCAAAAACCCCAGAAAAAGAAAGTTTTACCTCAGCCCGCGACGAGATAGAAACTCAGCTAGTAGAAATTTGGCAAAAAACTTTAGGAGTTCAGCCCATTAGTGTCAAAGATAATTATTTTGAATTAGGGGGACATTCTCTGCTGGCGGTGCGTTTATTCTCGCAAATAGAGGAAACTTTTAATAAAAAATTGCCATTAGCCGTACTTTTTCAAGCACCAACCATTGAGCAAATAGCTCAAATTTTGCGACAAAGAAATTCGTCTTTCTCGTGGGAAACACTCGTACCCATTCAAACAAAAGGCTCTAAACCGCCTTTATTTTGCGTTCATGCCATTGGAGGAAATGTCTTATCTTATATGGGTTTAGCGATTTATTTAGGCCCAGATCAGCCGATTTACGGCCTACAAGCAAGGGGCTTAGATGGACAACAACCGCCTCATACAAAAATGGAAGACATGGCGGCAGACTATATCAAAGAAATGCGTAATGTTCAGCCACAAGGGCCCTATTTTTTAGCCGGTCATTCTTTGGGTGGACTGATCGCTTTTGAGATTGCCCAGCAGTTAGTGGCGGCTGGTGAAACCGTCGCTTTTCTGGGAATGTTTGATAGTTTTAGTCCTACTTTGTTTAACAAAGAAACACCACCATTTTCTTACCAAATGTCTATTCACAAACTCAACCTTTCTCGACTCCAAGGGCTGCAAAAAGTTACTTACATCACGGATCGCGTGTATTGGAAAATCAAACCCTACATTCAAAAAATTAATAACCAATTTAACTTAGGGCTTGATCGATTTTTAGAGGAGAAATTCGGCGGTGGCATCAGCATAAATCAGGTTAAATCCTTCCAACACATTGAAGAAGCGAACCGAGAAGCAGCTAAAAATTATTCACCGGGTATTTATTCAGGAAAAATTACCCTTTTTCAGGCCATAGAAAGGCCGACAAATAAATATCATTATCCCCTGTTGGGCTGGGAAGAATTTACAGAAAGTGGTGTGGAAGTTGTCGAGGTGCCGGGGCATCACAAAACTTTAATTTTAGAGCCTTATATTCGCTTTTTAGCAGAAAAATTAAAGTTGTGTCTGGAAAAAGCTGTGTAACAAAAAAACCTAGAAAGCATGAAGTTTCCTGATAGCAAAACTTCCCCAAAATCAGGAAACTTCGATTGATTTCTAAAGATCATACTTGGCGTGAGATGTTGCCTGATCGCTGATGCGATACAAACCATACCAGTGTAAAACTGCCACCCACACAACCGATAATAAACCGGCCAAACTTAAAGTTAAACCGCTATAGGTAGTAACTAAGCCAAACACCGGCAAAACACCACCGGCAATTGTGGCAATTACCGCCGCAATGGAGGCTGATCGGCTGTTACCTAATCCCCACACTAAAACCAGCATAACAGGGAAAATTAAACACCAGGCCAGTTGTGCATCAATCACTCGGCTGAGGTAAGTGAGTGCAAGCAAGCAGGCAAAAAATAAACCCCCGGCCAAAGTTATATCTTGCAAAGTGAGGCGGACAGATAAGTATAACAAAACAATCCACCAGAAAAATAGGGCCGGTGCAAGTAAAAGCAAGCGGGGGAGAATGCCGGTGTTGGTAACTTTGCCGGTGGAAGTAAAAACGCCAAAAGGATTTTTCACCGAAACATTATCATCAAATACCCAAATAAACCGCGTTCCTTGTCCTTCTACTTTGCTTTGTGTGGGTACAATTCCACTAGCAAAATCTGCATTTTCAAAATTAGCTAAAGCCGTTAAACGAAAATTAGAAAGTAACTGTCCATTAGCATCATAAATCCAACGCGGGCCGCCTTGCGCTTGATAAGTAACCCGAAACGTTGTTTCTTCCCCAGCTTGCAAACGAAACGGAAAACCATAATCACCAGGGTTCACCGGCACTAAGCGGTTTTTATCCCGTTCTACCTTAAAATTTTGCAGCAACGAATAACCATTCGGCGGGGTAATTTCAAAGAAAAATTGCTGATCTTCTTTTAACTGATTTTTAACTTTATAATCTCCTTCAAAGCCTACCCGATAAACAGACCGCAACTTCTGTACATCTTTGATTTGTTCAAGTTTGACATTAATTTGAGAACCGGCCACCATTAAAAATCGGTTAATATCTCGTGTTGCTTTCACCCGAACAATTTTGCCTTTAACTTGCGTGTCATAAGTGTAGGGTTCTTTAACCACATATCGCACTTGTGGTGCAAATTGTTCGAGCCGGTCGCCGCTAACCGTTGCAGCTACTTTTGCAACTCTTGCTTGTTCCCAATGATGATAGCGATTAGCTAAAGTTGAACACAGAAAAAATCCCCCAATCATCAGCGAAAAAATTAACACAGCGTGGGGAAATTTTCGCAGTAATAAATCATAACGTTTAATCCAAATTTCCAGCCAGTCGAGAAGTTCCGGTTTTGTCCGCCGTAAAGCAAAGCCGACTAGAGCAAGCGCTATTCCTAAAAATATGACTAAAATTGCTAATTTTTGCGATAATTTCAGCAATTCACCGCCAAACTGAATTAACTCATTGGGATGGGTTAAATCTGGCAACCCTGGTACACCCGTTGCAGTTTCCGACATAAAAAGTCTCCTCTCACAGCAGTAGCTTATTTTACTCTGGACTACAACTCTGTTTCGGGAGTTTCTGGAAGTTCCTACGGGCGAGTAGGTGATTAAACTTAAACGATTGCTGGAAAATTTCACAAACTTGTTACCTAGATGTCACAAGAGTGTCACACCGGCCCCCTAATCTATTAAATAGAAAGCATTTTGAATGCTCCTCACACCATTTTGTATTACCCGCTCAAACCCTCCGAGCGGGTTTTTTATTACCAGGTGTTTTCTCAGACGGATACATTAACAATAATGCCCCTAAAACGAGAGGTATAGCTAATACCGCATCTTTAACCAGCATCAGGTTTGTGTCATCTCTTCTAATTTGCTATTTAAAAACAGGCTTATACCAACCCGATTTAAAAAGTCAACCTATCGGCATCTATCTGTGGGGCTGGCATCTTGCCTGCCTTCCATCTACCCTTGAAAAAATAACTCTTCTAACCCTCCAGAAAACGACCCTATAAAAATCAAATTTCCTATCATCCCACCGGCGCAGGGGAACCCACAACCATCACCCCATAACTACCAAAAACCTTTAAAGTTTCCGTATGCAGCGCCAACAATTCCAACGCCAACTGCATCTCATGCGAATTAATATCAGCCTCCAAATCAATAAAGAAAAGATACTCTCCAAGAGAGCGTTTAGTCGGGCGTGATTCAATCCTGCTCATATTAAGATTCAACAAATTAAAAACCTGCAAAGGCTTCAATAAACTCCCCGGAACATTAGCCGGCAGACTAAAAGCCAAAGACGTATGACTTCCCTCAATTGATAGCGATAACGTAGCCTTAGCCTTATCCTCTAAACTTAATACCCAAAAGCGCGTACAATTATCCTGATAATCATTAATCGGATGCGCTAAAACCGGCAAATTATATAACTCAGCCGCCCGCAAAGATGAAATCGTAGCTGTATTTTCTTCATCTAAATATTTCAAACCTTCCGTTGTTGAATTCGCCGGAATTAACTGGACATTAGGCAAAAATTCTTGCAACCATCCCTGACACTGAGCCAAAGCTTGCGGATGAGAATAAACAATTTTAACTTCCTCTAAACTGCTTGCTTTTGATAACAAAGCATGAGACACCGGCAACACAATTGCCTTTTGGATATGCAAACCCTCCAATTGCCATAAACTATCCAACGTCATCGCTACGGCACCCTCAATAGAATTTTCCACCGGCACCACACCCACCTGTACTTGTCCTTGGGCCACTGCCATCATTGTCTGAGCAATGGTAGGAAACGGACATAAAAAACATTCCTGTCCCGTTTCTTGGGCTAAATAATTCACATAAGCCAATGCTGCGGCTTCTGCATAGGTGCCGGTGGGGCCCAGATGTGCTATGGAAATCGTCATAAGTTTTTCTCTAGGGATTCCTAATCAATTTACTGATGCAACGAATTGTCTTACTTTTATCAGAAATCTAGTACAATCCTTTCAACCTCAAGCGTCGCTCATCTGAGCCTTTTGAGATATTTTTAGGTTTTTTGCTCATTACAGCATTCTCAGCCTTTTGCTACTTTTTGCAAAAAAACGTAAAATAACTTTATATAACGTCATCCTTTGCCATACTTTCATGGAAACTCGGTTTATCGCCTCTCAATCCGTCGAATTAGCTGTTGCGGAACAACCCGCACCCATCCAACACTATTTGCGTCAGCCTAAACGTCTCGTCTATGCTTTGGTTGACGAGACGCGGATGGAACAACTTACTCCAGACCTTTTCCGCTTAAAAATGCGCCCTCTCAGCTTTATGATGTTGAGTATTCAACCCATTGTAGACATGAAAGTGTGGGCTGATGCAGAGGGGACAATTCATTTAAGATCAGTGCGCTGTGAAATTCGCGGCGTTGAATATATTAATCAGCGGTTTGCGCTTAATTTAATAGGAAAACTTTATCCGTGCAAAGTTAATGGCGTAACTTACCTCAAAGGTAGAGCAGATTTAGAAGTCAAAGTAGAATTACCGCCCCCGTTTTGGTTAACTCCCAAGCCAATTTTAGAAACCACCGGCCACGCTTTACTTAATAGCGTTTTGCTGACAGTAAAACACCGCTTAATGCACCAATTGTTATCAGATTATCGTCGCTGGGCAACCGAAGAAAGAACTCCACAACTACAAGAAGGAGTCTCGGTTATTTCCAATGGAGAACAAATTGTTTAAATTTGAAATTAGTTATTGGTGATTGCCTGGTTTTAATTGTTTAGGCACAATTACCAATGAAAAGACTGCCGGTGTTGCCCTGAAGCACCGTATTTTTGTAAGGCTAAACGATGTTTTGCTGTACCATATCCCTTATTGTTTATCAAGTCATAATGGGGATATTTTGCAGCCAATCTAACAATTAAATCATCACGCCAAACCTTAGCGATAATACTAGCCGCAGCAATAGATACAGATTTGCTATCACCTTTTACCATTGTTTCTTGGGGAAACGGCAAAAAAGGCACACGCTGATTACCATCTATCAAACATAATTCTGGCTGAACTTTTAATTTTAAAATAGCGCGTTTCATCGCTAATAAAGAAGCTTGGAGAATATTCAATCGGTCAATTTCTTTAACCGAAGCCATGCCAATTTTACAATCAATTGCCACATCCTTAATCAGTAAAGCTAAGTAACTTCTTTGACGACTATTTAACTGCTTACTATCTTTCACCCCAGCCGATATTAACTGCTCAGAAACATCAGAGGGCAAAATCACCGCCGCAGCCACCACCGGCCCAAACAAACAACCACGACCAACCTCATCCACCCCCGCCACAAAAACCGCTTGAGAAGGGGCCGGTGTCTCCCAAAAAGAAAGCTGTAAAGGTTGAGAATTGAGCATTTATTATACTATTTCGTTAATGCTTGAAAGTGATCTTGGGGCAACCAAGATTGTAATTTTCCAACTCCGCTGAAGCTAGAAAAACTTAATTGCCCCTAAACTTTTTCCAGAGAAAACTAGAAGCGGTAGATGCCATTTAACCAAAGACAAGTTAAAAAAACCCAGTTGCTTAAAAAACCGGGTTTTTAGTAACAATTTTGTTAACCGCGCCCCTGATCAGAATCCGTTGCACTGGAACGACGACGACGGCGACGATTCAAAGCGGTACCAGAATCAGCCTCATTTTCCGGATCGCTTTCAGAAGACTCAGAAGACATCGAACTTTCCGGTGGAGCCTCATTAAAAGATTCAGAAACCGGCTCATCATAACTCGAAAAATCATGTCGTGAGGGTAAATTCGACTCCTCCTCCATCAACTCCATAGACTCGTCATCCATGCGAGAAAAACGCGAAGAAGAAAGCGTAGGTTTCACAGAACCGCGACGCACCGGCAGACTCTCCCGCGCCGGCGGTGGAGGCGGCACCGTATCCGGCGACTGACCAGGCGAAAGCACAGACACGATAGCCGTTTTCGGGTTTTTTACCTCACCCTCTGCCAACAGCAAAGGCGAAACACCCATCATGCCATAAATTTCCTGCTCCTCCGGTGTCATCTCCACAGCAATAACTTCTGGCGGCTCAGGCGGCGAAGAAATAGCCTCCCGGCCATAAAACCGGCCTCTTGCAGAGGGTGGGCCTTGGATATTGGCTCGTTCCTCGAAATTACGGGGTGATTCGCTCATAGAAGAGCGGGGACGCGGTAGGGGCAAAGAATTGCGTTCTCGTTCCGAGAGCGTCGTATTCTCTCGCGGCGGCATCGAAAACGAAAAATCCTCTGGAACCTCTGGCTCCGGGGCTGGTTCCTCAATTTTCGTAGCCGGTTTCGCTGGCAAAACCGGTCGAGAAGAAGCGGCAGGTGCAACCTCATCGATATTATTTTCCCGCCATCCCGCCTCTGGTGTAGCCGGATCGCCAATGCGGCGGCGGCGGCGGCGGCGGATATCTCCACCACCTCGGTCTGGATAATTAGCGTTATAAGCAGAGCCGGTTTCTTGAAAATCGCTTAGAGGCTCTAACTCAGCCGGCTCGGAAGGCGAACGTTCTGGAGACGACACCTCGCGTCCAGGCAAGTTGTTCAATCCTAAGCGAGACACCGGTAACGAAGGCGCTTCCCCAAAATCAAGAGTTTCGCTGGTTGCTTCGGGCGAACGTGAAATCTTTAAGTTGGAGGAGCGTTCCCCAGGAACCTGCCAAAGATTGGCCTCTGGTGTTGGAGTGCCGACATTCTCAGCACTACTACGCGCCCGCGCTTCTCGCATTGCCATCGCCGATAAACGTTCCACCGGCTCCCCAGGCGACTGCTCCGGTTCACCAGGCAAATGCACCAAATGACCAAACCCGCCACAAGAAGAACAAGTACGGCCAAACAATTCATAAATATTTTGACCTTGGCGCTTGCGAGTCAACTCCACCAAACCCAACTCAGAAAGCTGAGCAATTTGAGGCCGCGCTTTATCCGCCTTGAGGGCTTTATTGAAATGTTCCAGCACTTGCAGTTGGTCGCGCCGCGAGTCCATATCAATAAAGTCAACAATAATCACCCCTGCAATATTGCGTAACCGCAACTGACGGGCGATTTCTGTTGATGCTTCGCAGTTTGTCCACAGCACTGTTTCCCTTGCTGTTGCCGAGCGAGTAAACGAGCCAGAGTTTACATCTATAACCGTTAAAGCTTCGGTGGGTTCAATGATGATATAACCCCCCGAAGGCAAATCTACTCTGGGTTTGAGCGCTTCGCGGATTGCCGCATTCACCCGAAAATATTCTAAAACCGGTGTTCTCTCGCGGTGGTGATCAATGAGTACGCCTTGGGGTGGTTTGCCTCCACTCCAAGTTAAAATTTGTTGCTTGACTCGTTTAATGGCTGATTGCGAGTCTACGACAATTCGATTTACATCTGAACTGTACATATCTCGCAAGACGCGCTGGATAAAATCATCATCGCGGTTGAGTAGGCTTGGTGCTCGCGTTGAAACTGCTTCTTGCTGGATCGTTTCCCACTGACGTTGGAGAATCTCTAAATCTTCGATAATTGCTTCTTCTCCCATGCCTTCGGCTTCGGTGCGAACCAAAAGACCCATACCGGCCGGCTTGACTAAAATGGCTAAGGCTCTTAACCTGTTTCGCTCATTTTCATTGCGGATGCGCCGTGACAAATTCACGCCTCGCCCATAGGGCATTAATACGAGATAACGTCCGGGGAGGGTGATATTGCCGGTCAGCCTTGGCCCTTTAGTGCCGGTGGGCTCTTTCATTACCTGTACTAAAACTTTTTGCTGGGGCACTAATAATTCTGTAATTGCACCGGCTGAGCGCTTCAGACGCAGGGGCCCCAAATCTGTAACATGAATAAAACCATTTCGTTCTGCATCGCCAATATTGACGAAGGCTGCATCTATCCCAGGAAGTACATTTTCCACTACTCCAAGATAAATATCACCTACTTGATGTTGGCCGGTGGCAACCACCAGTTCTTGAATTTGATCTTCTGAAAAGACAGCAGCAATTCTGTGCTGCTCTGCGATAATAATTTGCTTGGGCATTCAACAATTTTCCTCAAAACTTTTGGTGTTTCACCTATTGCCGATTGATTATGTTTGCGTAGCGTCCCGCCGGGAATAGTTTTGCAACCCCCAGTCAGGTCAATAGCCCGCTTTTTTTAACAAATAGCTACGCGCTAAAATCAGATGTTTTGTTCGCGTAGCGTCTTTGTGGGAAACGCATTTTACATCCATAAGAGTTTAACGTTCAAAAAAGCCTAAAATGGCTGCGATCTTGAGCGTTCAAGAAACAAATCGTTACCGTGATCTTCTGGCTCCAGCGGCATCCGTTGCAAGAATTAACAAGCTCGTTTCTAGGGCTATTACTGCGGCTTCATCTAATTGAAAGCTAACCATCGCCTTTTACTAAAAGTTTGAAAGCCTTTCAGGATTAAGCTAAATTGACGTGGTGCGGGCCTTCACTAAAAGCCAGCACAGCTTCTACTTCCCAAGCACGCTTTCCAAAAACAATCAGATGCTTAAAACTTGCAGACGGCTATCAGAAACGGCTTTGTTTCTTCACCGACTGCGGGGTTTTCTATCTGTTGCCTGAAACCACACCCAGACCAAACGCCCGTACTTTCTACACCAAGCGCCCAGCCTGAGACGAATAGCAAGGGCTGCTACCACGCTTCGTTATCGGCTTGGCACCGCCCCAGGAAGTGAATTTCCTTATCGGGACAACTCCTGTTACTTCAGAGTCGATAAGGCGAATTGTGCCTGCTATGCTCTTAGAAACCAACAATCTTTTAGACGGTTAAGTTAAATCTATCTTGCGAGCTAGCCAGCCTCTCTGGGTAAAGCCTCAACATTCAAGCTGTTTTTCACTTGATAAATAACTCTTGTTTTTGTTGAGACTTTTTACCTTTGACCTGTGATTCCAAAGCGTTTTGCTAAGGTCACAGATTTTTACTTGATTGTTGAGAGGGTATCACTGCGGTCGCAGTCTGACAACCCCGCTCACCCCGAAAACGAAGAGCCTATTTTTAATAGCTCTTTCCAGAGTCTCATTACGTTTGAGTCTGTGCTGAGATAATTCTACCGTTTTTTGGCGATAGATTAAGCTCCGCTATCGCTAAACTTCCCTCTTAACACCGGCCTACACAAATCCATTTTGCCTCCAACACGCGAACACCTTCAGGTCAAACCTTAAAAGCTGCATGATTTCTTATTTTGACATATTAGCGCTCGTGTGGTTGAGAGCCAATTTCTAGGGGCCAGCTTCGCCGAACTCCGAAGTCCGAGCGGTTCTTCAACAACTTGGCTTTAAGCATCGACTAGATACCCACCCCTACTTTTACGGTCAGAGACTTAGTTAAAAAACAACCTTTGACAGCCTTGGATATATTTTTGCGCTTCCTGAGCACCAAAAAAACTTTTTAGCCTCCCAAAATCAAAGCTGAACGATGAACGTGCAACAAATCAACCTCCTGATCGCTGACTTGTTGAAGCATATAAACCAAATGTTCAGGGCGCAATAAAGTGCCGTCATTGCGACTACTGCCAATGTACCGCAGCGCACAGCGTCCCTCACCGGCCAAAACTTTCTTCTGCACCGGCTCAGGAGAAGATGCCGCTATCTCTAACTCAAAAAGTGAAGTTCGCAAATTCAAAACCTTTTTCTTTCCAGACTTGGTTAATTGCTCCCACAAAATCGTATCTGTAGCCTTCACTAACTCAATCCACTTTTGCCATTGCGGCTGAAGCTCTGTATTTGCAGTTGCCAGTACCAAAAAATACTCGCATCGCTCTAATAACTGAGTTGCTGAAGCCGCCTTTAAATCTATCTCCTCCACTCTCAAAATAGGAACATCCACCGGCAACTGTAGAGCCAACTTTTCACTAAAATCAGCCACATCCATTGCTTCGGTCAACTCAAAATCCACTATTTCGCCGCTACTCGTGGCACCTAACGAAAGGGCACTGGCTATGGAAATGCGAGGTTGAGGATGAAACCCTCCCGTAAAAGCCACCGGCAGACTGGCCCGCCGCAAGGCCCGGTCAAACAAGCGCAGCAAGTCTAAATGACTCACTAGCGCCATATCGCCTTGTTTGCCAAACCATACCCTTAAGCGTTGGGTTCGCTCGATTTGGGGCTGAAACTCACCCGCAAATTGTGGAATGGGGGCCGGTTCGATGACGATATTATGGCCAAAATCTGGCGAACAAACGCCACAATGGGAACAACCTTCAAACGAACAATCTGGAACTGTTGCCGCTTCCAAAGCCCTTTGGAGGTCAGCTTTTAGCCATTCCTTCTCAATGCCGGTGTTGATATGGTCCCAAGGCAAAGGTTTATCCAAGTTGGGGCCTTCTTCTGCCCCTTCCTGCATGATATTCCATTCTCCGGTTTCAACTTGCTGGTATTTCCAAGTCAAACCGGCCTCGGCAATGGCTTCTCCCCAAGCTTGATAAGCTCTTTCTGCACTATCAAACCACGAATCCATTCCCGCCCCCAACTCCCAAGCACGGCGCAACACCGGCCCCAAACGACGATCACCGCGTCCGATGAAATCTTCCATTGCAGAGATTCGCACGTCGGTAAAATTGGCCTTAACGCCTTTGATGGTGCGAAATTCCGCTCTCAGCATCGCTTGTTTGCGTTTAAACTCGGCATTTGAAACTGAATGCCACTGAAACGGAGTGTGAGGTTTTGGGGTGAAATTAGAAATCGTCAGGGTAAAATTCAGTAGTTTTCGGCCTTGAGTACGGCATTCTTGCTGTAACCAGCGGACTGTTTCGGCAATTCCCAAAACATCGGCATCAATTTCCCCTGGCAAGCCGATCATAAAGTAAAGTTTGATTTTGTCCCAGCCTTGCTCAAAAGCTGTTTTGACTCCCCGTAAAAGTTCTTCGTTGGTCAAACCTTTGTTGATAATATCGCGCATTCTCTGGGTACCGGCCTCTGGGGCAAAGGTTAAACTACCTTGCCGGTTTCCGCCGATAATGTTGGCGATGTTTTCGTCAAAGCGATCTACTCGCTGAGAAGGAAGAGACAGGGAGATGTTTTGATCTTTGAGACGGTTGCGGATCTCCATGCCTACGGATGGCAGGGAAAGATAATCTGAACAGCTAAGGGAAAGCAGGGAAAATTCGTTATGGCCGGTGGCCCGCATTCCTTTTTCGATGGTGTTGATCACTTGGTCTGGGTGAACATCGCGGGCCGGTCGAGTTAGCATTCCTGGTTGACAAAACCGGCATCCTCTAGTACAACCGCGCCGAATTTCTACGATCAAACGGTCGTGAACGGTTTGCGTGTAGGGAACAAGGCCAATGGAGTAGGCCGGTATGGGAGTGGCGACACGCCGCAATATTTCTTTGGGGACATCCGTGCGGTTGGGATGAACGGAACCATCCTCAGCCATGTCATAAAATTGCGGAACGTACACGCCTGGTATTTGAGCAAGGTCAAGTAAGGTTTCTTGGCGCGATGCTCCTTTAATTTTATTTTCTTCTAGGACTAGGCCAATTTCGGGTAGGAGTTCTTCTCCGTCTCCCAAGGCGATGAAGTCGAAATAGTCGGCGTAGGGTTCTGGGTTAGAGGTGGCTGTTTGTCCACCGGCAAAGATTAACGGCCATTTTTGGGGTTCTTGATTTCTTTCTTGCCACGTTAGCGGAATAGCGGCCAAATTGAGCATTTCTAAAATATTGGTGGCGCCGAGTTCGTAGCTGAGGCTGAAGCCGAGAATATCGTAATCTAGGACAGGCCGGCGTTGTTCAACGGCAAAAAGCGGGGTTTGGGTGGCGCGAAGTTTGGCACCTAGATCGGGCGCCGGTAAGTAGGCGCGGTCACAAAGTTGTCGCGGTTGGGTGTTAAGGATGTTGTAGAGGATAATGTGACCGAGGTTTGATGCACCTACTTCGTACACTTCTGGGTAGGTTAAAACCCACCTCACGACGGCGTTTTCCCAGGGTTTATGGAATGCTCCCAACTCGTTACCGAGGTAACGGGCCGGTTGCATGATTTCTGGTGTGATTAATTCTTCTACTGCAACTGCCACTGCACTACTCCACTTGTCGTCCAGTGATGGAAAACGTTTTTTGTCTTTTATTTACTATAGTGGAGCGTCGGGGGTGCCTTGGCAAGTTGGCGGAGGATTTATCGAAAATTTTGCTACAGGTTCAGTTGTGAAATTACCGCTGTGTGGGTGTTTCACAATTGAATTTATGATCTTTTAAAACAAAACTAGGGGAGGGTGGGTGCTTCGGGTGGTTGTCGTGACAGGTGAGCCGGTCAGTGCGCTTTAATCTTGCGAACAAGCGCGTTCAAATTCGCTGCGGTTTTCAAATATCTCGAAAACTCGGTCAAGCTGAGTCAGTTCAAATATGATTTTTATGGCTGGAGAAACGCAGCAAAGACTAAATCTTTTCTCTTGACGTTGGGCCAAGCTTAAGGCGGCGACTAAGGCCATTAAACCGGCACTATCGAGAGATTCGACTTGATGAAGATCGACTAAAACACCTTTGATATCTGAGTTTACTAAGGTGGTGAGTTGCTCTTTTAACTGGTCAGCGTTGCTGGCATTAATATGCCCTTGGGGCTTAGACTCTGCTATTTTTAATGGGCTAATCAGATTGGACATCATATTGTGTTCCTTGGTGGGTTATTAAGAAAAGTTACCCTATTTGCTATCAACGATAAAGCCTACACTCCTGTGTACACCTATTCCGTATGGGTGATTTTACTTAATCTTAAGGCCATTTTACTGAATCTTTATAACTGGTCGGGGGTTTTTTAAAGTTATGATTAAGTTATTCTGAATAAAAGTATATAAAGCTACCAAAAACTTCTTCCAGTCTTAATATTTTTGGTGCCAATCTGTGCATTTTCTCAATTTCGCCGCCAAACAGGCGAAGTGGCCCGACCATGAAGAAAGTAAAGTGATTTAGATCATCACTGAAGTGAGGCTTAAATCACATTCTTGAGACTGGTTTCAACGGACAATAGTAGCTGACCGGAGTTTTGCTGACTTACTACCAAGGAGTGCTACGATGATTCGCCACCTTGTTGAAAAAGCTCTGTATTTCAAACGCCTCACCCCGGATATTGAAAATGAAATCAATTACGAGTTAACTCGTTTGGGGTATATCTCTGATGTGGATTATGAGGCTCTTGAGTTACTAATGGCTGAGATGGATGCTGGCCGTATTCAGTTAGTGCCTAGTACCTAATTTGACTGCTGTCTTACTTTTCACGGTGTCTGTGGTTATGCTTTTTGCGATTATAGCTGTTGATGGAACGGGTGCATCAACAAGCGCAATATTACTTGAGCGTAAATAGGCGCTCAGTAGAACTCGTGCAGAGGTTTGGAAATTAACCATGCAGTCATCTATCTTGAGATTGATATTATTGTGCCGCAAATAACAAAATTTTTCTACAGGGTTGCCAAAAAAATCTCAAATTTAGAGAAAATTTAGCTGACACCAGACGAAGAGCTAAAATTATTGGGGTGATCTTGCCAGACTTGTTGAATAAAAGCTCGCAATTGTCGGTGAGCAATTTTGGCTGAGTCCACCGGCCTATCTTCTACTGTGGTTATCTGAACAAGTAAGGGTATTAATTCTGTATCCAAAGCTGGGCGAAATAAAGTGAGGGGCAAGAGTATATCTGCACCTTCCCGCAAGTCATATAATATGGGCAGTTCGCCGCTGGCCAACAACAGGGGCCGGCCCCAGCACATTTGACGGGTTTCTATGATATCAATGACCTCAGCGTAGAGGTAGGTGTTTTGATGTTCTAGGCAAACAATTTGTTTAGCTTGAAATTTACTAGCACTCTGCATTGATACTCACTCCAAAAAAAGCAACGCTTATTCTTTGCTTTGGCTTTATTGTAAGAGAGAAAGAGCCGCGATACAATAATACAATAAAAGAATCAGACCTGCGCTGCAAATTCACCAAATGCCTGTTATTTCTGCCGACTTACAACAAAGACTTTCAACACCTCTCAAAATCGGGAATTTTGAGGTAAAAAGCCGCGTCTTACAATCGCCGCTTTCTGGAGTAACGGATCTGGTGTTTCGCCGGCTTGTGCGGCGTTATGCCCCAGAGTCGATGATGTACACAGAAATGGTGAATGCCACCGGCTTACACTATGTGCGACAACTGCCGAAACTAATGGAAGTTGACCCCAACGAACGGCCCATTAGTATCCAACTGTTTGACTGCCGGCCAGATTTTTTGGCGGAAGCAGCCCAAATGGCGGTAGAAGAAGGCGCAGACACGGTAGATATCAATATGGGCTGTCCTGTTAATAAAATTACTAAAAATGGCGGCGGTTCTTCTTTGTTACGCGATCCAGAAACCGCTGAAGCGATTGTGCGAGCGGTAGTGGAAGCGGTGAAAGTGCCGGTGACTGTAAAAACAAGAATTGGCTGGACAGAAAAAGAAATTAATATCCTTGAATTTGCTCAACGAATGGAAACTGCCGGTGCTCAAATGATAACCGTTCATGGACGCACAAGAGCTCAAGGTTACAATGGGCCGGCTAAATGGGAATGGATCAAAAAAGTTAAAGAAGTGCTTTCTATACCCGTTATTGCAAACGGTGATATTTTCTCAGTTGAATCAGCAGTGCGCTGTTTAGAATACACCGGCGCCGATGGTGTGATGTGTTCGCGGGGGACGATGGGATATCCGTTCTTAGTTGGCGAAATTGATTATTTCTTAAAAACCGGCACAGAAAAACAACCACCGACTGTTATTGAACGTTTGGAATGTGCAAAAGAACATTTGATTGCTTTGTGGGAATATAAAGGCCAAAGCGGAATCAGACAAGCTCGTAAACACATGACTTGGTATGCGAAAGGCTTTCCTAATGCCGGAGAATTGCGCGATAAATTGGCGCGAGTTGATACTGTCGAGGAAGGGAGTAATTTAATTGACAAAGTGATAGAAGAGTTACGGGCTGGGGAGCGAGAATTGGCCGGTATAGGAACTTAAAGCTTTGAATTGGAAGCTTTTTTAATGAAAAAAGAGCGACCATTAAAGACAAAAATCTGTAGAAAAGGATGTAAAGAAAATTTTTTAAACCGGCTTTATGGGTCGTGAGGGGGTTAGTAGTTACTAGAGAGTGATCATCAAATACCACTAACCATTAACTCCTAACCGCTCACAGACTCAAAAAAAGTTATTAGATATCGCGTTCGCTCAATTCGCGGATCAGGTGATCGAACGGTTGATCTAACCAAGCACCCGGAGTGATACCGGCCTCGGCGACTTTTTCTTTTACCAAGTCTTTGAGAATGGAGATGCCGATCACGGTGGGGCCAATGGGTACACTCAGCGAGTTGTAGGTTTCCCGAAGACCTTGCAATACTCTTTCATCGAGGACGTCGGTGCTACCGGCCACCAGAGCATAACTGGCATAGCGGAGGTAGTAGTCCATATCCCGCAAACAAGCGGCATAACGGCGAGTAGTATAGGCATTTCCACCTGGACGGATCAGTTCCGGCAATTGTGCGAACAACTGGGAACCGGCCCCTTTGACGAGGGCGGCTGCATTGCCGTTGATCACGCCTGCGGCCTGAACTCGTGCCGTGCCGGTGTCAAAATAGGACTTTAGCGAATCGAGGGCGTTACGGTCAAGATAACGGCCTGCGAGGTCATAGTTCTTAATTAGGTTTGTTACGGCGTCCCGCATTAATTTTTTCTCCCAACAATCTCAACAAATGTTTACAACGGCTGTTCGGCTTCGCCGGGCCGTAGGCGATATCAGCGCACCAGCACCCACACCAGCACTATCGGGGAGTGCCACCCGCCCTTAGATTTTTGAGGCGCTTTTTACGCTTGGTGTCATATAAAGAGCCACTTGCAGACTACCATAAACCGATGCCACCCTACATATTGGGTTTAGAGGGTCTTTCTGGGGTCAATTGTCAGGTAAAATTGAGCGTCGGTTCAGTTTTAGCGAAAAAAGCAAAGCTTACAGTTTGGCAACCCCACAAAGGTGAGTTTTTAATTTTTTTCAATGGAAGCTGAAAGCCTGATTGTGGTTAAATCCTTTCAGGATTCTCTTTCCCCTCTAGGAAAAGTGTATCAAGGGATACAAAAAAATGGTGGCCTTAATCCCTACCATTGTCCAGATTCCCAAATAGAGGCAGCTACAACCATTTAAGGAGTTATTCATGTTTCAGACGGCCCAAGAAGTCTTGCAATACATAAAAGAGCAAGACATTAAAATCATTGACCTTAAATTTATCGATATGCCGGGTATTTGGCAGCACTGTTCGTTTTATCACGATTTTATTGACGAGAGTGCGTTCACTGAGGGTGTAGCATTTGACGGTTCGAGTATTCGTGGTTGGAAAGCCATCAATGAGTCGGACATGGCAATGGTACCCGATCCGACGACTGCATGGATTGACCCGTTCATGTCAGAGAAAACTCTAAGCATGATTTGCAGTATCAAAGAACCGCGTACTGGCGAATGGTATAGCCGCGACCCCCGAACGATTGCTCAAAAAGCAGTAGATTATCTGATTTCTACCGGCCTTGGCGATACGGTATTTGTTGGCCCGGAAGCTGAGTTTTTCTTGTTTGACGATGTTCGCTTTGACCAAAAGGAAAATCAAGGCTTTTATTACCTTGATAGTATTGAAGGTCGCTGGAATTCTGGCCGGGAAGAAGCCGGCGGAAACTTGGGTTACAAACCAGGCTACAAACAAGGTTATTTCCCAGTCGCACCAACGGATACAGCCCAAGATATCCGTACTGAAATGCTGCTGACTATGGCTGCTTGTGGTATTCCCATTGAAAAACATCACCACGAAGTTGCAACCGGCGGTCAGCATGAGTTGGGTTTCCGCTTCGATACGCTGCTCAAAGCTGCTGATTATTTGATGACTTACAAATATGTCATCAAAAACGTGGCTAAGAAATATGGCAAAACGGTGACGTTTATGCCGAAACCGTTGTTTAACGATAACGGTTCTGGGATGCACACTCACCAGTCGATCTGGAAAGATGGTCAACCGTTGTTTGCTGGCGATGGCTATGCCGGTCTGAGCAAAATGGCGTTGAACTATATCGGTGGTTTGATTAAACACGCACCGGCTTTGTTGGCTCTGACGAACCCCACTACGAACTCTTATAAGCGGTTGGTGCCAGGGTTTGAGGCGCCGGTGAACTTGGCTTATTCTCAAGGTAATCGCTCGGCTTCTATTCGGATTCCGCTTTCTGGCAATAACCCGAAAGCGAAGCGTTTAGAGTTCCGTTGTCCTGATGCGACTTGTAACCCGTATTTGGCGTTTGCGGCGATGCTTTGTGCCGGTATTGATGGCATCAAAAATGAAATTGATCCGGGCGAACCACTGGATGTGGATATTTATGATCTCTCGCCTGAAGAGTTGGCGAAGGTTCCTTCTACCCCTGGCTCTCTGGATGCTGCTTTGGCGGCTTTGGAAAAAGACCATGAGTTTTTGACTGCCGGTGGTGTGTTTACGGAAGATTTCCTCAAAAATTGGATCGAGTACAAACTTGATAACGAAGTTAACCCGATGCGGTTGCGTCCGCACCCCTACGAGTTTTCTCTCTACTACGATTGCTAAATCTTGTTAAGTGCGTGCGATGACTCTGCTTGCCACCCGCCGGGGTGGTTTTTTTTTGATAAATTTTTCTTTTGGTGGAAAAAATAACTCTAAGGCGAAAGCCAGAAAAAGACGCTGTGGAAATCGAATCTGATAATATGCCGGATTTGAAGGGTTTGCTAAATTCCTCCAACATTATTTAGAGGTAAAATATTTTTGGCAGCTTGGTTTTAAAGTCAGCCGGCGGACTGTAAGAAGAATTTGGATAGGCTTAATCCACCGGCAAGAGAACATCGAGAAACCAGCCAGTAAGTAGAAGCACTTAATTATTTGTAGGATGGGTAGAGCGTAAGCAAAACCCATCAAAGCCTCTGTTGGGTTTCGTTCCTCTACCCAACCTACAATACATCCTTAGTTTAATTAAGTTGACTTACTTAACTCAGTGGCAAAAATTTAATTAACGTTAAAACTGAAAGGCCAAACTGCGATAAACAGCAAAACAAGCTCTACTTTTAGCAGAAAGCAGTCACGTCCGCCTGGTTAGTTTTTGCTGGTAATGATGGTGAGGTACGGGCATTCCCTCTTTTGGTTGAATAAATTTTCGTTACAATTATTTACAATTAGTAATTATTGATCTGCTCAAGCAACAGCACCTCATGTCTGACACTCTGACAAAACTGGCTTACCAAACATTTCAGCAAGGCAAAAGCGTCTTTGCGCTTGCCCATAAAAACCTGGGTTCGCAGTTAATGAAAACCATTGCACCGGCTGCTCAACCCCAACTCAATCGTGTGCCAACGCAAGTTTTACTCAGTATTCAGCAACGCCTGAACAACATTTTAGAAGTTGACTGGCAAGATGCGGAACGAGGAATTTATCCCGCCGCGATATTGTTTGATAATCCTTGGGAAGATTTCCTAAAATTTTACCCGCAAGTTTGGCTAGATATGACGAGTATTTGGAATCGAATAATCGATAAAAAATATCAACACTTTTCGCCAGGAATTGTCACCGAAGAATATCCCAGCTACTACACCCAAAACTTCCACCATCAAACCGATGGTTATTTGAGTGATTCCTCAGCAAACCTCTATGATTTGCAGGTGGAACTCCTCTTTAATGGTGGGGCGGATGCCATGCGCCGGCGCATTCTTGCCCCTTTAAAAGAAGGAATAGAAAAGGCTTTTCCTGAAGTTTCTCCCCGCCAAATTCGGGTTTTAGATGTAGCTTGCGGAACAGGACGCACACTGAGATTTATTCGCGGAACATTGCCCCACTCTTCCTTATTTGGAGTTGATCTTTCTCCGGCTTATTTACGCAAAGCCAATCAATTGTTATCACAAATACCCGGAGAATTACCGCAACTTTTACAAGCTAACGCCGAATCTTTGCCCTATCGAGATAACTATTTTCATGCAGTAACCAGCGTTTTCCTATTCCATGAATTGCCGGCATCTGCACGCCAACAAGTAATTAACGAATGCTTCCGAGTAACGCAACCCGGAGGTACATTTGTAATCTGCGATTCAATTCAAGTTGTTGATGCCCCAGAATTTAAACCGCTCATGGAAAACTTTCCTGAAATGTTCCATGAACCTTATTACCGGCACTACATCACTGATGATTTAATCGAGCGATTGGAAAAAGCCGGCTTCCAAAACATTAGCACCCAGGTTCATTTTATGAGCAAATATCTCATCGCCCATAAACCTTTATAACAAATAAATCAGGGTTCATTGTTCCAACAAAACACCCCCAGCAAAAGTTATAAATTGATCGGTGGAGTAGGCATTGCCGCTGCTATACATCAGTGGGGCCGGCATCCCTGCCGCTATACATCTGCGGTTAAAAATAAAAAAATTGCAACTTTTGCCAAAAGTTGAGAACAATGAACCCTGAAGCATTTTAAGATTTGTAAAAGCTGAAAAACACAAAACCGGCAACAAATGCTACTGTGAGACTATACCCACCTAAAACAGAGGAATAAACATGACAAACTCGCCAACAGTTTCTACCGAAATACCTTCTACAGAAGATATGATCACAAATGAGTTAATTGAAGATGCCGTTTCAGTTAATCTGGTCTTAGAGATTGAAACCGTGATTGGTAGCATGGCCCTTGACCAAAAAGTGATGGTAGGCCACAGCGAGGAAGCATATTTCTGGAAGTTTCAGTATGGATCAGTGGAAGTATTTGTGCAACTCACCGGCTTTGATGACGAAGATACATTAACCGTTTGGTCTGTTGTATTACCCTTGCCGGCCAAAAATGAACAGGATTTATTTCGCAAGATTTTAGAAATGAATTGGTCGGCAACTTTTGAAGCAAGATTTGGCATTTTAGAAGACAATATAATAGTGGTATCAAGCCGAACAATTGCCGATCTGTCGCCCCAGGAAATTTCGCGGATCATCACCATTGTCGCCACAATTGCCGATGAGAATGATGATGCCTGGCAGGCAGAATATGGAATGAATAATGGGTAAAAAATGATGCCTAGTAGGGAATGCCGGCGGTGGCGTTTAATTCCTTTTTTGGAAGAGTCGGGAAAAATTCAGATGGCAATAGATGCCTGGTTACTAGAACAATATCGCCTGGGTTTATGCGGTCCGGTGTTACGCTTTTATTCTTGGTCGCCACCGGCAATTTCTCTCGGTTATCATCAACACAAATGGCCGAATTTTTGGGAAAATTTGACATGGCAAGGCGGCAAATTGCAGTTAGTACGCCGGCCTACAGGCGGACGAGCAGTTTTGCATCAAGGCGATTTAACCTATGCAGTAATAACATCAAATTTAGGGGTAAAGCGCTTAGAAAGTTATGAATTTATTTGCCGGTTTTTAATAGAAGGTTGGCGAAAATTGGGGATTGAATTAAGTTATGGTATGGCGGGGCGGGGATATATTCATAATCCCAATTGTTTCGGAACGGCGACGAGTGCAGATTTGGTTTTAGCGGATGGCAGTAAATTAATTGGTAGCGCCCAATTACGGCGAGATGGGGCAATTTTGCAACACGGTTCTATACGTTTAAAACCTGATGTCGAGTTATTTGCTCAAGTTTTTGGAGAAGCAGAAAAGGCAAATTTAGATATAAATTTTGATACCAAAGATGTGATGGATGCTTTAATTCAAGCGGCGGCGGAGTGTTTTGGCGGCGAGTTTGTCGTCGAAAATTTAAGCGATGAAGAATGGCAAGTTATTTTAGAAACCTCTTCCAAATATAGCGTTAACCTTTCTGGCTATGACCATGCTGAAGAAAATAACGCAGCAAGTATTAAAAAGCAGCAATATTTGCCATAAAAACCACCAATTTAAGAAAGGTTAAGCCTTGAATTAACTCGAAAATTTCCGGGGAAATACTAACTCCCACCAATCCTAACACTAGAAGTCTGGCCCAGGTTTTTTCATACCATAATCCAATTGCCTCAATGGCTGTTACGATAGAATAAACTGCCGCCACTGCGCCACTAAATGCTAGGGTTTTTGGTGGGAGACTGGTTAGTTTATCAATCAGCCACTCAATAATGGCTAGTTTGCCTCCGATAACGTAGGATTCGGAAAAAGCCAGCAAATTCTCTAAATTTTGGAAAGATAAAAGTAAAATAATCGCTGTAATTCCCAGCAAAAAAGCTACAAAAGCCTTATAAATTACAATAGCGACTAAACCAGCCGGTCGTTTATTTTCCAAACCAAATATTACGCTAAAGTAATTTTTTGGTCAAAATTACATTGTTTTCCATCCTGCTTTGTAAATTTGACCAGTTTTGATTGCAGCATCCCTTGTCAATTATCTACTGAGTTTCTAACACTTCTGCCGCTGCTTTTGCCATCGCTGTAAGCTGCAAAGATTGAGGATACCGACCCTCTTGTTTAATCTGCTTAATTTCCGCATCAGAAATTGCCAAATTAAGCTTTTTTCCCACCGTGCGTACAATATCCCCCCGATCAATCACCCCAGCAACCGCACCGGCCGGTGATAAAACCGTAATTTGTTTTAATTGATGCGTTTCTAATTGATTAATCACTTCCACCAGAGGCGTTTTTTCGTTAACCGAGATAATTTCTGTTAAGGGGGAAACAATACTTAGCAAAGTGTGAGTTTCCCATAAACTGCGCTCCCTAAAATGAATTTGTTCCATGTTTACCATGCCGCGATATCGACCTTCTGAGGCGGCATAAAAAATCTGATTTAAGTTCTGAGGCTCAAAAAGCAAATATTTGTCTGTAAATTCTCGTAAAGTTAAATTGGCATCAACTACTCGAAAATCACAGTTGATAGTATCCCCGGCAGTTAGTTTTAATAAGGTTTCTTGTAAATCTGTTTGCCGTTCATAAAGTGTTGCATTTCCTACACTAAACCAACCTAATAACGCAATCCATAAACCGGCAATTCCATTTCTTCCTGCCAACAACAGCGCCGAAATGCCCAACGTCATAGCCGTAAAGCCCAACAGTTTACCAGCTTTGGCAGCCCAGTGAACTCCTACAAAACGATTGCCGGTGATTTGCCATACCGCCGCTTTAACAATTTGGCCGCCATCTAAAGGCAAACCCGGTATTAAATTAAATAACGCTAAAACTAAGTTAATTCGAGCCAGATCCACCGCCACAACGGTAACAGGATTTGATTCGGGCAAAAACTGCACAGCTAATGCCAATAAAGCAAAAATAATAAAACTCACCGCCGGCCCAGCAATTGCCACCTCAAAAGCTTCTTTTGCTGTTTTCGATTCGCGCTCAATTGAAGCAATTCCGCCAAATAAAAATAGCCTAATTGAATTTACTTTAATTCCCTGCGATTGAGCAACTAAACTATGCCCCAATTCGTGAATTAATACCGAGGCAAAAAGTAACAACGCCATCAAAAAACCAGCGCACCAAGTAACAGCCGATGACCACTCTGGGTGAACATTCTCCCAATTAGCATGATTCGCCAACGTTAACAGGGCCAAAATGATCAACCAAGAGGTATCTATATAAAGAGGAATTCCGCATAAATAGCCAATTCGCCAACCTGACTGCATGACATTACCCTTATTTATCGTAAATGTTTATCTAAACAATCGCTTTATCCTTATTCTAATAACTTTCCCAGATTCCCATCGGCCCCTACTCATCTATCGGTAGATGTAACCTCAGCCTTTTCTTTTGTTTGCGTTGGTTGAAGCTAGACGAGTTCTTGTCAGTAAACCTAAATGTTGTAATAAAACTTAAAATAAATTTCTATCTTCAGAAATATTTTTGTATTTTTAACCGGCCCAGCTTGTTAACAAAAATTAAAGTATTATTTTTGATATTGGGGAGGGGAAGACAGATTTCTCCCAATCCCCTATTACCTGATCAGCAGATGGAAATTTCCTTAAAGGACGCCGGCATTACCCAATCCCAAAATCACCCCAGCCCCCAGCAAGTGACCGAAGCTCATGGTAGCCAGCAATTCTGGCCAGCCAAAGCCGCTGAACAGTCCGGGTACAGACAGCGGTAATTTTGGCCCTGCGCCCCGTTTTTGAATAGCAGGACGTCCGATAGCAATGGCAAACAAATTGCAAAGAACCATCACCAAACCCACGCTAGGCGACCAAGACACGGTAGAAGGAAGAGCAGCCAGTAAGAATTGGTAAATCACGTTGTTAACTCCTGCCTTGATAAACAAGCAAAAAAACTTTGATGTTCTTTGTACAATAAACCTTTACTCAATAGACATCTTTTGTTTCAATAGTTAACAATAGTTTCTTTTTTCGATACAAATCTACAAACTTAACGAGGACTTAATCGCGTTGCTGAGGATAAAAATTTGCGGCATTACCAAACCAGAGCAGGGCTGTGCTATTGTCCAGATGGGCGCAACGGCTTTAGGTTTTATTTGCGTACCTGCTTCCAAGCGCTACATTTCCCCCCAACAAATTAAAGAAATCTCATCTCAACCATCGCTGCTGACCATTGACCGGATCGGAGTTTTTGCTAATACCACAATTGAAGAAATTTGTCAAGTTTCTCAGCAAACAAACCTCACCGGGATTCAATTACACGGAGACGAAAGCCCGGAATTTTGCCGCTCTCTGCGAGAATTATTACCCAATGTTGAAATCATCAAAGCCTTGCGAGTAAGTTCAGCAGAAGCCCTAAAGCAGGCAGATCATTACTTTAATGATGTCGATAGCCTGCTGTTGGATGCCTATGACCCACAAATGCTAGGAGGCACCGGCAAAACCCTAGACTGGCAAAACCTCAAAGAATTTTCACCCTCAAAGCCTTGGTTTTTGGCCGGTGGTTTAACTCCCGATAACGTCGAAGTCGCCCTCAAGCAAATAAACCCCAGCGGTATAGACCTCTCTAGCGGGGTAGAGACGGCGCCGGGGGATAAAGACTTAACAAAAGTCGCCAAGTTGTTTGAAAAATTGAAAAAGTCAGCGGTAAGTTTTTGAGCAATTACCGCCTCAAAAGCCAAACTTAAAAGAATGCCGGTTGATGGCGGATCAAATTGAGGTATTCTTCGCGGGTTTTTTGATCCTCTTGAAACACACCCAACATCGCACTGGTGACAGTCCAAGATCCGGGTTTTTGGACACCGCGCATCACCATACACATATGGGTTGCTTCCATCACCACAGCCACGCCTTTGGGTTCTAAAATGGTTTGCACGGCTTCGGCTATTTGACGAGTGAGGCGTTCTTGTACCTGCAACCGGCGCGAATACATTTCGGCAATACGGGCTAATTTGCTCAACCCAACCACTTTTTGATTAGGAATATAAGCAATGTGGGCCCGTCCCATAAACGGCAGCATATGGTGTTCGCAAAGGCTGAAAAAAGTAATATCGCGCACCAGTACCATTTCGTTATGACCTTCATCAAAAATGGCACCGTTGACGAGTTTTTCGAGAGACTGGGAATAACCGCTGGTTAGAAAACGCATGGCCTCAGCAACGCGCTTGGGGGTTTTCAGCAGTCCTTCGCGGTCGGGGTCTTCGCCTAACCCTACCAACATTGCTCGGACATTATCGGCAATATTAGCGATGTCTTCGTCGGTGGGGGGGTGGAGGTTGGGTTTCTGGCCCCCCTTGGCGGTATTGCGGTCTGGACGGGTTGGCAGGTTGGCGACTGCCTCGGCCATTTCTTCGGCGTTGTTGTTAGCGTTCAGGAGATTGGGAAGGGTCGAACCGTTGGAGGATGCAATAGTCATGTGCAATCTTAGTTATAGTTGGGCTTGATCTTGACAAAGCGGGCAATCTCTGATAAATGATTTAGGAGTCAGTTAAGAGCGTTTCAAGACGCGCTACTGACTATCGATCATCTATAAAGCGCCGCCACTCGGCATGAGGGTAAGTTCTTCAACCGTCGCGGCTTGTGGCAACATAGCCGTGTATAAAATTGACTGCGCCACCATATCGGGGGTCAGCATTTTAGAGCGGTCAAAGTCTGCTTGCATGGTTGGGGTATCCCAGATCGGGGTGTTGACAGCACCCGGAGAAACAACGGTTACGCGAATGCCATTACCACGTTCCTCAGATGCCAGGGTTTTTGAGAGGGCAACCAAGGCGGCTTTGCTGACGTTGTAGGCACACCACCCCGGAAAATGTTGGTAAGCTGCAATCGAGGCGATGTTAATGATTGTCCCTGATTGCATTTGCCGCATGGCAGGCAAAACTCCTTGGATGCACTGAAAGACACTGGTGAGGTTGAGATCCATCACTTGCTGCCAGTCAGAAAGGGGAGTTTCTAGTGTGGTGCCGGTGTAGCCGATGCCGGCATTGTTGACCAAAATATCGATAAATCCTTCTTGAGCGACAATCGCAGAAATGCCATCTCGCACTGACTCAAGCTTGGCTAAGTCTAGGGGATAAACCGCTGCTTTTACTCCGGCTTGCTGGGCCGCTTGGGCGACTTGCTCTAATTTTTCAGGTGAACGACTCACCAGGGCAAGATTAATTCCAGCTTTGGCAAAGGCTAGGGCTGTTGCTTGTCCTATCCCACTGCTTGCGCCGGTGATTAGGGCGCGTCGTTGATTGGGAAAATTCATCAAATAGAATGTGTGAGGGGCCAAAACCCAGCCAGTCTAAGACTGGAACTTGGCTTTTATGAAAAAGTATTACAATTCGTAACTTAGCAAATTATACCACTCAGGATTGATGACATCACAGAAAGTTTTTGTTTTGTCAACTACTCGGTAGACGGTTTTTTTGGGGTAGCTGGGATCGATTCAGGCAAAGAATGGTATTAATTCTTTGATGATTCTAGCATCTTATTTTATACTTGCATGGGTATGTCTGGATGTCCGGTGGGGGGAGTGGCTCAAGCCGACTCCAAAAACATCCCGATGCGGCGAAATTTTTGATAGCGAAGTTCTCGCCTTTGTTGGGGGGAGAGTTGGCTGAGTTCGTCTAAGTTCTGCACAAGGGCGTCTTTGAGAATTTCTGCGGCTTTGAGAGGATCAGAATGGGCACCTCCCACCGGCTCTGGTAACAAACAGTCAAGAATTCCCAAATTTTTTAAATCCCAGGATGTGATTTTGAGCGCTTCAGCGGCGAGTTCAGCTTTTGCGGCATCTTTCCATAAAATAGCCGCGCAGGCTTCGGGAGTGGCTACGGTATAAACAGCGTGTTCAAACATTAGCAGCCGGTCGCCGACACCAATACCCAGCGCCCCACCGGAGCCGCCTTCACCAATAACGGTACATAAAATCGGCACATCTAAACTGAACATTTCCCGTAAATTATAGGCGATGGCTTCACCTTGGCCTAAATGTTCGGCTTCGATACCGGCCCAGGCACCGGGGGTGTCAATAAAAGTGATAATTGGCATACTGAACCGGTTGGCGTGTTCCATTAACCGCATTGCTTTGCGGTAACCGCCTGGGGCAGCCATGCCAAAATTTCTGGCGACGTTATCTTTGGTATCGCGGCCTTTTTGATGGCCCAACATTACCACCGGCCGGCCAGCCAAACGAGCGATTCCGCCTACTAAGGCTGGATCATCGGAACCGCCACGATCACCATGTAATTCTATCCATTCATCGCTGATGGCTTGAATATAATCAAGCGTGCTAGGCCGGCGGGGGTGGCGAGCGACTTGCAGGCGCTGCATGGGGGAAAGATTACTAAAAATTTCGCCACGCAGTTGAGTCGAGCGCAGTTCCAGCAAGCGTATTTGTTCGGAAACGTCCACGCCGTTTTCGTCTGCCAGTTGGCGGATCTGGTCGATGCGTGTTTCGAGTTCCGCTAGGGGCTTTTCAAAATCTAATAGAAATATTCGGCGGGATTGAGTGGCCACGATAGCAATCTGGATAGCATGGACAAGATTCTTAAGAGATCGTACCTTGTTGTGGATGTTTTAGAAAATCAGGTTAAGAAAAAAATAGATTGTTGCCCAACTAGAGCGATGGGTAGGAAAATTAGATTTAATCAAGAGTTTAGCTTGCTGGTTTTGCCTGCGATCAGAAAATTTTTTTCCTTGGGCCGGTCGCCCGCTACTTCCGGGTCAGTTTGGGGCCGGTCAAAGCTGAACGATTAAGTCGAGACAGAAAACAATTTAAAAAAACTATGATCAAAAATCCCAAGAGCACTGGCAATGCTGAGATTTTCGAGAGTTTAAAACGTTCGACAACTGATTTAGTTTTAGAACCGGCTGAGGCGTTGATGGCGATTTCAATTTTGGCGACGACGGCGGATGGAAATTTATCTGAGGAGGAAAAATGGACGCTTTATGCCAATCATATCCGCATTTTTAAGTCTCATTCTGGTGAGGAATTTCAAGCTTTGTTAAATAAGGTTTTGCAATTAATTCAGCAGTATAGTTCAGCGGCGGTTTTTGCGGCGGCTAAGGTGGCTTTGACATCTCAATTAAGACAATCTGCCTTTGCTATGGCTGCGGATCTTGTTTTATCGGATGGGGTTTTGGTGGCCGAAGAAAAAGAGTTTTTGTTGCAACTTTGGCACGCTTTGGATATTCCCGATGAAATAGGAGAGAAAATTTTAAATGTGATGATTATCAAAAATTGTCATTAGGTTTTGTGGGGCGTGTTTGTTTTCTCTTATTTCGAGCAGCCTTCAAAAATTTCTGGTGGGTAGAGGGTTTTGCTGGAGGCGATTACTTTGGATAAATCAATAAAAAAGAGTTCTCTTAAATTTTTAGGGTGCTCCGGGCCTTCGGCCCGGAGTTTGGTTTGGAATTGTTGGGTAAAACAAGCTAGGAAGAGAAGGACAATAAGGGGCGGAAGCCGTGTTTGACGGACATTTGGCCGATTAATTCCATTTTTTCGACGGTGATTTGATTGCGTCCCCAAGAAAAATTGGTGTACAGTTTTTCAAATTCGAGTAACATGGATTCGGCAAAACAGGCGAATAGCTGACGGGCCGGTGCGTCCATGTTGACGATAGACATGATTTTCCATTCAATATCGAGGGAGTGCTCAACAATACCGCCGTTGAGGACGTAAACCCCCGGATGTTGGAGTTTGGTTGCCATGTTTTTTGGGTAGCCGCCATCGATCAGTAAACAGGGTTGTTTTAATTTGCTCGCGTCTATTTCTACACCTTTGGGCATACTGGCAACCCAGACGACGATATCGGCTTGGGGGAGGGCTTCTTCTAAGGAGAGGATTTTGCCCCGACCGAGTTCTTCTTGTAAAGCCAGCAGGCGTTCTCCGTCGCGGGCTATGAGCAACATTTCGGCAACGTCGGTGCACTTGTCGAGCCAGCGGCACACAGCAGAACCGATATCGCCGGTGGCGCCGCAAATGGCAACAGTGGCTTTGCTAAGCTCTATGCCGAGTTTTTGGGAGGCTTGTTCTACTTGCCGGCAAATGATATAGGCGGTATGGGTGTTGCCGGTGGTAAAGCGTTCAAATTCCAGTTTGATATTGCGGATCTGCTGGAATTGTTGTTCGAGTTTGAAGTTTTCAAAGATAATTGAGGAAAATCCTCCTAGGGCGGTGATTTTGAGGCCGCTTTTTTGGGCATGGGCCATTGCATTGAGGATTTTTCGCGTGGCTGCTTTGATGCGTCGGGTGGCTAGCATTTCGGGCAGAAAGCACGATTCGACATACCGGCCTTGGATTTTTTGGCCGGTGATGCTGGTAACTGTGATTTCGTCTACGATTTGCGGTGGAGCAGAACACCAGAAATCTAAGCCTTGATCGGCATATTCTGGGTAGCCAAGTTCTTTTGCCACAGCCTGGGCGTGTTCCAAACTCGTTAAATGACCGATTAGACCAAACATGAACTGGTTTTACTTAGCCGGTGAAATCCGGTGGCAAAAAAGGTAAATAATCGTTAAGTATATTGGTTTGAATCCCTATTCGGGATTATTTCGGAGATTTCTTTTGCTTTTGCTTCCTAGAGCTTCTGTTCGGCTTTCTGGTCAGCAGCAGATTTTTTTGAGGTTTGTCGCTTTCTATGGGCATAACATACTAAGTTTCCCTATCGATAGGGGCCGGTTGTTCCGCACCCCTATTGACTGATTGAGTGTTTGATTTTTGCTGATTAATCTGGGCATAAACGCGGGCTTTTCGGCCCGCCCCACAAAAACCAAGGATTTTTGTTGTTTTGCTAATTGCTTATCACACGCCACTGATCACAGTTTAAGCTGCTGCTAATCCGTGAGCAGACAGACGCATGAGTTCACGGGGGGTAAAGCCAATATTCCCCAGTGCTTCGCCATAGGAAATCATAAAGTCCTCTACGAGGGCTTCTTTTTCCATACCTAGTATGTGTGCATCTTTTTCTACTTCGTTAAGCATCCGCCAGACGAGGGGGAGGTTTTTACGATTGGCTTCTTCGAGTTGAGCTTTGGACTCTTCAAAGTGTTCTTTGAGCCATTTTTCGCCGAAGTTTAGGTGCATATACTCGTCTTTGAGGACTCCTTCGGTGATTTTACGGGCGAAGTCATCAGCTACGGGAATGTAAATGTTGTAGGCGGCGATGGCGAAGCATTCAATGATTAGGGCTTGAATGAGTAAGCAGGTGACGATGTTGCCGGTGGCGGCTGCTTCTTGGAAGTTTTTGTGCAGATCGGCAAAAAATTGCCGGGCAAATTCCATGTCTGGGGTCACTTCCAGGTTTCGCCCACAGGCTTGGAAGCCTTTTTTGTGCCGGTTCTCCATTTTGGATAAGCTGATTAACTCGTCTTTATGATCCGGCAGCAGTTCAGCGAGTCTGATGTAGTTTTCGTTGGCCTCTTGTTCGCCTTCAATGACGATGGCGTTGATCCGGCTGTAGGCATCTTTATAAATTTCGCTTTGAAAGTCAATGGCTGGGCTGGCTTCAAGCTGCGGCATAGGGTTCTTTACTCCTCATCACTACGACAAGCGCGGTTATCAGTTTGGTTAGGTTACGCGGATTTATTCGTTTGAGTTAACGAAATGTGAATTAGCTTATAGTTTACTTTACAGAGTTTCAACAAAGCTTTACTTGCCTCAAAGTGGCCAGCGTCTCCAAAGTGGCCTTGATCCGACTTGTCCTTTAACAAAGTTTAACATGAAAATCTGTATTCTAGGATACTAAATGTTGGGAGATTTGGGGGCTTTTTGTGGCGGTGAGGGGGTTGAGATTTCAATGTCTTATCGTTTAAATAAGTTTATTAAATAATTGTCAATGGCTGAAAATCGGCTGGAAACTCAAGTATCCAAGTTTCAACCCCAGAATCGTTTATCAGCGGGCGTTCGATCTGTTGTACCTGGGCTTGACTGGTTTTTAAATTCCGCGAGTTTATTTGTATTGATACTTGGTGCTTTAATTGTGCTATTGCCGCTGGGGGTGGTTTTTTTAACCTCACTTTCTCCCACCGGCACGATAAGTCTCTGGCCTTCGCAGTGGACGCTGGCCAATTATCAGGAGGCTTGGCGGCGAGGGAATTTTTTATTAGCGTTTGCAAATTCAACTTTTGTGGCGTTAATGGTGACTTTGTTTCAGGTGGTAACTTCGGCGCTGGCGGGGTATGCTTTGGCGCGGTTAAAGTTTGGGGGGAAAAATGCAATTTTGTTGCTGGTTTTGGCGACTTTGGTGATTCCGTTTCAGTTGTTGGTGATTCCTATTTTTTTGGTGTTGAAATGGGGTCATTTAATTAATACTTATGCGGCGTTGATTTTGCCGACGGCGGCTAATGGTTTTGGGATTTTTTTGATGCGGCAGTTTTTCCAAACTGTGCCGGTGGAATTAGAGGAGGCGGCTGCTTTGGATGGGGCGACAAGGTGGCAAATTTTATGGCGGGTGATGCTGCCTTTGTCTAGGCCGGCGGTGGTGACGTTGTTTTTGTTTACGTTTATTGGGGAGTGGAATGATTTGTTTAAGCCTCTGATTTTTACGACTAAGCCGGCTTTAAAAACTGTGCAGTTGGCGTTGGCAGATTTTCAGGAACAGTTTACTAATAGTTGGGGATTATTGATGGCGGCGGTGGTGGTGGCGACGGTGCCGGTGGTGTTGTTGTTTTTGGCCGGTTCTCGTCAGTTTATCCGGGGAATTGCTACGACAGGGATTAAGAATTGAGGGGGGTAAGATGATTGCTCACTCTGAATTACCGGCTTCTATTTCCAAAGCTTTGAGAAGTATGGCTAACGCCACGCTGCGCTAACAGAAACAGTCATGCCTAAACCACCGGCCAGACTTACAAAAACACTTAGGGAGAAATCTCTCACACCGCGTTCGATTCCAGAAATATATGTGCGAGAAAAATTCCCCCTCACCGGCTATGGAGAGGGGGCACAGAGGGAAATTAACAACCGGCCCCATCTGGCAAATAAGCACGGGGGATGCGGCTTAAGGCCCACCAAGTGCGCGGCCCAACAATGCCGTCTTGAATAAGATTAAAACTGTGCTGTAAATTTCGGACGGCTGCTTCTGTCACCGGCCCAAAAACTCCGTCTATTTGTCCATAATAAAAACCGGCTTCTTTAAGGACATCTTGTATCGTGCGGACGGCGTTGCCGGTGGAACCCAAACGCAACACCGGCACATTCACCGGCGCACCCGTTTCCAAAGCTTTCCAAGTCAGCGACCCAACAATCCCATCATCTGCTAAAAACACTGCAAACTGAAAACGCTTAACCGCTGCTTCTACAAACCGATCAAATTTTCCGTTAATTTCGCCGCGATAAGTTCCCCAGTGAGCAAGCAAAGTTTGCAATTCTATAACGGCGGCGCCGGTGGAATGCAGTTGCAGTTGGGGTTTATTGGTAACGAGAGTAAAAGGTTTAACTTCACTGTGTGAAAGCATGATTGGTATTCCTTGTAAATTGGTAGTAAGTGTCAGTTCGTTATCTACTTACCAATGTACAGGGGGTGAGACCCCTCACCGTCCCCAGATAGAATTATCTAACCGGCTCAATATTGCGATGCCATTAGGATCATCCGATGGGATGAGGTGGCTGCAAGATAGTCGTGCATAATATCAGGCTTCGAGAAAAAGAAAAGGTAGAGCCTCGTGAGTTGGTTCCCAGGCACCTCCCTGGGAACGAGTGTTAACGAGTGTTAAGAAGCATCAAGCAAAGAGTATTGAGCAAACCAGCGAGTAACAAATTCTGGGCCCGACTCAATAGCTGCTTCAGGAGAGGGAAAAATTTGTGAGTCTGTGCAGATGCCAAAAGTGGGGCTGTGGGCTTCTAAAACCCAACCGCCCGGATGTTGCACCGGCACCAAAAGCCAGTTCATATAAGGCACTCCACGAGGAGCAATCAACCACCCTTTATTTTCTTGAAAAAAGCTACAGCGTAAAAGCTGAGCATTGAGGGTGTGGTCATGGGTTAAAACAACCTCTTCACGGATCATAAATATCTGCGAGCCTCTAATAGTTGACGGGATGCACCGAAAATTGAAGGCTCTTTTTTTCTGGCTGGCACGCAATTTGATTTATAGCTTTTTAGTGAATGGACAGAAACTAAGTACAGCGTACTGTGCGTTGGGGACTGCACTCTCGAACTGGTTTGTTTTGCAACATTCCAATTTTTAATTACCAACCCCTTCTCTGCAATCCCTGTGTGTAATTTTTTTGGACTTGCCAAAGGATAGATTCACCTTTTTAAGCTACTTTTCAGGAATAATTTATCCCTTAAAAAGATTATTCCCAAAAAATAGCCGGCTTCAACAAACAAAGTTTTGGACGTCGGTAGGTAAGGGCTAAATGTTTGCAAAAACTTTGCTGAATTTCAGGACAATTTCTGCTTTAAAAACTTTTACTCCTCCGTAAGAACACGGAGACGGATCGTGCGTTTGTCACCATCACCGAGTGGAACTTCTATCACTTCTCCTGCAAGTCGATCTAAACAGGTAATTAATAAACGTAAATGGGGCGTCGAAGCGCCGGTATCGACATAAAGCCGGTCGGTAAGACTTGACACTTTCTTCCAAGTAGTGTATAGCTTGGCAACTGTTTGTTCTAAAAGAGCGGATTGTTTGACGAGATCGGCGGCGGTGTTGAGACAGCCATTGCGGAGGGCTTCATCGAGGGCCATTTCCATGTCAACCGAGGACTGGTTAATGGCGGAGACGAGGGCGGCGGCGTGGAGATATTTGGAGAGGTTGCGGGCGTCGGAGGTGAGTTGGCGGACGGTGGAGATGTCGGGGTTTTCGGTAGCTTCTTGCTGAATGGCTTTGAGGTGGGTTTCGGGTAGTTTTTCCATTTCTCGCACAAGGGGGGCGAGAAATTTGGGGGGAACCGAACCAGAGGCGGCTTTTTCTTTAATTTCTTCGGGGAGGAGGTCGGAACTCATGGCTGTCCATTCGTCGGTGAGTTGACGGACTTCGCGCCTGGTAATGCGGTCGCCGGTTTTTGCAGCTTCGGCGATCAGTTGTTGAACTTGGGGGGCTGATTTTGCGGTTTCGACGAAGGCGCGTTTGCTGAAGTGGTTAATTGAGGCGGGGTCAAGTTTGCCTTCGGAAAGGAGGGTGTCGGCGCTGTTGGCGAGTTCGATGAGAGAGTAGGCTTGACTTTTGCTGATTTCGCGTTCTTTTAGCCAATTGAGGAAGCCGGTGCCGCGTCCGTCTCCGCCGCGTTTTTCGCGGTCACGAATGGCGCGAAGGATGCGTCCGCGCCAAATGTCGGTTTGCAGGTCGAAGTGGTCGCAAACTCGCCAGGCGTTGTCGAGTTGTTGCTCAAATTCGTGTTCGGGAATTTCCTCGTTTTCTGGATCGGGGATTTCAAAGTTCATGTCGCTGAGACCTTTGAGGGCAGCGGCTAGATCGTCGGGTGACTCGAAGGATTGAACCATTGGACATTTGGGCGATCTGTGAAGAGGTTATTGATCGCGTTTGCAGTTTATTATCTCACGAGGGGGTAGAGACGGGGGGTTGATTATTTTTGGAGGTTTTAACCGCAGATGAACGCAGATGAACGCAGATGGGGGGTTTTGTTGGGTGGGAGGGGGTGCCAAGTGGGATTTTTTGCTGCTTGATGCCTGTAATGCAGGCGGGACGCCTGCGCCACTAATATATGGGGGATTTTTAGGTGCCGGTGATCAGTCGAAATAGGGAGGTGATGAGGAATATGCTAAAACTGGCAACTAAAATGATGACGAGGATTAAACCGGCCAGGAGGAAAAAGACAAACCAGGGATTTGCTTTTTTGCTGGTGGAGGGGAGTTGGAGGTGGGTTTCGAGGAGTTCTAGGTTTCTGATGTTTGCTTTCCAGGCTACATCTACGACGTCGCCAACGACGGGAACTGTGCCGGCGATGACTTCAAAAAGGACGTTTGACACCATTTTCGTAAGAGTTTCTTGGGGGAGTCCAAGTTTGGCGGCGTTGTAGATGATGTAAACGGAGAGAAGGCCACCGGCTATGTCGCCACCGGCGGGTAATAGTCCTAATATGGGGTCAATTCCTATGCGGTAGCGAGTACCGGGGATGGGAATGGCGTTATCGAGTAGGTGGGAGAGTTGGCGCAGGCGTTGGACGGTTTTGGTGTGGGTGAGGGGCGGGGTTTTGGTCATTGGGGGGGTTTTGGATTTTTGTTTTTTATTCAAGCATTTTTGGAATTTTTTTGAATATGTCGAAGGATAGAAGCCGGTGGCTAGAGAATGTTTTGCGGAATTGGGTATGGTTTGTGGGGTAGTTAAGGCAATCTTGGGGGGAACTGTTGGCTGTTTAGGGCTGATTTTTTTGTTTTCTCCTTTTATTGTTGATTGTTGAGAGATTGAAAGATGCTACAAGATTTTTCTCTTCAAAATTTACAAGGCCGGAATTTTAAGGGCCAAGATTTATCGGGATGTAATTTTGCCGGTGCGGATATTCGAGGGGCCAATTTTACGGGGGCTGTTTTAAAAGGGGCTAATTTTAGCAACATTCTGGCTGGGGTTCAGCCAAGTAAAGGTGTTTTATTACGGCTTTTGTCTTGTTTTCTTTCGGTATTAGCCGGAGCATACTCGGTTTTTAGTGGGGTGGCTATAAATCCTAATTTTACAACTTTAAGTGGGATTTATCAAGGGGTAATATTGCTTTTTTTGTTTGGCATTTTTGGTGGTTTTACTTTTTATAAAAATCTTGAGTGGGGGGTTTTAAGTTTGGCGGTTTTGTCTTCGCTGGTTGGTGCGATGGGGACTGCGACTTGGAATGAGAATTTGGGTTTGATTTGGGCTTTTTCTAGTATGGTTGTTTGGGTTTGGTTACGAATTTTGGCGGGTGTATTTGCTTTGGCTTGTGGGGGTGAAGGCGGAGGTGCTGCGGCGGGATTTTTAGCTTGGCTTTTTGGCTTTTTTGCGATGATTTATGGTCTTTGGATCATGGGAATAAGTGATTTTCTTTTTTTAATTTGGGGGCTGATAATTTATTTGGTGGTGGGAGTTTTTTCGGGGTATGGGTGCCGACGGGCTATCCGGGGAGATTTGCGGTTTAATTTGGTTCTTAAGTTGGGGGTTATTTTGGCGAGTACGGTGGGGACTTGTTTTCGTCGGGCTGATTTAACTGATGCTAATTTTTCTAAGGCTGTGCTGGATAATGTTGATTTTCGGCAGGCAATTTTGACTCGTACTTATTTGCGGGAAAGTTCTTTTATCTTCCGCGCCAGGCTGGAGGGTACTATTTTGGAAAATGATTTGATTCGAGATTTATTGGTAACGGGTAATGGCAGAAATAAGTGCTATTCTGGCTTAAGTTTAAAGGGGGCTAATTTGGCGGGGGCGAATTTAGAAAACGCGGATTTACAAGAGGTTAATTTGAATGAAGCAACACTGAAAAAGGCTTGTTTAAATGGGTCTAATCTTAGAGGTACTCAGTTACTTGGGGTAAATTTATCTGAAGCAAAGTTAACTGCTGCTGTTTTGGCTGATTTGAATGTTAATTATTTAACAAATGTTGATGGGGTTATCTGCGATTATTTTTATTTTCAGGCAGATCAGTTAGAACGTTTGCCGAAAAGTGGGGAGTTTTTGCCTGGAGAGTTTGATTGTGCGTTTGAGGAGGTTTGTTTGGGCAAAAAATCGCTTTTTAATACGAAAGAGGTTGAAGTTAAAAATAAATAAATAAAATTGATCTTTTCTTTCTTAGGTATGAGAGATTGTGGGAAAATTGTAAAAATTATCAATCTGGAGGTAGATAACAAGGATAGGGTAAAAGTTGTTATGGTTTCTACTGTGATTAATGGTGAAACAAGTTGAGGTAAAATAATGGTGGATGCAGCCTACAAAGCTGAACGTACTGTGTCAGCAATTTTTAAGGATCAACAAGAAATAGATGGGGCTATTCGCCGTTTGTTGGATCGCGGTATTCGTCAAGATCATATCTCGGTAATGGGGAAAAATTTTCAGTCTAAAACTCGTATTGCGGGTTTTATTACTAAGCGAGATTTGATTTTGGGTGGGTTGCGAAATGGGGCTATTTTTGGCTCTTTGTTTGGTTCTTTTTTAAGTCTTTTAACCGGCGTTGGGGTGTTGTTTATTCCTTTTGTGGGGCCGGTGGTTGCGGCGGGGCCGCTGGGTGCTGTATTGTTAGGTGCAGCTAGTGGTGCTCTGGCTGGTAGTGCTGGTGCTGGTTTGGTTTCTGCGCTTGCTGCTTTGGGTATGCCGGAGGAGAAGGCGGCGGTTTATCAAACTCGTGTTGAAGCTGGCGAGTTTTTGGTGATGGCTGAGGTGCCGGCTAATAAGTCTGGTGAAATTCAGCTATTATTGGAAAGTGCCGGTGGTGAAGAAATTTCTGTGCATGATATGACTTTGCCTCGTGCTTGTGATGGCCGGTGTGATAGTGTGAATGAGTTGGCGCCAGAAGTTCGTTCTCATTTGTCGGATGCAGCGCAAAAAGTTTTTATGGAGCGCTACAATGCTGTGTACGATGAAAGCCAGAATGGTTTGGATGCTGAACACGCTGCTTGGGATAGTGTACGAGAGCAGTTTGATGAGGATGAAAATGGTGTTTGGTCTAAACAAAAGGTGAGTGTTTAATTAAGGTTTCTTCCTAAAGTCAAAAACCCGGTTTCTTAAAGAAATCGGGTTTTTAAAAACTTAAATTTCCGGGCTTTTGCTTAGGTTGTACTTGAATTTGCTTGCAACCACTCACTCAACTGGGAAAAGTTTGTTAGTTCTAATATAGTTTCTCCTAAACTGTTGAGTTTTTCAAGAGTTAGGGAGTTTATTTGATCTTGAATGTCTGCCGGCACTTCTCCCAAACGCCGGTTAAGTAGTCGTAAAATTAATGTAGTTTGTCCTTCCCTTAACCCTTGTTCTCTTCCTTCTCGCAAACCTAAACGCAGCACTCCTTTTTGATCTTCTAAAAACATTACTCGCTTTTCTAATTCTTCCATCTCTTCTCGGCTTAAATTCACTTCATTGGCAATTCTTAAGGCTTTTTCCAATGCCGGCACTTCTGCCATTTTATCCGGTACAGTCTCTAAGCTTGGTGCTGTTTTTATAAAAAATATCCACTTATCTGCTAAAGTTTCCAATTCTTCTAAAGTTTTGGTAAATTTTGGCAATTCCACAAAGACTAATTCAAGATGGTTGTCTTTGTAATCAAAGAGTTTTTGCTTTTCTTTAAAAACAAATCTTGAGCAAATTTCATCGGTCTCTTCAAACATGATAAAGTCGGTAATGGTTAAGGCTATCACCGGCTTTAATTTAAAATAGCCTTCTCCTGATTTCAGTTGCGTTGCGTAGGTTTTTGCTGCATTGTACAAAACTCGTTTATCAAATGCTTCTACATTCAATACCTGCATTTCAATTATGACTATTGTTTCATCTTGTAGTCTGGCTTTGACATCTAAATACGAGTCTTTTAAACCGATGTTTCTTCCTGCACTATAGGGGTCGATTATTTCTAAGTCTTCGATGGTTGGTTCTCCTTCATACAGCAAGGCGTTTAAGAAACTAATTAAGATGTCTTTGCTGTCTTCTGAGGCGAAGATTTTTTTAAAGGCAAAGTCTGTTTTGGGGCTGATAAATCTCATAGTTAGAATTTGAACTTGATGCTATAATTATAACCTAATTTTAGATTTGTCTAAAAATGCAAAAATTACTCATCACCGGCAGTAGTGGTTTTTTAGGTTGGAATCTCTGCCAAGTTGCCCAACAAAACTGGCAAGTTTACGGGGTTTATTTTTCCCATCCTGCCGAGAATTCCGCCATTAACCTCAAAATTGATATCACAAATTTTGCCGCTTTAAAACAGCTTTTTTCTGAGGTTAAACCGGCGGCTGTCATTCATACGGCGGCTCAATCTCAGCCGAATTTATGCCAAAATAATCCTCAAGAATCATATCCTGTAAATGTCACTGCTTCTTGGAATATTGCCGGCCTTTGTGCAGATTATAATATTCCTTGTGTTTTCACTTCAACAGACTTGGTTTTTAATGGCTTAAATGCACCCTATAAAGAATCTGATCCTGTCTCACCGATCAGTATTTATGGCGAACAAAAAGTTATGGCAGAAACAGGTATGTTGGAACGTTACCCACAAACCGCAGTTTGCAGAATGCCTTTAATGTTTGGTGCCGGCAGTCCCCATTCACAAAGTTTTATTCAACCTATGTTAAACTCTTTACGGGCCGGTAATGAATTGGCTTTATTTATTGATGAGTTCCGCACACCGGCCAGCGCAACCTCCGCCGCTAAAGGTTTATTATTGGCTTTAGATAAAGTTCATGGTATTATTCATCTGGGAGGCAAAGAACGAGTTTCCCGTTATGAATTTATGCGCTTGCTACTGCAAGTTTTAGAAATGAAAGAGGCTAAAATTACAACTTGCCGCCAACAAGATGTTAAAATGTCGGCACCGAGGCCGGCAGATGTTTCTTTGGATAGTTCTTTAGGTTTTAGTTTAGGATATCAGCCTTTGAGTTTACGCGAAGAATTTAAGTTTTTAAAAACTCAAAATTTAGGCATTAAAAGTTAGCAAAAAAATATTTTAATTGGATCAATTACCTGAAATTACACAATAACCATGAATTCTGATTCTCTTAACATTATTATAATTGGTGGCGGCGCTGCCGGCTTTTTTGGGGCAGTTTCAGCCGCAGAAACTAACCCTCATTGTCGGGTGACAATTTTAGAAGCTGCGCGGGAACCTTTAGGCAAAGTTCGTATCTCTGGCGGCGGACGTTGTAATGTGACACATTCTTGTTTTGATGCGGGTAGTTTGGTGCAAAATTACCCCAGAGGTGGTAAAGCTTTACGAGGTGCTTTTACTCGTTTTCAAGCCCGTGATACCGTCAATTGGTTTGAAAGAAAAGGTGTAAAGCTAAAAACCGAAGAAGATGGCAGAATGTTTCCGATTACAGATAATTCTAACACGATTGTTTATTGTTTGTTGAATGCAGCCGAAGATGCAGGAGTAAAAATTTACACCGGCACCTCCGTAGCTTCAATTTCAGCCCTTTCTCCAGGCTTTGAAATTAATCTAAAAGCTGGCAAAACTTTAAAAACAGACCGGCTTTTACTCGCCACCGGCAGCAACCCAAGCGGTTACAAATGGGCGCAAGAATTAGGTCATACTATAGAAAAGCCGGTGCCTTCTTTATTTACATTTAATATTAAAGATGAACGCTTACAAGACTTAGCCGGTGTGTCTGTTGCTAATGCAACTGTTCGCTTAACTGACGCCAAATTAGAACAAACAGGGCCGGTTTTAATTACCCATTGGGGGTTAAGCGGGCCGGCTGTTTTAAAATTATCAGCTTGGGGGGCAAGATTTTTGCATGATAGCGCTTATAAAACAACCATTACTATCAATTGGTTGCCGCAATATAAGCAGGAAAAATTACGGGAAATGTTGCTTGCTGTTAAATCTCAATTACCCCAAAGAATGGTTTCTTCAAGTTGTCCGCTTCCCATTCCCCGCCGGCTGTGGGAAAAGTTAACTGTTGCAGCAGAAATTGATGAAAATAAACGTTGGGCAGAAGTTTCTAATAAATCTCTTAATTTGCTAATTCAAGAATTAACTGGAGGCAAATATCAAGTCACCGGCAAAGGAGTTTTCAAAGAAGAATTCGTGACTTGTGGCGGCGTAAACTTAAAAGAAATTGACTTTAAAACAATGGAAAGCAAAATTCAGCCAGGTTTATATTTTGCCGGGGAAATTTTAGATATTGATGGCATCACCGGCGGTTTTAATTTCCAAAGTGCTTGGACGACAGGCTGGCTGGCAGGGAAAGCAATTTCTCAATAGTCGCCACCGGCTAATGCCAAGAGTTTTAACCGGTGGCGTTAGTAGCTTTATATCCAGCCTTCGACTTCTAACTCTTCAATTAACTGTAAACCACGCGGATCACCAACTCGCAATAACGAAGCTTTGGCATCTTCGCGTACACCCATATCCTCATCCTCCGCAAAAGCCTCAATCAGAGCATCAATTGCGGTAGCATAAACCACATTAGAAGGCAATTCTCGACATAACTGGCCTAAAGCCCAAGCACAATTACTTCTGACAGCCGGCACCGGATCACGTCGCAAAGCTTCAATAATCGGCGGTAGAGACGCAATCACCGTATCATACCCCACCGCTGCCATTTGGCCCAATGAACTCGCCGCCCAGAGACGCACAGCCGAAATTTCAGTTTTCAACGCATCTAGTAGCGGTGCCAAAGCACGACGATCTCCGCAGTTTCCTAGCGCCCAGACAGCGCCTTTGCGGACATAACCATTCCAATCGCGGTTAAGCTGTTCGATGAGGGGTTCTACGGCATCCTTGCTGGGGTTTCGCCCCAAAGCATAGGCTGCACTTACCCTGATCAAAGGGCAAGCGTCTTTTAATAGTTCAATAAGATGGGGTATGGCTCGCGGATCTTGCACTTCGCAGAAAGCACGCGCTGCTAACATCCGTTGCTGAGGTTGCGAGGATGTAAGCAACGGCAACATTTCCTCTGGATCTGGTTTGGGAGGCTCTACCTCATCCATACTATCCAGAGGGCTTTCAAATTCGCCCCCATCCGTTAGTGTTTTTAAGTCATCATAATCATCCATATTTGTAAATTTACCGCAGGATGGTTCTGTGTGATGCAGGTTTGGTTAGGTTTCTTTTGGTGGTAAGGGTTTGAGCATCCAAAGGGACTGGGTTGTATAGCCAAGTTTACGATATAAGTTTAATGCTGGCTCATTTTGGACAAAAACTTGCAGCCCTATTTGTTTGTCTCCGCGTTGTTGTGCCCAGCTTTCGGCTTGCTGCATTAAGAAACGCCCTATGCCTTGGTAGCGGTGTTGGGGGGCAACATATAATAAAAATACATGGCTGATGCGGCTGCCGGTGACTTGATCGATGGCATTACCTAACCATAAACCGGCAATGGGATTGTTTTGTTCCTCATCGGCGCTGTCTACCCACCATAGCGGCGTTTTGCTGGAAAAATATTGCTCAACGGTACGAGCCAGATGTGATAAGTCTTGATCGGGGTAAAGTTCATGGTAGGTTTTAGCCATGAATTTTACCACCAAGGCTCGATCTAAGCTAGTGCCGGTGCGGAGGTTGTATCCGGGGATATTCACGAATTTGCTTATTTATAGAACAAAAGCAGGGGTTCTCAGAAACCGGGTTTTAGCAGCAAAGACCTGTAAAAACCCGGTTTCTTTGGTCTTGATGCGTTTGTCCTAATTTAGTTAAATTGCCCAGAAAGTAAGGAGTCTTCTGGCAAACCTCGAATGAGGCTAGAAAGGGAAGCTGGTAAACCGGCTTCTGCGTGGAGGTTTTGAAAGGATGTGCTGGACGTTTGGGGGGCTGCTTCTTCTATGGGTGCCGGTGCTGCCATATCTGCCGGTAAGAAGCTACGGATACCGACGGCGACTAGGGCAAATACGAATACTAAGACGATTAATAGGGGGGCGATGTATTGACGGAAAATAGCCATATTGGGATTTTTGTATTGTGAGGTGTGCAGGCTTTGGGGGGTGGCTGTGCCCGCTCTGATTTGGGCATTGGGCCCTGATGAGAAGGCTGTCAAGTTTTGTAAATGTTTTTTTTATTTTACTGTAATAAGGGGTGCTGTGTTTTTGGAGTTTTTGATTTTTTAACCGTAGATATAAAGCAGGCAGGATGCCTGCTCCACAAATAAACGCAGATAGGTTTTGATTGGGTTAGCGGCGTTTTGGGGTTATTCTGCACCTAGAATGCTTGCAAGTAAGGCTTTTTGAACGTGCATTCGGTTTTCGGCTTGATCCCATACGCGGGAGTGGGAACCTTCGATGGCTTCATCTGTTATTTCTTCGCCTCTGTGCGCCGGCAGGCAATGTAAAACTATGGCGTTTTTATCGGCCACACTTAACAGTTTTTCGTTTAATTGATAAGGCTGAAAAATGGGAATCCGGCTATTGGCTTCTTCTTCTTGTCCCATGCTTGCCCAAACATCGGTATAAAGTGCATGGGCGCCGGTGGCTGCGGCGATGGGGTCGTTTGTTATTGTTACTTCGCTTTTGCCATTGGCGTAAGCTTTTGCTTTTTCGATAATTTCTGCCGATTGTTCAAAATTTGATGGGGTGGCTACTCGTACATTTACTCCCATCATTGCACAACCTAACATTAAAGAATTGGCAACGTTATTGCCATCTCCAACGTAAGTAACAGTTAAATTTTTAAGGTCGCCAAAACATTCTTGAATTGTTAATAAATCCGCCAAGGCTTGACAAGGATGCGCTAAATCGGTGAGGGCGTTAATAACAGGAATTTTGGCATAATTGGCAAAGGTTTGTAAGTCTTCTTGGGCAAAGGTGCGAATTGCTAAAACATCTAAATACCGATCTAAAACTCTCGCAGTATCGATGATCGGTTCGCCGCGACTGACTTGGGTAACATTGGGGTTGAGGTCGAGTACCTGTCCTCCCAGTTGATACATGGCGACTGTAAAGCTAACTCTTGTGCGGGTAGAGGCTTTGTAAAATAATAGTCCCAAAATTTTATTACAGCGCAGGTTAACCTTGCCGGCTTTCATATCCGCTGCGAGTTGCAGTAACTCTGCGACTTGTTGCCCAGTTAAGTCTGCCAAACTCAAAAAATCTTGTCCTTTCAGTGTTTCTGTGATCATCCCCTCTTCCTTTGCTCAATCTTGGTGGTAATTTTAGTTAATTTTTTGCTCTAATCCTTTTTTGCAACCGCAAGCGCAAACTCCTGAAGGCTGCATTTAGCATAGATTACCACAGGCATGAGGATTTTAGATTGCTCTGGGGGGCGATAGGAGGATTTTAGAGAATAATGCCGGTTTTTGTAGGGACTCACCTTTTCCTAAATTCTAAAGGCTACGCTGTTTAAAATAATTTTGTTATTTTTGCTACAAATAAAATTAGGCTGGATGTTAACCAGCCGATGCACGAATATTTCTAGCGGGTGCCGGGAAAATTAGTCTTGGAGGACAAACGACGAGGGTTTTTTTTCTGCCAGCAGAAAGTGGATGTGCTGCAAAATGTTGTCTAAACCGGCATCTTTGGCTAAAAAACTATCTGCCTCTGGGCAAATTTCATAGCCGGCTTGTTGATCACGGGTGCTAATAAAGCCGCTTGCCAAAACCAAGATCGGCGGATTTTTTAATTTTGATTTTATATTTCTGATAATTTCGCTGCCGTTGGTTTTGGGTTCAAAGACTGCCCTCGGAAGTGAGAAATCTACAATTGCTAGATCAAAGCGATCTACTTGGCCCAGAAAAATCTCTACATCGGCGAAAACTGAAACTTGATAGTATTTTCTAAAAAATCTCTGGATCGTAAAACACCAGTTTTCATCATCATCTAGTACCGCTATTCTGTGCATTTTTCTGTTTCCTTTTCGCTTACTTAAAAAATTTTAAACGCCGTGTCCCGATTGTGTGGGTTTTTAAAGATAAATTTTATAACATCTCAAAAAACTTAATGTATTGTAACCATTTTAACTTGACATTTTTTTTCATATCTGCCGGCTTAATGTTTTCTGGCTTTTATTTGTAGCTTTTATTTATTGAATGATGTTTGAGGATAATCGCTTTTTTCCCAGTTTTTCATGGGTGCTGTCTTTATCCCGTCCTCACTTTATTTGGTTGTTTCAGTTTTGCTAAGGTAACTTTTTGCTAAAAAAACCCACTTTTTGTTTTAACTCAATTAAGCAACCTCAGCTAAAACTGGTTTCTATAATTCTGTAGTTTAGCCTAAAAAAAATGGCTGGGGTACTGAAAAATCTTTGTCTGCCAAATACTACCGAACGAGGTCAAGAAGAGAAGAAGCTTAAAATAATCTATTTTATTTTTCCTCAGCAGAAAGCCAAGCAAAGCGACCGGCCTGTGAAGGCAAGGCTTTGGATAAAAATCAGTCGGTAAAAATGGCATTCTCTAGTTCTGCTCGCTTTGTTTTTTGGTGAGACGCTCAATTAAATTTAATAAAAATTCATAATCTGTGATCGGTTTGGTGCAAAATTCATCGGCTTGAGACAGGGCGAGTAAGGTTTGCCGCTCGGTCAGCATTGCGTAGGCTGTGACCATAATAATCGGAATGTGGGCAGTAGGGGGTCGAGTTTTGAGGATGCGTGATAAGTCTGCGCCGCTGATTTCTTGGCCTTGCCACGAAGCGCCCGGTAAGTTTACATCCATGAGTACCACGTCTACGGTGCCTGCTTCACATTGCTTAACAATTTCTGCTGGCTCATCGCTGATGGTTACGTTGTGTCCTCCGATGCGCTGTATTAATTTTGCAGTTCCCTTTGCTAGGAGATAATCGTCATCTACTAATAAAATATTCAATCAATACCTCTCAAATATTGCTCGTAATGTGATAGTTAAAGTAGCTATTTTTAGCTTTAAGAATGGAAACTTTGAAGAAACTATAGTACCCCTGGGGGTGGGAAGTTTTTTCGTTTTTAAACTCGGCTATTCGTCATTGAGTATTAGTCGGAAACGTCATTTTGATAGGGTAACGAGAAACTGACGGTTGTGCCTTGATTTTTGCCGGCGCTTTCGAGGCGAATTCGGCCACCCATGAGCTCTACCAGACGCTTACATACGGTTAAACCGAGGCCGGTGCCGCCATAGCGGCGCTTGATACTGCCATCGGCTTGCACAAAAGGTTCAAACACCATGTCGCGTTGATTGGCGTCAATTCCTATGCCGGTATCGGCTACAGAAATTTCGATAATGGGGGCCGGTGCTTGAGATATGTCGCTTTTCACAGGGCGATAAATTGCTCGCAAGCGAATTTCGCCTTCGGTGGTAAATTTAAAAGCATTAGAAAGCAAATTTGTCAAGATTTGCCGCATTTTTACTGTATCAGCCCAGACGGTTTCGACTTCACACTCAACAATCAGCGGGATATTTTTACGCCGGCTATCGACCGAAAACAAGCGCCGCAGTTCTTCAAGCATGGGTGGCAAGTTGACTTCCTCAAAGTTGACACTCATCCGACCGGCTTCTATTTTGGCAATATCCAAAACATCATTAATAATTGCCACCAAATTTTCGGCTGATTGATAAGCAATAGAAATGTACTCTTTTAACTCTACTTCATCATCATAAAATTCTTCTTTAAGAAGTTTTAAGTAGTTAATTGTTGAGGCTAAAGGCGTGCGTAACTCGTGGCTGGTGGAGGAAAGAAAATCTGATTTGAGGCGGCTGGCTTGTTCGGCGGCGGCGCGGGCGGCTTTGAGTTCTTGATTTCGCATTTCTACTAAAAGCCGGTGTTCGCGTTCCCACAAAAAAAGCCGGTTTTGCATCACAGCCATTGCAACGTGGGTACCGAGAGATTGAACTAATTCTGTTTCTTCATTGGTCCAGGGATGAGCTTGACCGCGTTTGATTTCGCGCCACGCATCAAAAGAATCCCTTACTCGCTGGATTCTTTCATCGGGGTTAAACCGGCCTGCCCAAACAATATCTGTATCTATTTGATTGCGAAAAACGCTCAAGCAACCCAAAGAATATTGGCCATAACGCATGGGCATGACTAATAATCCCCGGATCAAAGTTGAGCCAAAGGTTTTAGCTACTTTTAATAATTGGGGTTCCTGGTAAATATCATCAATTACGCGCAGAGGCGCGGTAGCTTTTTGATAAAAGTTTAAATCTTCTAGGGGATTTGGCAGTAAATCAGACCAAGGCGGCTCGCTGCTGTCGTAGTTGTCTTTAAAGGCGGCTTGTAAAGATTGGGCCGGCCAACCCATCAGAGATTGCCAGTAGGGGTGATGTTCTAGCCAGTCGGGGTAGTTGCTTTGAGGGGGCTGTTGTGGTTGGGTGCCGGTGGTAAACAGTTCTGCTGTGGCGCTGGTATCTAAGGCGACGATATAAAGCCGGCCACCACTTCCGCCCACCGCCGCCACAATTTTTTCGAGTACGCTTTGGAGAGTTTCTTTGATATTCAAAGGTGCGTGCAAGAGGGTGGAAACTTGATTTATCAAGGCTTCCCGGCGAGTTTGGGAGCGGGCTTGGCTGAGTAGTTCTGATTGGGAAATTGCCACTGACATTTGATTGGCAATCATTTGGACGATTCGCAGTTGTTTGGAAGAAAAGCTTTTTGATGTACTGTGGTGGGCTGCGAGTATCCCCCAGAGTTTTTGCTGGTGCATCACCGGCACGACTAAAGATGACAGCACTCCCATTGCTTTTAAATAGTTGACGTGGCAGGGGTCAACTGGACGCTGGATAATGTCTTCAATGGGTTCTTTTTTCAAGTCTTCTAGGGTGAGGTCGCCGGTGGTTTCTGTTTCGAGGCGGTTGAGGATAATCTGCTGTTGGGCGACATCGACTATAGAGCGGGTGCGGGCTTTGATGAACATTTCGCGGGCGTGCGGGGGAATGTCGCTGGCCGGAAAATGTAATCCAAATAAGGCCGGCAGGCGATTTTTGTGGATCGATTCCGCAATGACAATGCCGGTGCCGTCTTCTTCAAACTTGTACACCTTCACGCGGTCTATGTCCAAAAACGAGCGCATTTCGGCTGCGGTTGCCGAGAGAATTTCTTGTAGCTCTAGGGACTGGCGGATACGGTTGGTTATTCGGTTTAACAAGTCTCCTTCGCTGAGGGAGGTAGCTGTATTTTTTCTGTTAAGTTTGCCAGACATGGGTTGTTCCCTTTTGCTGCTCTAAATTAAAAAGCCAGCCTTTTATATTCTTCAATAATACCAAGCTTGTCAATATTGGGTGGCGGTTTCGCCAATGGCTTTTAAGTCGATTTTTGTTTACAATAGGGCCGACTCTCTATTAAAAAAGTTGTTCCCCATTGCCCACAAATCGTTATATTTTTTTAAACTTTTATGGCAAATCTTAAACTCTTGGAGTTGGTCAACAAAGGGGTAGATTGTTGGAACCAATGGCGCAGCGACTATCCCGAAATTCAGCCGGATCTCAGCAGAGCGATTTTACCGGAGTTTAATCTCCAAGGTTACAATTTGGCCGGGGCTGACTTGCGCGAAGCCAATCTCTACGGTTCTAATTTGGCCCTTACTAATTTGAAGGGTGCTAATTTGAGCGGTGCGGATCTGCGTTGTTGTGCTATGGCCGGTGCTAATCTCTGCGATGCTTGTCTTGTTTCAACGGATTTTCGTAAAGCTAACCTCAGCGGATCTCTTCTTAAAAAGGCCGATTTGCGGCTGGCTTTTTTGTACTCTTGTAATCTCCAAGGTGCCGATTTTACAGGGGCTAATCTCCAGCGCGCAGATTTGACGTGCGCCCTTGTAACGGGGACAATTTTTCACCAGGTTAATTTAGAATCTGCTAATCTTTCCGGCGTTGATTTATCGACGGCTGATTTAAGGGATGTTATTTTTCCCAATGGTAATGGGTGAATAGGCAATTTTATTTTAGAATTGAACAGAAACAAGTTTTTTAAAGCAAACGCCTGAATTTAAGCGGTTATTTCCTTGGCAAAGCAACGTCTCGATAGTTTATTGGTAGAACGTGGATTATGCGCCTCTCGACAGTTGGCGCAGCGGTTGATTGGTGCCGGAGAAGTGATGGTTAATCAGCAGGTGATTGATAAACCAGGCACGGCTGTTGATGTGGAGGCGAAAATTTCTATAAAAGAGCGTTCCCGCTTTGTTTCCAGAGGTGGAGAAAAGTTAGCAAAAGCCTTAGAAGTTTTTGCTATTAAGGTGCAAGATCGCATTTGTTTGGATGGGGGTATTTCTACGGGTGGTTTTACGGATTGCTTATTACAGGCCGGTGCAAAATTAGTGTACGGTATTGATGTTGGCTATGGTCAAGTGGACTGGCGTATTCGCACCGATGAACGGGTGATTTTGCGAGAACGCACGAATTTAAGACACTTGACAAAAGCAGATTTATATGGTATTGAAGGGGCCGACATAAAGGCGGAAAACCTGCACCAAAAGCCCCTACCAGATTTGGGTGTTGTGGATGTTTCTTTTATTTCTTTAACCAAAATATTGCCGGCTTTGTTGGAATTATTAGCACCTCCAAAAGAGCTAATATTGTTGGTGAAACCGCAGTTTGAAGTCGGGAAAGAAAAAATCGGAAAAAAAGGTGTAGTAAGAGATGCAGATGCTCAAGCTTTTGCCATTCAACAAGTATTAGAAACGGCGAAAATTTTGGGTTGGGAATATCGCGGTTTAACATTTTCTCCAATTACGGGGCCGGCGGGGAATATTGAATATTTGTTATGGTTGGGAATAGATGGAGGAGTGCCGGTGCCTGTATTTAAAGAAATCACAAAAGCAGCACAAAAACAATTAAAAACCGCAGACGTAGGCGGCTAACTCATCTGCGTTTATCCGCGTTTATCTGCGGTTAAATATTTCCTGCTTTAAACGAGCAATAATTGTATCTGGTTCAGCCTGATTTAAGATAGTTTGAATGATGGTATCTGGCCCCATTGGCCCCCAGGTACAACCTTGTTCTAAATAGATTTTTGCGGCTTGTCCAACACTATAAGCACCATAACCGGCAAAGGAACCTTGAGCAATAGCAGAGCCGGCAAAGGTAGCAATTCCCATACCATCGCCCATACCACCGGCGGCGGCACCGGCTGTTTTACCAATTCCTAATATTAATCCGCTGCCTAATTCGCCTAAAAGTAAGCCGCCAGAACTGAATAAAATGGTTTTCCAAAGTTTGCTGGCTTCGTAGCCGGTCATGGGTAAACCATAGAGTTTTGCCAGGGAACGAATTAAGATTAAATCTGCACCAATTCCGCCTAATAAATCAAAGAAAGCGATGGGGTTAAGGCCGACGGCTAAGGCTTTGTATTTGGCGAAATCCCAGATAAGTTTTTCGGCTGCTTCTTCGCGGGATTGTAAGAGTTTTTGTGCAATGTTTGTTTGGGCTGTTTTGGCTTGAATTAGGGCGTTTAAGGCGAGTAAAGATTTGCCTTCGCTGTTGAGTATTTCTAGGATTTTGAGTTTGAGTTCATCGATGATGGGTTCTGGGGTTTCCCATTCGTAGGTAATGCGTCCATCCGGCCATTCAACACGCACTTGTAGGGGAATAGGTTCGGCGGCTACCATGACGATTTCATCGGGTAAAATGATCGTTTCGCCACTGCCTAATTCTTGGAGTTGTTGATAGATGGCGTTGCGATCTTGTTCAGGGTAAAGGTCAATTTTGTTAAATACTAAAATCAGGGGTTTTTGGGTTTTACGAAGTTCGGTTAGGGCTTTATATTCGGTGCGAGTGATGTCACCGGCGACTATAAATAAAATTAAATCAGATTGACGGGCGATGTCTTTTGCCATTTGGGCGCGGCTTTCGCCTTCGACTTCATCTAAGCCGGGGGTGTCGGTTAGTTCGACGATTATTTTACTGTCGGGGTTGGGTGTCCAGCGGACGGTTCTGGGCCATTGGGTGATGCCGTTGATGGGGCCGGTTTGGAGGATTTTTTGCTCCATTAAGGCGTTTAATACGGATGATTTGCCGCGACTGACTAAACCAAAGGCTGCTATACGAATGATGCCGGTGTCGAGTTTGTTGAGGTTGCCGGTGAGGGTATCGAGTTGTTTTTGGAGGGTGGTTTGGAGTTGGGTGTCTTTGCTGAGTTGGGGTTGCCGGCGGATGTGGGAGTACCAGGTGAGAGATTGGCGGAGGCTTCCTTTGGCGCTGTTGATGTGGCTGTCGCCTCGGTTGGGTTTTGGTTGGGGTGTGTTCAAGGTTGGTTTGGGAATTTGGGGGGTTATAGGTTTATTTTATCAGTAATTTTGGGGGGGTTTGGGGGGATAATTAGGCTCAGCAGTATACAGCCAAATTTGACTTCTAGGCATAGTGATCATCTTCATAAACTTCTCTTTTACAAACATCAACAAACTCAGTGATTTTGCTACCATCTCAATAGTAGGAAACCATCATTTCAGCATACAAAAAAGGTGGGCTTTGCCCACCCTAATTTCTACACCGGCACCTTCGCATCCGGCATCAACCGCCCAATCCCTTGCCTCACAAAAGATTGCAAAAACTCCTTACGTTGATTCTGCTGAAAAACACTTTGCAAAGTATTCTTTAATTGCTCAAAATTCAAACCGCGATTCTCCGCCGCACTAATTTCTTGCTCTTGGAAATACTCAATCAAACTTAACCCGGCAATTCGTGTCAAATATGCCGCACTCACACCCTGCACAGCACCACCGGCAACAAAGGTAATGGCATTACTTTTAAGGATATGCGTCACCGTCTGCGTAGACAGTTCAACTAACCCCAACTTAAACATAAACTCAGCCATTGTACCCGCGACAGTTTTAGCTTGCTCAAACGAAAACTGTTGCTTATAAATCCCCCCCAAATCTACCACCAACTGCGCCGTAATTGCCCCCGTTGCCAACAAATCCAAAGCCGGCACCGGATTCGCAAAAGCAGCCGCCGCCGCAATCCATTGTGATTGTTCTATAATCGGCAAAGCGCGTTCTTTCCGCACCTTATTTAACAGCATTTTCGCTTCAGATTTGATAGTATTCACAGAATGCAAGCTGCCGCTATAAATTAATTGCTGCGCTTCGTTTTCCAAAATTTCATTTAGTCTGCCGGTTAAAGCTGCAATTTCTGGAGTTTGTTCTTCCAGCCATTCTTGCCAAGAACCATCTTCTAAATGACGGCGGACTTTCACCGGCGCCGGAGAAGCCGAAATCGCCATTACATCCCCCAAATTAAGCGTTTCTTGCAGTCTAATTTGCTGTTGTTGCAAAACCGAGGCGCGTTCTTCCGGCAAGCATAAATCTTGTTTATTCCACAGCAACAAAGTCCGCAAACCGCTATTTTTTAATTGCTGGATAACTTGAAACTCAGGATCAGTAATATCCCCAGTCGTTACAAACAGCACCAAATCAGCTTTAATCTGCCAATTTGGATCAGAAAATAACGAGGAAATTTCTGTAAAAATAACCTTTTGTGGTTGCTCTTGCCAGTTTGCTTGCAACAGTTGTATTAAAGTGCTCTTACCGCAATTTTTCCCCCCGACAACAGCAATGCGAACTTCGGGCCGGTCGAGTTCGGCGGTTAACTTCGAGATTTGTTCTTGTAAATTTTCACAAATTACATTAATTGCTGATTTTGCGTTAGAGTCGAGAGATTCGGTTTCCGATTTCAACGCCGTAATAGAAGCTTCAGCCGTTGCAATGGCTTTTTCTAACGCTTCTCTGGTAAGGGGAGAAGTCATGCTGGGGAGGAATGGTTGGGTAATTCCTTGCAACCACCAAGCAATACCGCCGGCAGCTAATACCCCTAACATTGTCCAGTCTCCCATATTTACCAGAGAGTGATGGACGGTTTGAAATATCCCCAAAGCAGCAGTTAAACCTAAACCACCTACTAAAATCGGTTGTTTCATTGCCATAGTACAAAATTTAATAATTTTTTGGGATCGTGCGAATGAGAAGGAAAAACAGGGTCAAGTATTCCCTACCATATTCCTTTTAAGCTAATCTCATTCTACCTTTTGGGGGGTTTAGCCGGTGGTGTCGTGGCTTGCAAGCGATGGTAAGATTTCACTAATTTTTAGGTGTGTACTTCGCTCTTCAACCCATTCTAAGATTAGCAGCCAAGCGTCCCGATATTCGGCGGAGCGAGGTTTTCTCTGGCGTTTCTCAGCTTCTACAAGGTGTATCTCGCTTTTATAGCCGGTGAATATCTCTACCGGAAACACATAAAATAAGTCGAGGTTTTCGATATAAACTAAGGCAAAATCAAAGTCTGTTTGCTTGTAAGCTTCTCGAAGCATGACGCGGCGATTTGTTTTCGTTCGCCGGTTGTCTGTAACATAGTTACCAGATGGGGCATCCAGCCAGGCATATTTGACTTGAATTTTAACTAAAATTCCTTCTACATCAAAAACTAAATCGTAAGCCAGCCTGTCTCCCACCGGCTTTAACACTCCCCAGCCACGCTTAAGCGCCTGCAATACGGCGGCTTGCTCTGCAATATCACCTTTTAGCTTTGTATCCACCGGCTTTTTTAGCTACTGCGGCTTTTTACTCTACAAAAAAACCCCGCAACCTTAAAGATTACAGGGTTTTTTTGGTATTTGTCTTTAATAGCGGGAAGTGGATTTGAACCACTGACCTTCGGGTTATGCTTACCTACTACAGCTTTCGCTGCCTGGAATTTGTAGCACAGGCATCTTGCCTGTTATCCCAGTTTGGGGTCTGGACTCTCCCTTCATCCTCAGCCTAACTGTTAGGATGCCTTCCATCGAGCCTCTACACCTTCCCCGTTTCTGGGGCTTGGCTCGGGATTACCATTTTACAGGCTTCCCCGAATTTGAAAGGTTGTCATACACGAGTTTCCTTGTGTACAGCCCATTGCAACGTTAACTTTAAAGTTAACTTTGTCGTTGAGCCCGACGAGCTACCAGGCTGCTCTATCCCGCGTCGCTTTCTTTATTATAAGCGCATCTTTCTTGATTTGGCAACCCCTTGAGCAAAAGTTTTTTTCAACGAGCCGGCACGACCTCTGGAAGCATTAGCCTGCGGGAGATGAGAGCCACTCCATCGGCTCTCAGGGCAAGGCTGTCGAAAAGTGAAAAAGGGTTTTTAGCAAAAAAATCTTATCAAAGGAGGCGAACCGGCGCTCTCAAATTGAACCTAACGACCGGCCCCGACGGGCTGACGATCCGTTTCTTGCCGTTTGTGTTTAAGGGTTTGCAACTCAAGCAATAGGGTATCGATTTCAGCTTGGAGGTGCAGATACTTAACTTGCTGATCGGCGGGTAATGGAGATTTCATGCAATGGTTAAGGTTAGGTTTGGTGGGTGACAAAGGAGCAGCCTTTTGTGGGGCTGGGGATTGAGATTGTTCGCTGGCGGTTGCCAAACTAGGCGTATCGGCAGACATAGAAAGTGGGGTAGTCATTTGTACTTACTCACACCTGAGAAATATCTTAACCTGAAATATAAGTTAATTTGCATCCACTTGTACACTTTTACGGTAATGTGTCAGTTTCCGAAGTGACTGGGGATGGGGCATGGGAAAGGAGGGCAACCAGGAAAACCAAAGAAAAGGACATTTGGGATTGGGTAATTCTGAGAAAAAACGCAGGCTATCGGGATGTTCAAGGTAAACTAGAGGTTAAAACAGATACTTTTTGCATCCTAAACTTCTAAATATCGTGACTCTGAGCCTGTCTGCTAATTCGCCTGCCAAACCCGCCTCCCCGATGAGCAACTCACCGGCTACCTATAAAGGTTGGCCCGGATTAATCGAAGCCTACCGGCCTTATTTGCCGGTGAGTGAAACCACGCCGGTTGTGACATTGCACGAAGGTAACACGCCGCTGATTCCGGTTCCCGCGATTTCCCAAATCATCGGCAAACAAGTCAAAGTTTATGTAAAATACGACGGCCTCAACCCCACCGGCAGCTTTAAAGACCGAGGGATGACAATGGCCATTTCTAAAGCCAAAGAAGCCGGTGCCAAAGCCGTAATTTGTGCCAGCACCGGCAACACTTCTGCTGCTGCGGCTGCCTATGCTCGTCGGGGTGGAATGCGAGCTTTTGTCTTAATTCCCGATGGCTATGTGGCGCTTGGCAAATTAGCGCAGGCATTGGTTTACGGGGCGGAAGTGCTTTCAATTAAAGCCAATTTTGACCGGGCTTTAGAAATTGTCCGCGAAATGTCGGAACATTACCCGGTGACGCTGGTTAACTCTGTCAACCCTTACCGGCTGGAAGGTCAAAAAACCGCAGCTTTTGAAATTGTCGATGTGTTAGGAGAAGCGCCCGACTGGCTGTGTATTCCAGTGGGAAATGCCGGCAATATCAGCGCTTATTGGATGGGATTTTGCCAATATCACCAAGACGGCAAATGCCAACGTTTACCCCGGATGATGGGATTTCAGGCGGCTGGGGCGGCGCCTTTGGTGCATGGGGCTGTGGTGGCGAATCCTGATACGATTGCAACGGCAATTCGGATTGGCAACCCGGCTAACTGGCAAAAAGCAGTGGCAACTTCCCAATCCAGTCAAGGCGAGTTTGCGGCGGTGACGGATGAGGAAATTTTGGAGGCTTACCGGCTTTTGGCAAGTCAGGAAGGAGTTTTCTGCGAGCCGGCCTCTGCGGCTTCGGTGGCCGGTTTATTGAAGGTGAAAGACACCGTGCCCGAAGGGGCGACAATTGTCTGTGTGCTAACCGGCAATGGTTTAAAAGACCCCGACTCAGCCATTAATCATTGCAATAATCAGTTTAAAGCGGGGGTTGCTCCTGATTTAAGGGCGGTAGCTCAAGTGATGGGTTTTTAGGTAAGACGGGGTAGGCGCTGGTGGTTTTTTGATCGCCCGCGCTTGCTGGTTTTGGCGTAGCGGAAAGAGTTGCGCGATGGGCTTTAAATTGTCCTACTGCATCGGCGAGGGCGTTTGTTAAACTTTCGCGGGTTTTGATGTGGGCGGTTTTTTCAATTTCTAAGGCTTCGTTGAGACGGGCTACTTCTTCGAGGGCGGCTTTTTGTTGTTTAATGAGTTGCAGTAATTTGGAGCGCATTGTGTGGGGGCCGCTGCTACCGCTGGTGAGGGCTGCTAAGAGTTGATCGGCCATTTGTTCGAGGGCGCTGTCGGGGCCGGTTTGTTGAATTTCTACGACTACGGGTGAGCCTTCTTTGAGAAGCTGATTTTCTGCTTTGAGGGCTTCAATGGTTTGCTGTGCTTGTTTGATTTCGTTGCGCCGCTGTTGGGCTTCTTTGTTGTAGAGTTCCCGCCAGCGATCCGCCCCGCTGTGGGCTTCTTCGATTAAACGTTCTTTGTCGGCGATTTGCTGTTGCAAGTCTTGGATTTCTTGTAACCACTGGGTGACATCGTGATTCATAAGTATATGGTAATTGGTTATTGCTCATTGTTAGTCTGTAGTCACCACTGAGTTTTTACCAGTGAATAATGACTAATGACTAATCACTAATTAAATGTTATTTTCTCGATTTTTTAGTTTTTTTCGCTACTTGAATGCCAAGACGCTGTGGAGGATGGCCCAAAGTGCCGGTGAGGCGCGTTTAACCGGCCTTGCGGCTGAGATGGCTTATAACGCTATGTTAGCCTTGTTTCCGGCAATTTTGGCGTTTTTGGCGGCTATTGGCTTATTTCATCCTCTACAAGCGACGATTTACGAGTTGGCGAGTGAGGTGGGCAAACTGACACCGGATGATGTACGCGGCTTGGTTCGCGGTTTTATTGATGAACTCAGCGCCTCGCACAATCCAAATTTATTTTCTGCGAGTTTTATTGGGGCGCTTTGGGCTTTTTCTGGGGTAATTAATACGGCGATGGCGGCGCTGGATCGTATTCACAATATACCAATCACTCTAGCCCGTCCTTTTTGGAAGGCAAAGCTGGTTTCGCTTTCCTTGAGTTTGGCGGCTATTTTGCTTTTGATTAATGCTTCTTTTCTTGTTTTTATCAGTGATTTAATTGTAGAGACAGTTGCAAAAGAGAGTGGTAATCTTGAGTCAGGTTTGTTGGCAATTTGGCAGCGGGTTACTTGGCCGATAGCTTTGACAATTGTTGCGCTTGCTTTTGCCTTGGTTTACCGCTTTGGGCCTAGCTATCGGTATAAGGAAATACCAATTATGCCGGGCGCAATTTTAGCGGCGATTTTTTGGGCTATTCTGTCGAATTTATTCCGGCAATATGTGTTACATTTTGGCAACTATAACCGCACTTATGGCGCTGTGGGAGCGGTGATTGTGTTGATGTTTTGGTTGTACTTGAGTTCGTTGGTGATGCTGGTGGGCGCGCAGTTAAATGTGACGGTTGGGGAGGCGATGAGACGAAGATCAAATTAAACAGGAGATAAAAAATATTTCTGAAGATAGAAAATATCCGCAAGCTTTTTATGTCTAAGGTAACTTGCCGTTCGTTCGCAAAACGCAGAAAATAGCCAGTTAAAGAGGCTAATTTTTTGAGTTAGAAACTGAAAGGCTAAAACTTAAAAGCGCCAATTTAAAATCTGTTAATACCGGCCCCGGCGGCTTTGGAGGTTGCTGATGATGCCGGTGGCAATAGAAAGCAAAATCAAGACCCACAAAACTGACCCAGGAAAGAAGGTGAGTATGCCAAAACCCCGCAGTAGCCAAAGAAGTACGGTTAAGCCTAAGAGAGTGGCAAAAATAAGATTTAAAGTTCCAAAGTTGGGAGGAATCATAACGTTAACTCGTGAAGATTTTTAGAAGTCCGTCACCGGCGCTTTTGGTGGTGGCTGCTAAGAGATGTTGTGGTTTGCGGATAATTTTAGCATTTTTCTCAACCTGAAAAAACCCAGCGCTAAGATTGTTGAACCTTTTTTCTGGAGTTGCGTCAAGCGGTAGGAAATTCACAGAAAAACTGTAAACCGCCAGTAAGGATGTGAAGTTTTAAGACTGATTGCAAAAATTATGGGGACATTAGGTATATGACTGTATCACTTACATCAGATTTTCGAGAATTTGCGGCCCCTACAGGCTGCAAAGATGCAGCAAAAACGGCTTTATTGGGGGGAGAAATTTTAATCAAAACCCAAGAACATACCGCCTGGGGTGGTTCGGTGACGGCTTCAATGTATTTGCCTTTGTCGCCGGCTGAAGTTTGGCAACAAGTAACAGATTATCCTCGCTGGGTAAAATATTTTCCTGATTTGACACACTCGCGGCTTTTGGATGGCCATCAAAAAACCAAACGCATTTATCAAGTAGCGAGTAAGACATTTTTGTTTTTAAGCGTACAGGTTGAAGTTTATTTAAAGGTTTTAGAATTGCCGTATCGTCAGATACAGTTTTGTTTAGAAAAAGGCAATTTTTTAGATTTTGAGGCAAATTTGAAATTGCAAGATTATGGGAAGGGAACGGTCTTAACTTATTGGGTACAAGCAACTCCAACTATTCCAGTGCCTAGTGTTTTTATCCAGCAGGCAATGCAGATGGATTTGCCCTCAAATATGCGCCAAATGCGGCGGGTAATTTGTGGGGGTTAATGTCTATCTTTGGATGATTGGCCTTCTATCTATGGGGTGAGGTTAGTTTGTTTTAAATAAAGGAAGATAGGATGAAAGCGAAGTAAACAAGGTGGTCATCAGCAGGGCATCAGTTTCCGACTGAGATGCCCTATTTTTATTTTTAAAGTATTGAATATTACGAAAAACCCGGCTTCTTGAAGAAACCGGGTTTATGTTATCGAGAGACTTTTACACTTGTTGGGTGGTTAGGAGTTCTGCGGGCAAGCGTTTGAAGGCAAGACGCTCATTTTGAATATCGACAAAGATGGTGTCGCCGTCGGTAAATTCGCTGCGTAAGATTGCTTTCGCTATTTGTGTTTCTAGTTCGCGTTGAATTGCTCGTTTTAATGGACGGGCACCGAAAACAGGATCGTAGCCAACTTCGGCGATAAAATCGAGGGCTGCTTCTGATAGTTTGAGGGCAATTTTGCGTTCTGCAAGACGTTTTTCTAGGCGTTCAATTTGCAGTTTAACGATTTCACGGAGTTGGGCTTTTGTGAGGGCGTGGAAGATGATACTCTCGTCAATTCGGTTGAGGAATTCGGGGCGGAAGTTGGCTCGCATGGCTTCCATGACTCGACTCCGCATTTCTTCGTAACGATCATCGTCACCGGCCACATCTAAGATGTATTGAGAACCGATATTACTTGTCATTATGATGATCGTATTTTTGAAGTCTACGGTGTGTGCTTGGGAGTCGGTTACTCGTCCATCATCAAGGATTTGTAGCATGATGTTGAAGACGTCAGGGTGTGCTTTTTCAATTTCATCAAATAGCACAACTGCGTAGGGACGCCGGCGAATTGATTCGGTTAATTGTCCGCCTTCATCGTAACCAACATAGCCCGGAGGTGCGCCAATTAAACGCGAGACGGCGTGTTTTTCCATGTATTCGGACATATCAATTCGCACCATTGCTTCTTCGGTGTCAAAAAGATAGGCGGCGAGAGCTTTGGCAAGTTCTGTTTTACCGACTCCTGTGGGCCCTAAAAATACGAAACTTGCTACCGGCCTGTTGGGGTCTGATAAACCGGCCCGCGAACGTTGAATGGCATCAGCAACGGCGGTAACGGCTTCTTCTTGTCCGATGACTCTTTTATGCAGTTCGTCTTCAAGGTGAAGAAGTTTTTGCATTTCAGATTCGACAAGTTTGCTGATAGGAATTCCTGTCCATTTAGAAATTACTTCGGCAATATCGGACTCTGTAACTTCTTCCCGCAGTAAGGTTTTGCCGCTTTTTTGAGCTTGGGCAAGTTGGGTTTCAGAGGTTTCGAGTTGCCGGTGTAGGTCGGTGAGTTTGCCATATTTTAACTCAGCGGCGCGGTTAAGATCGTAGTTACGTTCTGCTTGTTGAATTTCAACATTAACGCGGTCTATATCTTCCTTAATGGTTTGAATTTGGGTGATGATGTCTTTTTCAGCTTGCCATTGCCCGTTAAGCGCTCGCTGGTCTTCTTTGAGGTTAGCGAGGTCTTTTTCAAGGCGTTCTAATCGCTCTAAAGAAGCTGGATTGCTTTCTTTTTGGAGAGAAAGTTTTTCCATTTCCAGTTGCAATATTTTCCGGTCTATTTCGTCGAGTTCTTCCGGTTTAGATGTGATTTCCATCTTTAAGCGGGCGGCGGCTTCATCTACTAAATCAATGGCTTTATCTGGTAGGAAGCGGTCGCTGATATAACGGGTAGATAATGTTGCGGCGGCAACTAAAGCGCTATCGGATATTTTGACGCCGTGATGCACTTCGTAGCGTTCTTTTAATCCGCGTAAAATAGAGATAGTATCTTCGACGCTTGGTTGGTCAACGTAAACTTGTTGGAAACGTCTTTCTAGGGCTGCATCTTTTTCGAGATATTTGCGATATTCGTCTAGGGTTGTGGCGCCAATACAGCGCAATTCTCCGCGTGCAAGCATGGGTTTGAGGAGGTTGCCGGCATCCATTGCACCTTGGGTGGCACCGGCCCCTACGACAGTATGAATTTCATCGATAAAGAGGATAATTTGCCCTTTTGATTCGGTGACTTCTTTGAGTACGGCTTTGAGGCGTTCTTCAAATTCACCACGATATTTTGCACCGGCAATTAAGGAACCCATATCTAGGGTGATGAGTTTGCGATCTTTGAGAGATTGCGGCACATCTCCGGAAATGATTCTTTGGGCTAATCCTTCGGCAATTGCGGTTTTACCAACTCCAGGTTCACCAATTAAAACCGGGTTATTTTTGGTGCGGCGAGATAGTATTTGAATGGTACGGCGTATTTCGTCGTCACGGCCAATTACGGGGTCAAGTTTGCCTTGGCGGGCGGCTTCGGTGAGATCGCGTCCGTATTTTTCTAGGGATTGATATTTGCCTTCGGGATTTTGGTCGGTCACTTTTTGGCTGCCTCGAATTTCATCAATGGTGTTTTTGAGTTTGGTTTCATCTAGTCTAAATTCTTGAAATAAGGATTTACCCAAGCGATCATCTTTGGCAAATCCTAATAGTAAATGTTCGACGGAAATAAATTCATCGCTATATTGTTTACGATAGTCTTCAGCGCGATCTAATAGGGTGTCGAGGCTGCGTCCGAGATAAATTGAGTTGCTGCTGCCGCTGACTTTGGGTTGTCGGTTCGTGAATTCTTCGGTGCGATCTCGCAGTCTTTGAACGTTGACACCAAGTTTATTAAATACGCTGGTGACTAATCCTTCGGGTTGTTCGAGAAGGGCTTTTAGGAGGTGTTCTGTTTCGAGTTGTTGGTGTTGGGATTGTTTGGCAATGTCGGGGGTGCGAACAATTGCTTCCCAGGCTTTTTCTGTAAATTGGTTCGGATTGGTTGGTTGCATAGGCTTTTTTGTCCTGATTGTTATTTGTATGAAATAAAAGTGCAATTTAGAGGAGATTTCTCGTTTTCTGTGAGAATCGCCTGCTGTTTTTATTGTAGGGAGGTTGAGGATTTTTGCTAGATCGGTGTTTGCGAATTATGTTGCGGGATTGCCCGTCCTGGGGCTGCGCTGGGTTTAAAATTGTTGAGTCTGTGGTGGGATGACGCGCCACTTGGCTAGTAGTGAAAGGGGGGTTATCAGGGCAAAGTCTCCTGGTGGGAGAAAAAAGTAGGTATGGAGTGATCAAAGTAGCCCTTTTTGGTGTATGAATAAAACCATCCCACTCCGATATCTGCGTCAAGACGCGGTTAAATCTAAAACTTTATCCCCTCTGGCAATGAAACAATATTTATCTTTCAAACCTTTTAGGGGTTTGTGGCAAAATCAACTTGGTTTAGGCAAGGTTCTTATCTTGGCTGGAGTTTTTTTTGCTGTTACTTTTGGTCTGGCACTGCACCGTTATTATAGTTTTTATACTTCCTTTGATCACGGGTTGTTTAATCAGCTTTTTTGGAATAGTACGCACGGGCATTTGTTTCAGGGTTCGCTTTCTTCTAATAATTCTAACGCTTCTTTGGTGCAGGGTCAACTTCCCTCGGTTAGTTATGTTCATTTGGGGCAACATTTTGTTTTAAGTTTGTTGTTGTGGATGCCTTTGTATGCTTTGTTTCCTTCTCCTTTGACTTTGATTGTTTTGCAGGTGGGTTTGTTAACGGCGGCGGGGGTGGTTTTATATTTTTTGGCACGGTGTTATTTACCGGATCGTTTATCATTTTGGATTTCTGCTAGTTTTTATGGGGCTAATCCTGTTATTGGGCCGGCGGTTGATAATTTTTACGAACAATGTCAGATTCCTCTGTTTGTTTTCGGTTTGCTTTTGGCGATGGAAAAAGAATGGTGGTGGGTGTTTTGGTTGCTGGCTGGTCTGCTTTTAATGGTGCGAGAAGATGCAGGAATTACACTTTTTGGAATAGGGTTTTATTTGTTGTTGAGCCGCCGTTATCCGGTGACGGGTTTGTTTTTATGTTTTGTTAGTTTTAGTTATGTTGTGGCGGTAACAAATCTTTTGATGCCTCTGTTTTCAGATGATAATTCGCGTTTGTATTTGGGGACGTATTTTAAAAAGTTTATTAAAAGTGAAGATCCTTCTACGTTAGAGTTGCTTTGGGCAATTATCACTCAGCCTCATTTAATGTTGCAGGCAATTTTTGTGAAGTTTGATCAGCAAGTAAGATATGTTTTGGGATTGGGGTTGCCATTGGGCTTTATTCCGGCTGTTTCCCCGGCTGCTTGGCTGATGTCAATTTTTCCTTTAATGGTTTTGGTTTTACAAGTGGGCAATAAGTATGCTCTTTCGATTAATACTCGCTATACTTTAACTGTGGTTCCTGGGTTGTTTTACGGGGCGATTTTATGGTGGGCAAGGCAAAGTGAGTTTAAGTTGCCGGTGAAAAAGTTTGATAGGCAATTTATTCGCAATTGTTGGAATTTTTGGAAAACCCAACGGCAAAAAATATTAACGCAGAAAAATCCAAAAAGTTTAACGCCTCGGTTCCGTCGTTTGTGGGTGGGTTGTATTATTTTATCGATGTTTTTTACGGTTACTTCTAACCCGCACCGTTCTTTATATTTTATGGTACCGTTTTCTATTCAGCCTTTGGTTTATATGCCTTTAAATCAAAGGTGGGAACATTCTGCACAATTACAAAAGGTGATGCAATTAATTCCTCCTGATGCAAGTGTGGCGACGACTGGTGATGGCGTTCCTCATCTTTCTAGGCGTCGTGAAATTGTACGGATACCTTTTTTACAGGTTAAAAATGAGGAGGGAATGCCGGTGGATATTGAATATGCACTGGTGGATTTTTGGCAACTGAAACAGCCAAAATTAGCGGCACCTTTAGATCGAGGCCGGTTGGGAGAAATGGGGCCGATAGTTGACAGAGTTTTAGCGAACAAAAGCTATGGAATTATTAAATTTACCGATGATATTGTTTTGCTGAAAAAGGGTACTGTTTCTAATCCTGATGCTCTATCTGGATGGTTAAAGTTACGCGAAGAATTACGCTCAGTGTTTCAACGTTTTGCTTAGATTAGTGTAATAAAATGAAGACTGTATCTGTGATTGTGCCCGTTTACAATGAGGCGAAATGTATTGAAAGAACCTTTGATGAGGTTGCCAAATTCTGTTGGATACATCCAGAATATCATTTTATTTTTGTTGATGATGGGTCGCTCGATGCAACTAAAAAAATTATCAAACACAAAATTGATACGGTGGGATTTGAAGGCCAAATCAGCTTAGTTTCTTATGAAAATAATTGCGGGAAAGGCTATGCGGTGCGCTACGGTGTAAAATATTCCACAGGGGATTATGTTTGTTTTATTGATGCTGATTTGGCTTATTCTTTAGATCATCTTCATCGTTTGGCTGAAAAACTAGAGGGTTTTGATGTGGTGATGGGTTCGCGTCATTTAGATGATGTGGCTGTTAAATATCAAAGTTTTATGCGAAAATTTTCTGGAAAAGTTTTTAATTTGCTTTCTCGGAAAATTCTTGATTTGGAGTTTACGGATATGCAGGCGGGATTAAAAGGATTTCGGTTGCCGGTGGCCAAACAGTTGTTTCAAAAACAAGTGATGACGGGCTTTTCTTTTGATGTAGAATTAATTTATCTTGCCCGCAAATATGGTTATCAAATTGGAGAAATTCCTGCCAAAGTGTCGGAAAGTCACCTTTTGAAAAAATCTAAGGTAAACTTAATAAAAGATTCGCTTTTGATGTTTTATAATTTACTGCAAATTCGGCTTAATGATTGGAAAAAACGCTATGAATAAGTCAATTTTGTTGAGTTTCGATGTCGAGGAGTTTGACATTCCTGAAGAATACGGCCAAAAAATTGAAGAGCGGGCGAAATTTGAAGTTTCTTTAGAAGGATTAAAAGCAGTTTTGGTTCTTTTAGAAAAATTGGATATTAAGGCGACGTTTTTTATGACGGCTAATTTCGCCATGACTTATCCTTCTTTGGTGATAAAAATGGCAGAAAAATATGAAATCGCTTCTCATGGTTTTTATCATGGTTCTTTTGAGACGGAAGATTTAAAAAAATCCCGAAAAGTGTTATCAGAACTCACCGGCCAACAAATCTCTGGTTTCCGTATGGCTCGTTTAAAATTTTTGGAGGATTGTTATATTGAAGAAGCGGGATATAAATATAATTCTTCTATGAATCCTACTTATCTCCCCGGCAGATATAATAATTTTTTTAAACCACGCACTGCTTATTATTCTAATACGTTGCTCAATATTCCGGTTTCAGTTACTCCCCTAATTAGGTTTCCGCTGTTTTGGTTAAGTTTTAAAAACTTTCCGTTATTTTTGATAAAGTTTGCTTCAAAATTCACTTTAAATAACGACCGTTATTTAAGCTTGTATTACCATCCTTGGGAGTTTGCTAGTATTGGGGAATATCAATTACCGGCTTATGTAAAAAGGCTTGATGGAGAAGCAATGCTGAGCCGGTTAGAACGGTATTTAACTTGGTTAAAAACCCAAGGCGAGTTTATCGAGTTTGGAGAATTTCAACGCCAATTTAAACAGTAGCTATGCCCACCGGCTCACCTATCACCTAATAAATGATGACTTCTTTTACTCATTATTTTAACCAAATCAATCGAAAAAAACAAGTAATTTTCTGGCTGCTTTTAAGCTTGATATTTACCGCTATTTATGCCGGTATAGCCCTACAACAAGCCTTCAGCAGCGAGTATGTAGTTCAAGATGATGCACGGGTTTATGTATTTTGGATGCAGCGTTTTTCTGACCCCAGTTTACTCCCCAGAGATTGGATCGCAAATTATTTCCAATCAGTCACACCGGCCGGCTATGCAGCGCTTTATCATTTGATGTCAATTTGTCGCATCCCTCCCTTACTTTTTAGCAAAATTTTACCTCTTATTTTAGGCTTAATCACCACCACATATTGTTTTTTTGTCACCCTAGAACTATTGCCGGTGCCGGTGACAGCCTTTCTGAGTTCTTTATTATTTAATCAAACCTTGTGGTTAAGAGATGATCTTGTTTCCGCCACCCCACGATCCTTTATTTCACCCCTTTTATTAGCCTTTTTATATTATCTCCTACGCGGTGCTTGGCTGCCGGTTTGTATTTGCATCGGTTTAATGGGATTATTTTACCCCCTAGGGGTGTTCTTGTGTGCAGGGCTTTTAATCGGACGTTTGGCAATAAAAGCGATTATAACTATCAAAAACTCCCGTCAAGTCTCCCCCCGCATTTTAAGCGTTGAAGAGGGCATATTCCCCCCATTTTTAAGGGGTTATGGGGGCATATTAACCGCTCTTACAATCGCCTTCATCGTCTTACTTCCCTATGCCTTGAATCAGTCAGAATATGGCCCAACTATTACAGCCAATGAGGCCAGAAATTGGCCGGAATTTTTACCCAAAGGCAGAATACCCTTTTTTGATGATTCTCAGCCTTTAAAATTTTGGTTTCAAGGACAACATAGTGGAATTCGCTTATCTTTAAATCCCCCAATTATTAGTCTAGCTTTTCTGCTGCCCTTATTATTACGTTTTCGGCGGCGCTTTCCAATGGTGAAGAAAATTCGCAGCAATATTCGTATTTTAGCCGAATTAGTTTTTGTGTCCCTTGGTTGCTTTTTTCTCTCTCATGCTTTGCTATTTAAATTATATCTCCCCAGCCGCTATACTCTCCACACTTTGCCAATGGTTATGTCAATTGCAGGGGCAATTTCTCTCACAATTATATTCAGGACAATTTTCCGCTGGCTACAAGGCAAAATTGAACAGCAAAATCACAAAAAAAAGAGGCTTTCTCTCGTTTGTTTAAGTTGTGGGTTCTTGATATTTGCCTCTCTCGTGATTTTTTATCCAAATTTGTTTTGGCAAAAAGCCTTCCCAAAAACCGGCTATGTGGTGGGGAGGTTGCCGACACTTTATGAATTTACCAAAAAGCAACCCAAAGATACTTTAATAGTTTCTCTCGCCAATGAAGTCAACAATTTACCTATATTTGGCCGGCGTTCAATTTTAGTAGGGCAAGAATACGCCAATCCTTACCATATTGGATATTATACCAGACTTCGACAAAAATACCAAGATTTAATTCAAGCCCAATATAGCTTAGATTTAGCAGAAGTTAAAAATTTTATTACCAAGAATGATGTAGATTTCTGGTTGCTAGATCCGCTTTCATTTACAGCCAAAGAAACCGAAAATAAATTCATCCAACAATATCAACCGGCAGCCACAGAAGCCTTAAAAACTATTGAATTAGGAAAGGTGCCGGCGCTGTTAAAACTGCAAAAAGATTGTGCGGCTTGGCAAAAAGATGGTTATGTTATGTTGGATGCCGAATGTATTTTGCAATCTTCCTAAAAGCCTTTCTAAAATGATCATAGAACATAAAATTATTTATTATTGGCCGTCCGATTTTTTATCACTCTACCTCCGCTAATAAAAGAAATTCCCTGAGCACTTTCAGCACTGAGCATCACCGCCTCAACTACAGGCTCAGAAACTTGTTTTTCCCCCACCCATTCCACAATAAAATTCGCGCCGGAACCACCGCTAGAGTCGGTTCTTTCCACAACAAAAGCCAGAGAAGCTAAAGCCCTCAGTTCTGAAGGCTCTTTCAGATATTCTCTCACTAAATTACCGTTGGTATCGTAATACCGCACTGCCGTTAGAATGATAGAATTATCCAGATCGGTATTGCGAATACTCAGCGTAGCGGTTAAATCCAAAGAACTTTTATTATTCTCAAAATAAATATGGGAATAAATCGGCACATAAATTGTTTGACCCGTTACAACCTTTGCCGCATCAACCACAACCGGCTTTAAAGCTATTTCCGGCTCTTTATTACTCCCCGAACCCCAAAAATTTCCCTGCTCTAAGGATGTACAAGAAACAAGCATAACAGCCATCACTGCCAAACAAAAATATACAATTCGCTTCATAGTTAAAAAACAAATTTTCCTTATTTTACCATTTTGCTTTAATATTTATTTAGCGCTTCCTTCAAAAACCTAAAAAAAGTAGTGGATTTTGCAAAACGGCCATCTTTCTCAGCCTAAAGTATGAGAAGCCTTTTTTTAAACGCCCTCTACCAAGTTTCCAACCCACTCAACAAAAAAAACTAAACGCTATCATAAAAAAACCACAGCCAATAACCGCCTTTTCCTATGAGTTATTGCCTCACTTCAAACTGCCCTAAACCGGCCAACCCCCCCCACACAAACTACTGCCAAAATTGCGGCTCAAAACTGCTCTTAAAAGACAGATACCAAGCAATCAAACCCATCGGAGCCGGCGGAATGGGCAAAACCTTCTTGGCAAAAGACACCCACCGGCTAAACACAGACTGTCTCATCAAACAACTATCCCCCAGCCCCCACATCCAAAACAACCCCGAAACAATGGCAAAAGCCACTCGGTTGTTTAAGCGAGAAGCCAGACAACTATTTCACCTGGGAAACCACCCGCAAATACCCACAATGCTTGCCTTTTTTGAAGAAAACAGGCAACTTTATCTTGTCCAAGAACTCATCGAAGGTCAAGACCTAAGCCAACAATCAAATTTTACCTACAACCCCGAACAAATAGAGCTATTTTTAACAGATTTACTGCCGGTCTTACAATTCATCCACGAAAACAACGTCATCCACCGCGACATCAAACCCGCCAATATTTTACGCAGAACCTCCTTGCAAAAAACCTCCACCCTCTCCAGAGGAGATTTAATTTTAATTGACTTTGGTATCTGCAAAGAAATCAGCCCCAACAACTTAACAAACACCGGCTCATTTGTTGGCACAGAAGGCTACGCACCCATCGAACAACTACGCGGCGGCAAAGCCTACCCCGCCAGCGACCTTTATAGCCTGGGAGTAACCTGCATTCAACTACTCACCGGCCACTCCCTCGAAGAACTTTATGACCCCATGCAAGGCCGGTGGAACTGGCAAGATTATTTAAACAAAAAAGGCGAAAAAATCAGCCACCACTTAACCAAAATCTTAGAAAAAATGCTCCAAGATAGCCTCAAAGAACGCTATCAAGAAGCCGCAGAAATTCTCAACGACCTTCATAACATACCGGCCCCCATTAGAGTTACCGGCACCCAGCCAGCCTTTAGCAAAAACACCAGCCAAAAAACCTCACCCCATTTTATTAACAAAAACCTCAAAACCTCCCCCACTTGGCAATGTCTGCAAATTCTCACCGGCCACAGCAACGAAGTCAACGCCATCGTCATTAGCCCCCAATCCTACATCCTCGCCTCCGCCAGTTGGGATCAAACCGTCAAAATTTGGAACTTCAAAACCGGCCAACTCCTCCACACCCTCAGAGGACACCAAGGCTATGTAAATTGTCTCGCCATCTCCTCCGACGGCTATACCCTCGCCTCCGGCAGTTGGGATCGCACCATCAAACTATGGCACACCGGCACCGGCAAACTCATCCACACCCTCAAAGGACACAGCAACTATATCCACTCCCTTGCCATTACCCCAAACAACCAACATCTGATCAGCAGTAGCCGCGACAAAACCATCAAAATTTGGGAATTAAACACCGGCACCCCCCTTTACAGCCTCAACACTGCTGGTTGCGTTCGCAGTCTCGATATCAGTTCCGATGGAACACTTCTCGCCACCGGCAGCGATGACCGCACCCTCAAACTCTGGCAAATCTCCTCTGGCTTGCCTTCTCTCACAGACACTCTCACAGAGCATACTAACTGGGTACGTTCTGTAGCATTTAGTCCCAATCGTCAACTCGTCGCCAGCGGCAGTTGGGATACCAAAATCTCACTATGTTTAGTCCAGCCGGGGGGAAAAGCTAAATCCATAGCAACTCTTTCCGGCCACACTTGTTATATATACTCAATTAGATTTAGTTCCGATAGCCAAATGTTAGCCAGTGGCAGTAAGGATGGCACGATCAAGCTTTGGGATCTTCAGCATCCCCGATGCGTACATACTCTCAGCGGTCATTCCGGGCCGGTGTATGCAGTGGCTTTTTGTGGCCGAAAAATACCGATGCTGGCCAGTGCTGGGGATGATGGTTCTATAAGGATTTGGGGTGTAGCGCCCGTTAGTTCGGTTAAAACTTGAATATTCTTAATAATTGCCTTGAGAGACTTTCGCAACTCAAGTATTTCCTTTGTCCTAGAGCGCTCTTTGATGGGGTTTTCTCGTCTCTCGATTGATGGTTTTCTTTAATTTCGATAGCTGTGCATCCTTTCTGTATATCGGTTTAACTGCGATGGAGCTTTTGGCTAGGGATATTTGGCCGGCCGGCATTGTCTTGGGCCGTTTTTGTTGTTTGGGCCGTTTTTGTGTTTTGTTTACATTTTTATAAAAAGTTACCATAAAACCTTTCCAAAAGCTTTTACAGGCTTTGCAGAGGCAAAAAACCTAAAAATAGCTAAAATTAGGTGTTATATCCCGTTTTGCTTTCATTTACGGCTCTTGTTGTCATTTATGTTTTAAGTTTTTTCGTCAATAATGCTTACAACGAGATAAAAATTGCTCGCCTCACAGATGAAAACGCATCTCGTGCGGGCGGACTACATTTTAGAAGCAAGCATAAAGGAGCGAAAAGCCTGTGAAACTAGCAGTTTACGGAAAAGGCGGTATCGGAAAATCTACAACAAGCTGTAATATTTCTGCGGCGTTGGCAAAACGAGGTAAAAAAGTTCTACAAATTGGCTGCGATCCAAAGCACGACAGCACTTTTACCCTCACCGGCTTTTTGATTCCCACCATCATCGACACTTTGCAGGAAAAAGATTACCACTATGAGGATGTCTGGCCGGAAGATGTAATTTATAAAGGTTATGGTGGCGTGGATTGTGTCGAGGCCGGTGGCCCGCCTGCTGGAGCCGGTTGTGGTGGTTATGTAGTCGGCGAAACCGTAAAACTGCTCAAAGAACTAAACGCTTTTGATGAGTATGATGTCATCCTTTTTGATGTCTTAGGCGACGTAGTTTGCGGTGGTTTTGCAGCGCCTCTCAATTATGCTGACTATTGCATGATTGTTACTGACAATGGTTTTGATGCTTTGTTTGCAGCTAACCGCATTGCCGCTTCCGTGCGTGAAAAAGCCCGTACTCACCCGCTGCGTCTGGCCGGCCTGATTGGCAACCGCACCAGCAAACGAGACTTGATTGATAAATATATTGAATCGGTACCGATGCCGGTGTTGGAAGTATTGCCCCTCATTGAAGATATCCGCGTCTCTCGTGTCAAAGGCAAAACCTTGTTTGAGATGGCAGAGACAGAACCCTCGCTAAATAGCGTTTGCGACTACTACCTAAACATTGCCGACCAAATTCTAGCCCGTCCCGAAGGCGTTGTCCCCAACGATTCGCCAGATCGGGAATTGTTCAGCCTGCTGTCAGACTTCTACCTCAATCCGCCAACACCGACAGCCAGAGAAGAAGAACTCGATCTAATGATGGTTTAGAGCGATGCTTTGCCCACCAACCACCGGCCCCAACCACCGGCCCCCAACCATCGGCCACGAACCACAGACAGTAAGATTCTTAAATCACCCGAATCAAGGAAACTTGCGTTGCTCGATTGGCTAGTATGATTCAGGTACGAGAATGTTGTTCTCAAAAAACGAGCATCATACTTTTAAGCAACGAGGGGATAGGAACTATGGCTTTTTTTGATGATTTCACCACTGCTTTAAGACAAAAGTGGTTGCAATACTACCAAGCAAATTATGACTGGTTGAGCCTGCATCTCAAGGTTTCTTGGGTGAGAACTCCTGATGGTGGCAGACGTCCGACTTCGCACTTCATTTTGGGTGCAATGAATGCTCTCGAACCGAAGTTAGCGCAGTTGATGTTGCCGTTTTCCAGACTTAATCCTGATGCTGACACGCTGATTGATGTCTTGGGGTTGAATTTTGACCCGGACATCGCTTTGGGGGGTGCTCCGGGGCCGGTATCTGAACCAAACTTGCAAGCAACACCGGCACCCCAAGGTTTTACAGCAGAGCCGGTGTTGGGGAACAGTCCTGCTGCTGTTGAGCCGGTGAGTTTAGAAACCGGCACGTCTGCGAGTTGGCAAGTACAAGAAAACGAGCAGCAGGGGTCTCCGTTTCCAATGGGAGTAGCGGCGGCTGTTGGTGCGGTGGGTGTGGCTGCTGGGATGGCCGGTGTGGCTGCCTTTATAGCCAATGAGGTTGAGGAAGATGAGCTTACCGGCATGGCTTTGTCTGACTTCACCAACCAAGACGAATCTGATGATTTGCCCTCGCTTTCAGATGATGATGATGCGGCCTTTGATTTATCAGATGACTCGGACGATTTTGCGGCAGCAACCAGCCTTTCAGATGATGATGAAATGGGTTTAGGTTTAGCGGATGACTCGGACGATTTTGCGGCAGCAACCAGCCTTTCAGATGATGATGAAATGGGCTTAGGTTTATCGGATGATTCGGACGATTTTGCGGCAGCAACCAGCCTTTCAGATGATGATGAAATGGGCTTAGGTTTAGCGGATGACTCTGACGATTTTGCGGCAGCAACCGCACTTTCAGATGATGATGAAATGGGCTTAGGTTTAGCGGATGACTCTGACGATTTCGGCTTATCTGGGGGCATTTCCGATGATGAAGATGTCGCCCTGGGTTTATCAGATGAAAGTGACGATTTCGGCTTAGCTGGTGGCCTCTCAGATGATGATATGGATTTAGAGTTATCAGATGAAAGTGATAATTTTGCAACCGCAACCGGCCTTTCAGATGATGATATGGGGTTAGATTTATCAGATGAAAGTGATAATTTTGCAACCGCAACCGGCCTTTCAGATGATGATGATATGGGGTTAGGCTTATCAGATGAAAGCGACGATTTTGCTGTAGCAACCGGCCTTTCAGATGATGATGATATGGGGTTGGATTTATCAGATGAAAGCGACGATTTTGCAATAGCAACCGGCCTTTCAGATGATGATATGGGGTTGGACGATTTAAGCTCAGACACCGATCCATTTGCGGCACCGGCCTCCGATGATGACGATATGGATTTAGGCGATTTAAACGCAGAACTTGACCCATTTGCAGCACCGGCCTCCGATGATGATGATATGGGTTTAGGCGATCTGGATGATGCTTTATCGGTAGATATGGGTGGGGGAGGATCGGATGATTTAGGGGATATGGATTTCGGTGGTTTAGATGAAACTTCCGATGATTTGGGAGATATGGATTTCGGTGATTTGGGAGAAGGTTCTTCCAACGAACTCGATGAAAGCGATCTCGATGCTTTGGCGCGAGATGCGTGGGATTCGGATGATGATCCGGACATGAAAAACCTGTTAGAAGGTTTGTAAAAAGTTTTTATCCTTATAAGGAGATAAGAATCCGTTATGACTCTTGCACAAGCAGAATCAACCTTAAATTTTGAGTGCGAAACCGGCAATTACCATACATTTTGCCCCATCAGTTGTGTGGCGTGGCTTTATCAAAAAATTGAAGATAGCTTTTTCTTGGTGATTGGGACTAAGACTTGTGGCTATTTCCTCCAAAATGCGATGGGGGTGATGATTTTTGCGGAACCACGTTATGCGATGGCTGAGTTGGAGGAGGGTGATATTTCTGCTCAGTTGAATGATTATAACGAGTTAAAACGGTTGTGTGAACAAATTAAGCGCGACCGAAATCCGAGTGTGATTGTTTGGATCGGCACTTGTACCACTGAAATCATTAAGATGGATTTGGAAGGTTTGGCGCCGAAACTAGAGGCAGAAATTGGCATTCCAATTGTGACGGCTCGTGCGAATGGTTTGGATTATGCTTTTACGCAAGGGGAAGATACGGTTTTAGCTGCTATGGTGGCGCGTTGTCCTGATAAGGCGCCGGTGGCGGATGTGGAAAAAAACGAAGGTAATGCAATTCAAAAACTGCTGAATTTCGGAAAGAAAAAAGAGGAAATTGCAGCAGAAGAATCGGAGTTTGTTAAGCATCCGCCGCTGGTGTTGTTTGGGTCGGTTCCTGATCCGGTGGTGACTCAATTAACGCTTGAGTTGAAGAAGCAGGGGGTTAAGGTTTCGGGGTGGATGCCATCGAAACGTTATACGGAGTTGCCGGTGGTTGAGGAGGGTTATTATGCTTGTGGCGTAAATCCTTTTCTCAGTCGTACTGCTAGTGCTTTTATGCGCCGGCGCAAGTGTAAGTTAATTGGGGCGGCTTTTCCAATTGGCCCGGATGGAACTCGTGCTTGGATTGAAAAGATTTGTTCTGTGTTGGGAGTTGAACCGAAAGGTTTGGAGGAACGCGAACAGCAAATCTGGGAAAGTTTGGAAGATTATCTTCAGTTAATTCGTGGTAAGTCTGTGTTTTTCATGGGCGATAATTTGCTGGAGATTTCTTTGGCGCGGTTTTTGATTCGGTGTGGTATGACTTGCCCTGAAATTGGGATTCCTTATATGGATAAGCGTTATCAAGGGGCTGAGTTGGCTTTGCTTGAAAAGACTTGTTTGGAGATGGGTGTGCCGGTGCCAAGGATTGTAGAAAAGCCGGATAATTATAATCAAGTTCAGCGTATTTATGAGTTGAAGCCTGATTTGGTGATTACGGGTATGGCACACGCAAATCCTTTGGAGGCGCGGGGTATTAATACTAAGTGGTCGGTTGAGTTTACGTTTGCTCAAATTCACGGGTTTACAAATGCGCGGGATATTTTGGAGTTGGTAACTCGTCCGTTGCGTCGTAATAATTCGCTGAAAGATTTGGGTTGGGATAAGTTGGTGAAGGAGGCGAAGGTTTAAGTTTCTGATTTTTTGATGATTTTGGGGGTGCGGTTATCCGCTACCCCTGTTTTTTATGGGTTTATAATTGAGTTGTGATTTTCAAATAAACTACAGAGGCGAAGACGATGCCGAGGAAAAAAAAAGAGCTCTTTTTGCTGCTTTCTGTCAAGTCTAAAGAATTTCTATAATCAATAGTTATGAATTTATTTTTAATGTTAAGATAAGGAAAAACAGCAGGGTAATTATATATGAGCAGGAGTTGAGTTTGAGGGTAGATTGCTAAAAATGAGAAGAAAAAGTTAGTATCGATGTAGGCCGGTGTCACCTAACGCAGAACACTCGGAGGCTTACAGAGAAATTTATCAAATTTGATTTATAGTGTCATCAGATTATTAACACTTATTCATTAGTTCATACTTTAGCTACACCAATAAAGCTAATTTTGAAAGCTCAGGAGAAGAAATAGTGATAAGAGAAAACAGTCTAACCAGGGATTTTATTGATGAAGGCAGGGGTTTTGAGGAAGAGATTGAAAGTGATGTGAATAATGAGGGAATTAATGAGCCATTTGACCCTACCCTCATTCGCATTGATACTCGTCAATTAACAATCGATTTAGTCCTGAATCGCATTCAATATAAAGAACTTGATCTAGCCCCAGATTTTCAGCGACAGGCGGGTATTTGGAAAGATGACGCTCAGAGTCGTCTAATTGAATCTATTCTGATTCGGATTCCGCTTCCTGCTTTTTATATGGATGCAACTAATGAGGATAAATGGTTAGTGATTGATGGTCTGCAACGCCTGACCGCTCTCAAGAGATTTATCATCGAGAAAAGCCTCAAATTAACTGGTTTAGAGTATCTTAAAGAGTTAGAAGATAAAACCTATGATGCTATTCCCAGAAAGTATCAGAGACGGATTATGGAAACGCACCTAACCGTTTATCTGATTGAACATGGAACCCCCCCCGAAGTTAAATACAGTATTTTTAGACGTATTAATACAGGAGGAATGTCGCTAACACCCCAAGAAATACGTCACGCTTTGAACCAAGGAAAAGCAACTTTTTTATTAACTTCATTAGCTAAATTAAATGAATTCCAAAAAATTACAGGAATGGGACAATCTCGACAACAAAGAATGCTAGATCAGGAATTTGTACTGGGATTTTTAGCTTATACGGTTAATCCTTCTTGTAAATATAATCAACCTAAAAGTAGAGATGAATTGTTTCACAGAACTCTGGCTGAAATCAATAAAATGTCTGAGCCAGAGATTAGAACACTTGAGGATAAATTTAGGGTAGCAATGGCTGCTGCATTGGAAATTTTTGGAGATCGAGCATTCCGGAAAATCTCTCTCAAATCTAGTAAAAGCTTTCCTGTGAACCAGGCTTTATTTGAAGCTTGGTCAGTTAGTCTTAGCCAACTTAAATATCAAGAGATCGAAATTCTCAAGCAGCGTAAAGATGATCTAATCAATAGATTTGGCGAACTGGTGGATAATAATGGAGAGTTCCTCAAATCGATTTCTCAAGCCAGCGAAAAAGTCAATGTGAGATTTAGTACCATTGAAACATTGATTCAAGAGGTATTAAAATGATCCAAACTCTACACTTGAAAAACTTCAAATGTTTTGAAAAACAATCGCTCCAATTTAAAAAACTATCCCTGCTTTCCGGTCTGAATAGTACGGGTAAATCTTCTGCACTACAATCATTGCTGCTTTTGCGTCAATCTTACCAAGAGAACTTGTTGCAAAATACCGGTTTGCTTCTCAATGGTAAGTTGATTTGTATAGGCAGAGCCAAAGATGCTCTTTTCGAGGCAGCAAAAGAAGATTTAATAGGTTTTGATATTGTTGCAGAAAATGGAATACAGGAAAAATGGAGTTTCCATTACAGCAACCCAGACGCAAATGTTCTGGATCTTGCCTCAACAGCAACTGCCTCTGAAATTTATCACTCAACTCTTTTCAGCGATCAATTTCATTATCTTCAGGCAGAACGGATCGGCCCCCGCCCATATTTTCAGATGTCGGAATTTCAAGTACCAAAACGCCAACTTGGTACTAAAGGAGAATACACGGCGCATTTCCTTTCTAGTTATCAGGATGAATCTATTCCTGTAAAGACCCTGAAGCATCCAAAAGAACCATCACTTAGACTGAAGTTACAAGTTGAATCATGGATGGGAGAAATCAGCCCTGGTACTCGCTTAAAAATAATAGATAGTCCCCCTTTGGATTTAGTGAGTTTGCAATACTATTACGAGCTTAGCAACCCTTATCGTGCAATCAATGTAGGTTTTGGAATTAGCTACACTTTACCCATTATTGTGGCGGTGCTTGCATCGACACCTGGCACACTCCTAATAATTGAAAACCCAGAAGCTCATCTTCATCCCAAAGGACAAGCAAAAATGGGTGAATTGCTATCCCTTGCAGCGAGTGGCGGCGTTCAGGTTGTGATAGAAACCCATAGCGATCATGTGTTAAACGGGATTCGTCTTGCTGTTCATGCAGGCAAGATTTCTCCACAAGATGTCCAGCTAAATTTCTTTGAGAAAAATAAAAAAGGTGTGAGTCAAGTAGTATCGCCGCGCATAGATAGAAATGGAAGAATAGACCAATGGCCGGAAGGCTTTTTCGATGAGTGGGACAAAAGTTTGGATGTATTGTTAGAACCGGCTGGAGAATAAGAAATGGTGGAGGTGGTTTTGAACGAATTGTCCGTCAGAAATCCTGCTCAGGATATTGCAACAGCAAGACGATGGATGTTAGATTTAATCGGAACTATAAGGGCCGCCAAAACTCAAAGTGCAAAACAGGCAACTCTTCGCACTCAATACGACTTTCTCAGCACTCTGCTAGCTTCGGACTATCCTCTGCGCCGCTGGCTTAATGATACAGAAGTAGATCCAGAAATAAGAAGATTTATTAAAACTCTCGCAACTAAAGCACCCTTTTCTAACGATATTACAAATACAGAAATTCAAGACCTTGAAAGTAACCAGAGTAATTCGGAGTTTCGGTATCAAGGAGAAAGAGCAATTGGACTGGGTGTTGCTTACTTAATTGAGGCTCTTCCAGTGAGCTTTTTGTCTGAAAAATGCTGGGATTGCAACCGGCTAGAGTTAGAAGTCATACAATTAGATGACGATGAGGATAGCATCGTTGAAATTGTCCACGCCAGCCGCATTATCCATGTAAAAGAACACGCTAATTGGTTGCAAAATATTACCCGACAGGAGGTGCGGGACGGTTTAGATTTGTGGAATCGTAAATCTGATTTATTTCCCCACTTGGTATTCTGCGAGGTTGTTGAAAAGCAAGTGGTATCTCTTTTGGAAGGTCAGCCAATGTTGCGGTCTGTTGAAAAGCGATTATTTGAACTTGATAATGCCAGCAGGGCTTGGACATCGGGGAATTTCGATTTTAACAATCTTCCAAGCAAGGTGACTCCAGAAAGTGATTCTAGGCTGAAAACGTTGGCAGCGCAACTAACCTTTAAGTGTCCAGATGGTGAGAATCGTCTCTTTAGTTGGCATCTTCGCATGACACCCGGAGATTGGCGACTTCACTTTTCTGTAGACCCAGGGCGACAACAGATAATTATTGGTTACATTGGCAGAAAGGTAGAATGATTATTAAAAAGCTTACCACTGTTAATGGTAAGCTTTTTAGTCTTTGGTTTCTACTCTGAAATTGTTATGTCTTTAAAAAACAAAAGTATTTTTTAAAAAAGGAAAAACTACGCAAAATTTCGCTGCCATAAATTGGCCCCCACAAACCTACCTCTCCTATAAAACCCCACTCACAGGGGGGAAACCCACACCGGCCCACTCCTCAAGCGAGCCGGTGAACAATTACAATATCTAAAAGAAAAAAAGCCGTATTTTGAAAAAAAACCTATAGAGGCTAGATTCTATGACATCCTATTCAACCTCCACCGCCAAAGCCGAAATGAACGAACTACGGCGGCTCAAAGGCTTACTCCCCCCAGAACTGCAAAGCTGGGTTATGGTAGAAAAAACCATCGAAGTTAACCCACCCCTCATCCGCTCCGAAGAAATAGGCAAAGATCAAGTAGAGATCCAAGTCGATCTCATCCGCTGGGAGCAACTCGCCCTCGATCAGCGCAACCTCCTATTTTGGCACGAAGTCGCCCGCATTCAAAATGACACCATCTCCAAAGAAGGCTGGGAAATGGCAGCCCTCGCTATTGGTTTAGGCGGCGCCGTCGGTGAACTTTGGGTACAAGATGGTTTACTCCTCATCCTCGCCCTCGCTCTCTGTGGAGTCTCAGGCTACCGGCTTTATCAAAAAAATAACGGCGACAAACTCATCAACGAAGCCATCGACGCCGACGAAAAAGCTATCGCCCTCGCCACCCGTTTCGGCTATTCCATCCCCAACGCCTACAAAAGTCTCGGAAGTGCCCTCAAAACCCTCATCGAACAAACACCCAAAAAACGCCTCCGCGCCAAATATGAAGCCCGTTTACAAGCCTTGAAACGCAGCGCCACCAAAGCCAAAGGCAAAACCAAAATGCCCCGTGAAACCACACAATCAGAAACAATTTATTAAAATTGAAAATTGCGAATTAGGGATTGGGAATTAGGCTTTTTCCCTATCCCCAATTTCATTACAATTGATTCAACATCTTATGGGTTTGTGGAATCACTCGCACTTGTTTTAAATAACGCTTCATTAAACCTTGCCATTGTAATACTTGCTCAGGAGACGGCGCTAATAACAACTTATCGTTTTTTTCTCCTTTCATTCTCGCTTTTTCTTCCTCCCGCAACGGTGTCACCGGCTGCAAATAAACCGGCACTTTTTCACTCACTGCTGCTACCAACTCCGCCGCTTTTTCTAACTCCCCCGCTACCGTTTCACTCGAAATAATTATCTTGACAAATACCTCTTTTTCTGCATCCACACACAACTGCAAAAACTGCCGGTGTGCTTCCCAGTGACTCTCACCGCTGACACTCGGCAATTTTATATCCATCCCTACCGAATCCAAATCATGCAACACCATCGCTAACTCAGTGGGCCGGTGTCCGCCCGTTTCCAAATAAATCGGCAGGCCGGTTAAACGTTTGACTAGCGGCAAAAACTCCACCAAAAAAGGCGCGTGTAACAACGGTTCCCCGCCGGTGAGACTGATACTATCATGCAAACCTGGTTGATTTTGACGCTCTACCCATGTCAACAAATCCGATATTTGTACAGGATTTGCATGAAATTCAAAATCCCGCAATCCTGGGGTACGCTCAATACGAACCTGCGCCGGCACCTGCCAAGTGTGAGCACTATCGCAATAACTACAACGCAAATCACAAATTGCAAAACGGATAAAAATTTGTCGCGTTCCAATATTCAGCGCTTCGCCTTGAATCGCCGAAAATACTTCAATTAATCTCGCATTTTTAGAACTACCAACCTGCATATAATTTTAGATTTTCGATATTCAATATTTTATAATTTTAGCCGGTGATAGCGGCCTTTAAAAAAATAAACCCCTGGCAGAGCCTTGCTGATCGCATTATGTGGCAAAGCCAGGGAACAAGAAATAAAAGAGGGCAACCATAACAGGAATTGCCCCTACAAAGCAGAAAGAGGTTTGTGAGAGTTAAATTTCAGCAGAAGCGCGTTCAATTAAACGCCGAGCTAGAGTTTGAACCCCCGTGTGGTAATAGTAGTTGGTGCTCATATCGAGAAAACCAGCCACATAATCAAACTTATCCGCAGAAACTTCCACAACAGTTTGGAGATTAGCCATCACATTCTGAGGAGTTAAACCTTTGCTGGCAGCAAAATTACCCATCCAACCAGAAATAGAAGAAAAACTTTCCCCAATAAAACCTAACTTCCCTGCTGTATTGCCCCCCGGAATCAAACTTTCCATTTGTTTAAAAACAGGATTTTGTTGGAAATCAGAAGGTTGGGCTTGATTGAGATTTGATTGCGCCTTTAAGATAAAATCCGGGCCCAGCGGAATCAAACCATCAAAACAAATCAACGCCACCATCCGCATCAAAGACTCACCACCGTAGTCGCCAAGCGACATCACAAAATCGCCAATGCTGTCACCAGGAATGCCATTTATTTGACAAAAAGCCAACAATTCCGTAACAACTTTCAGCGATAAATCAATTGTTTGGGCTTTTTCAGGTTTGGGAGTAATATTTCCCAAAAACCCAAGAAATCCAATATCTTGAGAAATTTTATTCGCCATAGCAGCCGCGCCTAAAGTACCACCGGCACTATTAACCGTTTCATACAACCATAGCGCCCGTTGATAGCCTTGGGATTTGTCATTATACAACCAGATAGCGCGTTCACCAATTTGCTGAATTAAATCCTCATCAGTTTCGCCGGTGACAGCCTTAATCGTATTTGTGAAACCCACTATATTTTGCCATTCGCCCGGAATCACAAAATCCAAAGTGTGCAAAGCTTTAACAGTCAGGTTATTGGTAGGTAGTTCATCCACCAATTGAAAAATCGGTTTGCTCATGTAAAATTCCTTAATTTCTGGTTGGTTAAGTCGGTAGATGCTAAAGCGCTAGTTATTTTTTGATTGTGGAAATACCACTGAGGTTAAACTTTTGCAGCCAATCTTCACGATCATCTGCCGTAAAAGAAGTGTCGCGGGATTGGACTTTGACTTGATAGCGTCCTCCGACTAAAACACTTGTGCCGTTTCCTTGGACAGCAGCGGGATATCCAGCGATGGTTTTATTGCTGGTTTGGTATTTGCTGAGGGCGGTGGGGTTAGCAGCTAAGTCATTCACAGACAGAACGGCAACATTTTTGCCACCTTGGTTGAGTTTAGCTTCAGCAAAACCGGCTTTTTCTTGTGAGAAAACGCGGGTATAGCCACCGCTAGAAGCCGGGAAATATTTATTAAAACTGCCACCAGAAACAGCTTTGCCCGCCGGCGCATTGTTGGGTACTCCAGGGACAGACGCACCGCGATCTGAGGGGTTAGCCGGCTGAACTTTTGCACCTCGTTGGGTACTTTCCTGCTGAGCCCCATCCCACCGGCTCGGCTCTTTGGCCCCACTACAGGCCGTCACTAACAACAACACCGACAGCATCAACGGCGCGATAAACTTACGCAAAGGTAAAGAAATCATAGCAGCCTCCTTTGATTGGGTTATTTTGGGCTATCCATCATAAACGTATAGAAACGAATTGCACCTGCTTTTATTAATAGCGATTTTCAGTCCGGGGTAGCAGACCCTTTGGATATATTTAATGTTCTTAAAAGAATTAGCAGAGAATTATGGCGGCGGCGAGGCAATAAGGCCCAGCAGAATTAATAATTGGGGAGAGGGTGGCGCTTCGAGCCATACTTTACCTGTAGCGAGATCGAGCCAAACTTTTAAAAGCACCGGCTCTCTTGAAACGTAGCGGTCGAGGCGATTGCAGCTTAAGAGAGGCCGAGACGAGGTAAATAGACAACCCCACTGGATACCGCCTATGGGGGTTAATCGCGGGTACTTTTTGAGGCGGTTAGCGACCGCAAGCAGAGCCTCATCCTTGCTAAGTTCCGGCCTGAAAATACCACGTTTTGTTAAATAACCAATAAGAAATCAACAAAAATGCCGGTCTTAAAATAAGATAGACAAACAAACCCCTGTAGCCGAAGGGTAAGTCAACGCCAGGCTGACTTTTCTGGCCGCACTCAAGACACGACGATCTCTTTAAGCAGCCCGAATCACCGCTGTCTGCGGCATCGAGCCTGCGCTAAAGGCCATAATATTTTCAGGACGTATGGGCCGGTGCGGCGAACGATAACAACCATCCAGCTATTATCTGGCACTGTTGCCAATTGACAAATCAAGGGGATTTTTGATCATTTTGGGTGTATTACTAAGCTTAAAAGCAACAATTGCCAGCGCAATTACCTAACCCCCTCAAGGCATTTTTTCTAGGATGTACCCTGCGGGGGAGGGGTAGTGCACTATCCCCAATTGGCGATTCCCCCTATAGACTGAGTGAATCAAGCTTTTTCGTAAAGATTTGAGACCTATGGGTTTCAAATTTAAAATCAGGGCTTTTAGATTGAAGGAATCATGCGCCAAAGCGCAAGCAGGCAAACAATTACAGACGATGCGTATTCTTATTTATTCTTACAATTACCACCCGGAACTCATTGGCATTGCCCCTCTAATGACGGAACTCGCCGAAGGTTTAGCGCAGCGAGGCCATCAAGTCCGCGTTGTGACTGGGATGCCAAATTATCCAGAACGGCGAATTTATCCGGGGTATCAAGGCCGGTGGTACATGACGGAAGTTATTAACTCGGTGACAGTGCAGCGTAGTACGCTGTGGATTCGTGGCCCTCATCCAGGTTTGTTAGACAGGATTTTGCTGGATGCGAGTTTTGTTTGTACATCGATGGTACACGCCCTAAAAAGTTGGCCGCCGGATGTGGTTTTGGCGACGGTGCCGCCGCTGCCGATTTGTTTACCGGCTACTTTGTTGGGATTGTTGCGCCGGTGTCCGGTGATTTTAAATGTTCAAGATATTTTGCCGGAGGCGGCGGTTCATGTGGGTTTGCTGAAAAATAAAATGATGATTCGGGTGTTTGAGGGTTTAGAAAAGTTTGCTTATCAACATTCCCACACGATTAGTGTTATTGCTCAAGGCTTTGTGGAGAATTTAGTTTCAAAAGGCGTGAGTCCGGAAAAAATTGTTTTAATTCCTAATTGGGTGAATGAAAAATTTATTCGTCCTTTGCCGAAAGAAAATGCTTTTCGGGCTGCTCATAATTTAGGGGGCAAGTTTGTTGTTTTGTATTCGGGGAATATTGGTTTGACGCAACGTTTAGAAACGGCAATTGAGGCGGCTGTTTTTTTGCGTCATATTCCTGAGATTGTGTTTGTGATTGTCGGGGAACCGACGGCAATTCAGGAATTGAATGATTACTGTCAGGTTTGTGGATCTCCTAATGTGATGCTTTTGCCTTTTGAACCCCACGAGCGATTGCCAGAGATGCTGGCGGCGGCTGATGTGGGTTTGGTGATGCAGAAACATAATGTGATTTCGTTTAATATGCCGTCAAAAATTCCGGTGCATTTAGCTTCGGGCCGGCCTATTGTGGCTTCGGTTCCGGCTACCGGCACGGCGGCGCGTGCGGTAACAGAAAGTGAGGGGGGAGTTATGGTGCCTCCTGAAGATCCAGAAGCGCTGGCGGCTTGTATTTTGGATCTTTATAAGAATCCAGAAAAGGTGGAGGCTTTGGGGCAAAAAGCGCGGGAGTTTGCTATGAGTCATTATGCTTTTGAGGGGGCTTTGAGCCGGTATGAAGATTTGTTTTTTGCAGTGAGAGAAAGTGCTTTGAATAGATGATTTTAACGATTTTTATCAAAAAAATGGAAGTAAAAAATGTTTAAAAGGCAATTTGGGAATGATTAATAAAAGTGTAGAAACCCGGTTTCGAGCAAAGAACCGGCTTGCTGTCGGGCTAGGGGGAGCAAGTCTTTCAAGGATGTTGAGAGCCAATCAAGCCAGGGCAAGCTATCTTATCTCAAAAGGTGGAAGCACAAGAAAAGAAAATTAAGCTAAAATAAAATTTCCATAAAAAAAATTAGCCTGCTAATAAGCTGTAGCTACAGTCGCGGTTTCGTTGAAGGAGTTATATAAAGTGATGCGAGAGCGGGTTATCGCCTGGTTAGCAGACAATGTACCCCCGGCTCGGCTGAAACACATTTTGGGTGTGGAAGAAATGGCGGTGGAATTGGCCTCCGCTCACGGGGTCGATAGCGCTAAGGCGTCTATGGCTGGGTTAATGCACGACTTGGCGAAGCATTTTAAGCCTCAACGCTTGCTGAGTATGGCGCAGGCTCAAGGCTTGGAAATTGACCCGGTACAAGAGGCTGAGCCGCATTTGCTCCACGCTGATGTTAGTGCGATTGTGGCGTCTGAGGAGTTTGGGGTGTACGATGAGGAAATCTTGCAAGCGATTCGCTATCACACTTTGGGCAGCCCCGGTATGAGTTTGCTCAGTTGTGTGGTGTTTTTGGCGGATAGTTTGGAGGCGAGTCGGGGCAACACTCCTGAGCTTTTGGCGTTGCGACAGTTGAGCCTGGGCGATTTGTATGCCGGTGTTTGGCGAACCTGTGATTACAGCATGGGTTTTTTGCTGGAAACTCGCAAGCTTATTCACCCCCGAACAATTTTAACGCGCAATTGGGCTTTGCAATTGGCAACAAGTAAGCTGCATCCTTTGGATTTGCTGAAAAGTGCTTAAAGGCTGTCGGGTTGCTGTTAGAAAATCAGGCAAAATATGGCAACAGTTTACTGGGGATAGGTTAGATTTTTTTGGTGGAAAAGACAAATTTTATTAATAATTCGGGAGTTTGAATGACAGAATCTTCAAAAGTGAATTCAGGGACAATGGCAACGCTAAACCAAGATTCTAGCTTTGATTTGGCGGTGGTTGCGGCGCGGGCTGCGGATGAGCGCAAAGGTGGCGATATTTTGCTGCTAGGGGTGGATAAGGTTTCTTACCTGGCTGATTATTTTGTGATAGTGACGGGTTTCTCGCGGGTTCAGGTAAGGGCAATTTCTATGTCGGTTCAGCAAAAGGTGGAGACTGAATTACACCGGCTTCCTTTGCGAATGTCAGGCCAAGCTGAGGGCAGTTGGGTGTTGCTGGATTATGCGGATGTGATTGTTCACATTTTGATGCCAAACGAGCGTGATTTTTACAATTTAGAGGCGTTTTGGAGTCACGCAAAACGTATTCCATTTACACCAGAAATGCTGGGAGAATAGGTTTATGAAGGATACTTCGATTGCTGTGTGCCCAGTACCAGATGAGCAACAACCGCTGAATGAGTACGAACAACTCAAGGAATCGTGGTTTTTTAGCTGTTGTACCGGCAGTCTTAAAGGTTATTTGAAGGCGCTGGCTTGGGTGTGGGGGTTAAGCTGGTTGGTTTCTGGGCCGATGGCGGCGGCATCTTATACGCCAAAGAAGTATCTGGGTCATTTTTTGCTCAGTGGCTCTGCCGGTGCTTGTTTTCTTGTGGTTTTGGTGTTGGTGAGGTTATATTTGGGTTGGTCTTATGTGCGCGGTCGGCTGGTGAATTCGACGGTGTTTTATGAGGAGTCGGGCTGGTATGATGGCCAGTGCTGGAAAAAAACGCCGGAGATTTTGTTGCGCGACCGGCTGGTTGTAACGCACCAAGTAGAGCCAATTTTGGGCCGGTTAAAACGCAGTTTTGCGGTGCTGGGGGGTTTGGTTGTGGCTGGTGTTGTGAGTTGGAATTTTTGCTGAATTTGTCATTTGTCAATGGTCAGTGCTGGTCTGTGATTGGTTCTTATTAAAGATGGACAATGGACAATGGAAATTTGACAATTGACAAATGACTGTTGACCAAAAAGTTTAATAAAATCTAAAAACGCTTACTTTTGTTTTTTTACGGTGGTAGAGTCTAACCCATGACAATGGGAAAACGAACACAATCTGCACAGCTTGAAGTCCGGCTGTTGCGTGAAGGCATTATTGAATCGACGCATTGTGTCCAAGCGGCTGTGTGTGACAACCGAGGACGGGTTTTGTCTGTGGCAGGGAATGCAGAAACGGCTGCGTTTATCCGCTCGGCTCTAAAACCTTTCCAAGCTCTGGCTGTCACAACGACCGGCACGCTGGAGCGTTTTGGTTTGACTGATAAGGATTTGGCGATTATCTGTAGTTCTCATAAAGGGACGACAATTCAGGCTCGGCAGGCGTTTAATGTGCTGTGGCGAGCGGATATTGATCCGACGGCTTTGCAGTGCCCGATTCCTGAAGGTAAAAATAGCCGGCTTGAGTATAATTGCTCTGGAAAACACGCGGGGATGTTGGCGGTTTGCCGGCAGCGAAATTGGCCTTTGAATAGTTATTTACAGCGCTCTCATCCGGTGCAGCAGCTTATTTTGTCGAAGGTGGCGGAGTTGTTGCGAATGCCGGCGGCTGAGTTTATTGGCGCACGGGATGATTGCGGAGTACCGACTTATTTTATGCAGTTGGGGGAGATGGCAACGCTTTATGCGAAGCTGGCTTCTGGGGATAGCTTAGATTTAGAGCGCATTGTGCGTGCGATGACTAATCACCCGGTTATGGTGGCGGGGGAAGGTGAGTTTGATACGGAGTTGATGCGGTTGAGTGACGGTGAATTGGTGAGTAAAAGTGGCGCTGAGGGGGTGCAGTGTATCGGTAGAGTTGGTGAGGGGATGGGTTTGGCTATTAAGGCGACGGATGGGGCGAAGCGGGCTAAGTATGCTGTGGCAATTCAGTTGCTTAAGCAGTTGGGCTGGATCTCGCCGTCTATGGCTGAACTTTTGGCGGAGAAGTTTATGAGTTTGAATGATTTTAAGCGTTTGGAGGTTGTTGGGGAGCTTTCGATGCTTTGAATTGTCGTTTCTTGTTCCCAGGCTGAGCCTGGGAACGAGTTCAATAGAGGCGGTTTAGCCTCGGAAACTTTGTGATATATGGGCGGGGTTTCTAGGCGGTGATCTAGCTTTTTTGGGATGAATGGGCGGCTGTTGGGGCCGGTGTAATCAAATATTCGGCTGATTTGAATATAGAAACACCGTTGAGGAAATCTCATCAATTTTGTGGCGGTTTTTGCAAATGCCACGAAACTCTTAATGTTTGGCAAAATCAATATTTTTGGGTGGTTTTTTCTGCATTATTTGGCGGGATAGGCAGTGCCATATATTATGCACGTTGTGACGGGCTACAGTACGAGACTTGACCAATAGTTAAAGTTAATTCGCTTTTTGCTGACGGCGATTATTTGGTGTGGCTGCTGATATTATTATTTTAATATATTTGTATTGGTTTTGAAATTTTTAGCGCAATTTTGGCGGGGGTAAAATTTAATAAAAACTTATTATAAGCGGCTAAAAATGTGGCGTTTTTATTGCTTACGAGGTGCTACGAAGTAGGTAAAAACTGAAGCAAAAAATAGATGTTTATATTGATGCGAATCTGGTGATAGATTGTCGGTTGTCTTTGCTGCGGGAAGAATATGGTATTGAGAATGCCGATGCTGGGGATTAGGATAACCGGCAGGTTTAAGGAATTTATGCTTAGGTAGGTGTTTTTGAGTTTTTCTATCTAAGCAATATAAAAGTTTGCCGGCAAAAAATTTAGCTTGAGTTCAGCGATATGGTAATATATCTAAAATTATCCTAATCAAAGTTGATCGTTATCAAACAAAAGTCTATTGAAAGCGCCAACAGGTGCAAACAGGGAAAATTACCGCTACCCTTTGTAGCTTTGATAACTTAGGCTTTTTTAAGGAAGCAGTAGAGTAATCTGAGCAGTGGTAGTTATGTAACCAAAAATTTTGGGTATTCTAAAAAAATAATCAATGTAATAACTATGAAAGCTGACCGTAATTCTCAGGAGAGCCGAGGAAAAAAGATCCCCCAAAAATTGGGTAAAAAATCATGCTTGGAACTCGAACAAGAACTGGCACAATTAAGAAAAGAAAACGAGCATTTAAAAGCTTCATTACTAGAACATCAGCAGAAGCAAGAAGAATTTGATGGATTTTTTAAAGAGTCGATAGATTTGCTGGTAGTTGTGGATAGAGATGGATATTTTAAGCGAGTCAATCGAGCAGTTGAAACAATTTTAGGCTATTCTGTTGAAGAAATTACAGGGTTTCCTTACAGCGAAATTATTCACCCAGAAGACAGAGAAAGAACCCTTGCTCTGGCAAAAGATCAAATGGAGAATGGTAGGCGAGTGGTGCAATTTGTCAACCGCTACCGTTGCAAAGATGGGTCTTATAAATGGATATCTTGGAATTCTACATCGCTCTTAGATAAAGGATTAGTTTATGCTTTGGGACGCGATGTTACTCAAATTAAAGAAGTAGAAGCAGCGTTAAGAGAAAGCCAAAAACAATATGAAACTTTAGCGAAATTTTCGCCGATGGGTATATTTCGCACTGATGCAAAGGGCAACTGTTTATATGTGAATGAGCGCTGGTGTCTGATGGCGGGAATGAGTGAAGAAAGCGCGTTTGGCATAGGTTGGGCAAACTGTTTGCATCCAGAAGATAGAGAGCGTGTTTTGACTGCTTGGCAGCAAGTCATAGCAGAAAAAATCAGTTTTGAAACAGAATTTCGGATGTTACATTCAGATGGTAAAGTGGTTTGGGTGTGGTCTAAAGCTGTGCCAGAAATTGCCAGTGATGGCAGTTTAATGGGGTATGTAGGAAGTGTAACCAATATCACGGAACGCAAGCAAACAGAAGAAACACTTTTACGCATTACAAAAGTTGTAGAAAGTGCGAGTGATGCGATTGGTATTGCGGATGCAAATAATGTCTCTGTTTATCATAATCCGGCTTTTGTTAATTTGTTTGGTTACACAGCCGAAGAACTAAATAAAATTGGGGGATATGTAAGCCTTTTTAAAAGTCAAGAAAAGCTTGAGGAAGTTTTCGGAGCCTTGAGTGCGGGAAATTCGTGGACGGGTGAAGTAGAGTTTTTAACCCGAAATAAAGGCTTGCTAGAAGTGTTTCTGCGAACGGGGACGGTTAAAGATAAAAACGGTCAAATTGTTGGTTTATATGCAATTATGACCGACATTACAGAACGGAAAACCCTGGAAAAGGAACTACTGCAAAACCAAGCGCTTTTAAATGGGTTAGTTCAAACAGCGCCGCTAGGAATTGCGGTTTTAGATAGAGACTTGCGATTTGTTCAAATTAACGCATCTCTTGCCGAGATGAATGGGCCGACAATTAGCGAGCATTTAGGAAAAAATGTTTGGGAAATATTGCCGGAACTTGAGCCGAGCTTGTCGCCAACTATTGAAAAAGTTATTGCTACGAAACAACCGATTATTAATATAGAAATTAATGGTAAAACTTCTCAAAAACCTGGGGTAGAGAGGACTTGGCTGGCTTCTTATCTTCCTTTATGTTCGGAGGAAGGAGAGCCGGTGGGGATAGGGTTGATTGTGTTTGAAATAACCGAGAGAAAAAATGCAGAAATTGCCTTGCAAAAATCGGAGAACCGCTTCCAACGTTTAGCGGAAAATATTCCAGGGGTGATTTATCAATATCAACACAAGGAGGGGGAGAAACACCACTTTAATTATATCAGTCCTGGGTGTCGCAATGAATTTGAAATAGAACCAGAGGCTGTTTGGGAAGATGCAGATTTGATGTGGAGTATTATACACCCAGATGATTTAAATATTTTTAATGAGTCAGTTGCAAATGCTCAGAAAAAACGGCAGTCTTGGAATTGGGCATATCGGATAATTACTCCTTCGGGTAAACTCAAATGGATTCAAGCAATAGCGCGTCCTGAACTTCAAAGCGATGGAAGTTTGATTTGGGATGGCTTGCTGCTGGATATCACCGAGCGCAAAGTTTTAGAACAAGAATTAGCCCAGAAACAGGCACAATTTAATGCCTTTTTTAGCTCGGCGCCGGTGGGGTTGGTGATTTACGATCCTGACTTAAGAATTAGGCAAATTAATGCTAAGTTAGCTGAGATGGGAGGAGTGCCAATTGAAAAGCAACTTGGCAAAACCATCACTGAAATTCAGCCGCATTTGGGGCCGATTTTAGAGCCAATATTTCGAGAAATTATCGCTACCGGCATTCCCCTTCTCAACCAAGAATTTAGCGGCACTATAGTGAATGAACCTGAGATCGAGCGCCACTGGCTTTCTTCTTATTTTCCGTTACCAGGAATAGATGGGGCTCCGATGGGTTTGGGGGGTGTTTTTATAGAAATAACTGAGCGCAAACACACCGAAGCTGCTTTTAAACAAAGCGAGGAAAAATTGCGGTTAATTTTAGAAAATATGCCGGTGATGTTGGATGCAATTGATACCAATGGCAACGTTATTGTCTGGAACAAAGAATGTGAAAGAGTAACCGGCTATTCCGCCGCCGAGATCGAAGGAAATCCGCAAGCTTTTGAAATGATGTATCCAGATGAAAACTATCGGAATGCCATCTTTGCAGAGTGGGAAGAACGCGGCCATGATTATCGGAATTGGGAACTGGAAGTTCTTGCCAAAGATGGAACAACTAAAACGATTGCTTGGTCAAACATTTCTAAGTATTTTCCTGTTCCGGGGTGGGAAACTTGGGGAATTGGTGTAGATATAACCCTGCGTAAAAATGCGGAAATTGCCTTACAGCAAAGTGAAGCCCAATATCGAGAATTAGCCCAAAGGCAAGCATTAATTAACTGTTTGGCAACGCAAATCCGAAACTCTTTAGAACTGGATACTATTTTGTCAACAGCGGTGCAAGAAATTTATACTTTATTACACCTTGATCGCTGTATATTTCTGTGGTTTTTGCCCAACGCACAGCCGCCAGCTTGGGACGTCCTCCATGAAGCAAAGAATCAGGATCTATTTTCAGTTTTAGGGTACTTTCCAGCAGATATTACAGGAAGTCTGGCCCAGAATATTTATAAGCAAGAAACTTATCGATACGATGATATTTCTACCATTGCTGACCCCGTAGAACGACAATTTTTTAGCTCTTTAGGCTACAAATCTTTAATAGATTTACCCATAAAAACCCGTTCCGAAAAACTGGGAGTGATTGGCTGTGTTAGTTGTACTTCTATGCGGGCTTGGAAAGATGAAGAACTTAACCTTTTGCAAGCCCTTGCTGAACAGTTAGCGATTGCCATAAACCAAGCAGAACTTTATGAACAGATGCGTCAAACTGCCGCAGAAGCAACGACAAAAAGCCAAGAACTCGAACAAGCAATGCAGCAACTAACTCGCACTCAAACTCAACTTATCCAAGCTGAAAAAATGTCATCTCTCGGTCAAATGGTGGCGGGAGTGGCCCATGAAATTAATAATCCTGTCAGCTTTATTTACGGCAATGTTACTCCCGCTAAAGAATATTCCGAAGATTTATTAAAGTTAGTTGAAATGTATCGTCAAGCTTACCCGCAAGCCACCCCAGAAATTGAGGCAGAAATTGAAGCTATCGATTTAGAATTTATCCAAGAAGATTTACCCAAATTGCTGGATTCAATGAAAGTGGGTGCTCAGCGTATTTCAGAGATTGTTAAATCGCTGCGAACTTTCTCCCGTCTGGATGAAGCAATTGTCAAACAAGTGGATCTCCACGAAGGAATTGATAGCACTTTAACAATTTTGCAGAACCGGATAAAAGCTAAACCCAATCATCCCGAAATTCAAGTTATCAAAAACTATGGAAAATTGCCCTTGGTGGAATGTTACGCCGGCCAGCTTAATCAGGTATTTATGAACATCCTCAGCAATGCTATTGATGCTTTAGACGAACGCCTATTTCGCATCACTGCTGAAGAAATTAATACCAATCCTAGCACGATTAACATTGTTACTTCGGTTACAGATAATAACAATGTCCAAATCTCAATTTCTGACAATGGGATGGGAATTCCTGAAACAGTAAAACCGAGACTTTTTGACCCGTTTTTTACCACCAAGCCGGTTGGAAAAGGCACGGGCTTAGGATTAGCTATTAGCTATCAAATTGTTGTTGAAAAACATGGGGGGACTTTGCGCTGTAATTCTGTAATAGGCGAAGGTACAGAGTTTATTATTTCCCTTCCTATTTTGCAGCCAAATATTTAAAGTTAAACCCAGTAAAACCTCTTTTTAGCCATCTCTCCAAAGGAAAAGCAACCAGAATGAATTATCTTTTTTTCCTTCAAAAACCTCTCTTTCTGCCTCCTTCGCTTGTCGGAAAAGGCGGCTAGGGGGTTAAGGTTCTATCTGCCAATAAACACCGGACAACTTTCTCCGGGGTTTTGGAGAGTCGAGGGATGCTGACAAATAGGAATTGCAATAATAAATTCTGCCCCTTTTTCAGGCATCGAAACACATTCTAAATTTCCACCATGTTTATCAACAATAATTTGATAGCTGATTGCCAGCCCTAAACCTGTTCCTTTCCCCACCGGCTTTGTTGTAAAAAAAGGATCAAAAAGCCGCCGACGTACTTCTTCTTTCATGCCTATTCCATTATCAGAAATTCGGATTTCTACCCTTTCATCATCGACAGTGCAGGTACGAATATTAATTAGAGGAGATTCTGCATAGACAATTGGATGACTACCCCCATTTTTACTAATAGCCAATCCCCACTCACCTGCTGCCATTTCAATTGCATCAATCGCATTATTAAGAATATTCATAAAAACTTGATTTAGCTGATTTGCATAACATTCCACCTTTGGTAAATTGCCATACTCCTTAACAATTTTAATAGCCGGCTTTCCTTCTTTTTCTTCGACGCGATGTTGCAACAAAAGCAGCGTATTATCTAACCCTTCGTGAATATTAACCGGCTTCATAGTTGCCTCATCCAGCCGCGCAAAATTTCGCAAAGACATGACAATTTGACGAATTCGATCAGCCCCCACCTTCATCGAAGACAATAGCTTATCCAAATCCGTCATTAAAAAATCCAAATCCAACTCTTCCAAAGCCTCTTGAATTGCCCCCACCGGCATCGGATAATATTGTTGATAAAGTTGCAGCACATTCAACAAATCTTCAATATACTCCTGTGCCGGTGTAATATTTCCATAAATAAAAGTCACCGGATTATTAATTTCATGCGCTACCCCCGCCACCATCTGCCCCAAACCCGACATTTTTTCCGACTGAATTAACTGCGCCTGGGTTTTTTGTAATTCCTTAATTGCTTGTTCTAAGGCTGCATTTTGTTCACTTAATTGCTGCCGCTGTTGAGTTTCTTTTTCCAAAAGTTGGGCTTGCCACAGCGCCACACTCACTTGATCTGCCAGTTGTTTCAACAAATCAATTTCAAACTGCGTCCATTGCCGCGTTTTAGTACATTGATGAGCAATTAACAACCCCCATAAAGGATTTTTATTGCTGGGATCGTTGCGAGTTTGTTCACTGCCAAGAATGGGTACAACTAAATTTGCTTTAACACCAAATTTTTCTAACAACTTAATATGACACGGCTGCATTTTAGACGAGTTTAAATCCCCGATTGCTCGCACTCGTCCCCCTGCATACTTCTGTAAATAATCCTCTTTAAAACAAGGATCAAAAATTTTTTTGCCGACAATCGCCATACACCCCGGCACCACTGCTTCTGTAACAACCGTTCCCGATCCATTTCCTTCAATTTGGTAAATTAAAACCCGATCAGCTTGCAGAAGTTGGCGTACTTCCTCCACCGTTGTTTGCAAAATTTCTTCAATTTGCAAAGACTGCCTTATTTTTAATGTTAATTCCGCAAACAATTGCGAACGTCTGTGCTGTTTTAATACCTCCTTTTCAGCCAGCTTTCCTTCCGTAATATCGCTAATAATTCCGGCAATTCGTACCGGGTAGCCTTCGTGATTTCGTTGAGCCTTGCCCCGGCAAGTACAATAGCGATAGTGTCCCGATGCGTGGCGGATGCGAAACTCCACATTATACTCCACCCCGGTATTAAAATGGGCTGAAAATGCCTCTTGAATTCGGGGCCGATCTGCGGGGTGTAATTGTTCGTAAAACGCCTCTAAAGTTCCCCCAAATTGATTACGAGCCACCCCAATAATTTCAAAAAATCGATCATTCCAATAAATCTCATTTTTTTCTAAATCCCAATCCCAAATGCCATCATTAGAACCTTGTAAAACCAGGCGATAGCGTTCCTCACTTTCCTTAAGCTTTTGATTAGCTAATTCCGCCTCTATTTCCGCCCGATGAATACGAATAGCATTGCGAACACTGCGGCATAAACTTTCTGCTGCAACGCGAGACTTAGACAGATAATCACTCGCACCGGCCTTCATTAAATCCACAGCAATTTGCTCATCTCCTTGGCCGGTTAAAACAATCAAAGCCATTTTAATCCCAGCTTCTCGCACTTTTCGCACCAAAGACAAACCATCACCATCAGGCAAACAATAATCAAAAACCGCACAATCAAACGCTTGTTCTTTCAGCGCCTCAAAAGCCTCCGCACAGTTGCCAGCTTCATGAAATTCTACCCGCACCTTTCCTGATTTCAGCGCCCGGCGGACAGTCATGCGATCCACCTCATCATCATCTACAACTAAAACCTTAAAAAGTTCTTCCATAACCTCTACTATAAAAATTTTTTGGCCGATTTATGAGCTAAAGATGCGTCCGCCCCAATCACCTATAAAAATCACTTGATCGCGCCCGATAAAAAACAGCATCTACTGGAATCATTTTAACTACTCCAGGCGCTTGCTTGAACTTGTTTTACCGACACTGCTTAACCCTTATAAAATATAGGAGGGAACAAAGTAATCCCTCCCCAGAAGTATTTTTTCCTGACCCAACTGGAAATCCCAATAAAAAACTCAAGGAATTTCGCTTAAAGTCCAATATTTATTAAGCGTAGCAATTGCTTCAACAAAACTCGCAAAAGTCACCGGCTTAAGAATATAACCGGCCACATTTAAGTTATAAGCTTCTACCTTATCGCGGTCTTCATTCGACGTTGTAAGCACAATCACAGGAATCATGCGGAGGTCGTGATCGTTCCGCAACTCCCGCAAAAACTCAATCCCATTCATTTTGGGCATATTAATATCCAGCAAAATCAACCGACGCTGAGGAGGAACCGCCTGGGCATCCGCGTCGCCGCGCAACATAGCCAGTGCTTCTAACCCATTGTTGGCAACATATAGAGGATTTGTGATGTTATTTTTTTTAAATGCCCGCCGGACATTCATTACATCAACTTCATCATCCTCTACCAATAGCAAATGAATCATTTTTTCTTCCATATTTTAGTAATGTGTTACCGTTTTTTTGGGCCAGGTAAAGCTAAAAGTCGCCCCTTGACCCTCTTGTGAATCAAGTTTGATCGTTCCTCCTTGGGTTTCAACAATTTTTTTCACCAGAGATAAACCGATGCCGGTGTTCTCCACCTTATCCCGCGCCTCCAGAGTCGAAAAAATTACAAAAACTTTTTCGTGATACTGGGGAGCAATTCCGGGGCCATCATCTGCCACCGAAAACTCATAAAATTCGCCTTGTTCTTGAGCAGAAATTTTCACATAACCGCCTTTTTTCCGGTTGTGCTTAATGGCATTACTTATCAAATTAGAAAAAACTTGCTCCAAAGGCAAGCGCTGCGTTTTAAAAATTGGCATCGGAGTTTCCACCTGTACCTGATAAGTCGGGGCCGGTGCAAGCGAATCAATTACATCCATAAGCAACTTACCCACATTTACTAACTCTACCGCTGTATGGATACGCCCCACACGCGAATATTCCAGCAAACCATTAATCAAAGCCTCCATACGGTGAACCCGTCCCCTGAGCAAATTCATTTGCTGTTGCGTTTCCTCTGTCATCACCTCATGCAAATCTTCTTCTATCCAACTACTGAGATTCGCAATTGCTCGCAAAGGAGCTTTTAAATCATGGGAAACCACATAAGCAAATTGGTCAAGCTCTTGATTACGTTTTTTCAAATTTGTAGTAGTTTTTGCCAAGATCGCCGTCATTTTTGCTAATTCATCGGCTCTTGCTACCAAAGCTTCTTGTACCTGCTTGCGCTCACGGATATCTTCTACAACACCAAACAGCGATTGATGGCCCTCTGAATGGTAAAGCACGGAAACCATCAAATTTGCCCAAACCGCCTCACCATCAGAACGAATAAAGCGTTTTTCAATGGTATAGCTATTAATTTCTCCGCCTAATAATTCGTCTAAATACTTTAATTCTATCGGCAAATCTTCGGGGTGTGTAATGTCTTGAAAGTACATTTCTTGCAATTCTTCGGCACTTTTTCCCAACAAATCACATAACTTTTGATTGACCAATAACAGTTTACCTTCCAAAGTAGCTTGAGCCATTCCCACTGCTGCTTGCTCAAAAGTTGCCCGGAAAAGCTGCTCACTTTCTGCCAAAGCCGCCGCAGCCTGCCGGCGTTGGGAAATATCATCAAAAGTACACAAAATACCCACCACATCACCACTGGCATTAGTCAGAGGAATTTTGCTGATATCAACCCACATTTGCTCGCCGCTATTAGGCAGAGATAATTTTTCAATTCTATGAAAAATTGGAGTATTTGTTTCTATCACCCGCTGGTCTTCTTCTTGGTAAAATTTGGCTCTTTCTGCTTCTATTGGCAAGTCATAATCGGTTTTTCCTATCATTTCTGCTGGTGAATTTAAACCAGACATCAAGGCAACATTTTGATTGCTTCCCAAAAACACCGAATTACGATCTTTCCACAAAATATATTGGGGAATATTATCAATAACTAATTGTAACATTTGTTGGGAATCGCGCAGAGCATTTTGAATTTTTTTCTGTTCGCTAATATCATTATTTATTTGTAAAATTGCCATCGGCTGCTGTTGTTCATCACGCTGTAAAGTCCAGCGCGTCGCCACAGTAACTTTTGTGCCATCTTGTTTAACTTGGGTAAGTTCGCCTTCCCAATAACCTTGTTGGACAAGTATTTTTTTAATTTCTTCTAGCGGTTGGGGAAATTCTGTTTGTAATAAAGTGTGGATATTTTGACCGAGTGTTTCTTTTTTGCGCCAGCCATAAAGTCTTCTCGAACCTTGATTCCAGTAGCTTAGACAATCATTAAAATCCCACACCAAAATACTATCGTTGGCGAGATCCAAAAGTTGGGCTTGGTTGCGTAGCGTTTCATCAACTTGTCTTTGTTCGCTAATATCGCGGCAAATGGCAATAAAAAGATGCTGATCAGCGAGGCGCATTTCGCTGATAGCTATATCCATAAAAAATCGACTTTTATCTTTACGCAGGCCAATGCTTTCTCGGCGACAACAACAGATTTTTGCCGTCGAGGTAGCAATAAAATAACTCAGGGGATCGCTGGTGGTTTCATAGGTAGCAGTTTCTCCCAAAAGTTGCCGGAAATTTTTGCCCATAATCTCGGACATATTGTAGCCAAAAATGCCCTCTGCCGCCCGATTGAATGATTTAATTTGCCCTTTTTCGTCTAGGGTAATAATGGCATCGGCGGCGTTATCTACCACCGCTTGAATGTGGATTTTACTTTCTTGTACGCTGCTTTCGCGGGCTTCGAGTTGGCCGTGTAAGCGATCAAATAAATACCAAGAGGTGACGGCAGCCAGACTCCCAAAAACTAAGGCAGCAATTTGGGCAATATTTGTCCATTCTACCCAAATTTTAAGTTGCCGATCTAATTGCTCTTGGTGTTGTTTTTCGACGTTCAAAAATTGAGCGATGATGCCTCGCAAGACATCCATTTTTTGTTTGCCTTCTAGCAATTGCTTGGTTAGCTTTTGGCTTGGTTGCGGCGTTAAGTTTTGACGGTTGAGCGTAGGTAGGGTGTTATCTAAAAGCAGGATTGTTTGTTGAATGTTACGCTCAATTTTTTGAAATTGTGTTTGCTGGGGAGAATTGGCGGGAATTTGGACTCTGAGTTTTTGGAGGGCTTTTGGCAAGGCCGTTTTTGCGTTTAAATAAGGTTCGAGAAATTCATTGCGTTTAGTGAGGGCGTAGCCACGAATGCCGGTTTCAGCATCGACTAAAGTTTTATAAACGTAGTTGGTTTGCTTGATGATATCGTTGCTGTTTTCTTTCTGGGCGCGTATTTGGAGGGTGTTGTCGCGTAACCAGGATATAGCCAAGACGGAGGCGATCAAACAGGAGACAGGAATGGCAATGATTAGCGCTCCTTGTCGGCGCACCGGCAGCCCTATCCATTCAAAGTGTGGGGGTTGGGTTTTGATCGCTTTCATTAATATTTCTCCCTGTTGAATTCGGGTTTTTTTCACAGTCTTGAAAATGCTTAATTTTAAATTGTTTGGGGTGCGGGCGACTATTTAAAACAGAAGCGGGTGCCGGCGAATCTGTTTAGCTTGGTTCCGGTACAAAGACAGATAAAATTTCTGGTAAAATCCGAAATTCTACCGGTGTCATACTGGCGATTTCACCATCGACATCAACAACGTGAGGCCGCCGGGTATAAATGTTGATAATTTCGGCTTGTAAGGTTTGAATACCTCTGGCCGGCTTGCCTTGTAAAATTGCCGGAAGCAAAGCAAAAATTTCCCACCAGTGATGTATTTCAATGCAGTATAAATCGAGTCGGCGGTCGTCGATGGTGGCATCGGGGGCGACGCTGAGGCCGGTGCCATAATAGCGTCCATTACAGACAGTGATTTGGACAGTTTTCACGCGAAACTGCTGATCCTTGCTAGAAATTTCGGCCCAAAAAGGCCGGCTTTTCCACAACACCGGCGCGGCGGTGGCAATATAGGCAAAAATTCCCCAGTGTCGTTTGAATTCTTTTTTGACGGTTTTGTTGATTTCTGCACTTAACCCCATGCCGGCAACGTTCAGAAAGGGTTTACCATTAACCGAGCCTAAATCAATGCGCCGCTGGTTGCCAGAGGCAATTATTTGGCAGGCATTGGGCAAGGATGAGGGAATTTCCAGATTGCGGGCGAGGTTGTTGGCGGTTCCTAATGGCAGGATGCCCAAGGGTAATTGGGTGTCGATCAATCCGTCGAGGGCGGCATTAATTGTGCCATCGCCGCTGCCGATAATTACGCAGTCTACTTTGTGGCGATATTGCCGAATCAAGTCAGGGAGAATCTTGGGGTTTTCGGCAGACTCTTCTATTAATTCTAGTCCGAGGGATTGCAATTGCTGTATGGCTTGCAATCGGCCTTCTTGCCCCCGGCGGGCGTGGGGGTTGACTAGCAGGAGGGCGCGGCGGGTCATTTGGATTTTAGATTTTAGATTTTAGATTTTATATTAGCTGATGGTTTAAAAATAACAGTTTTTTGTGTTTGGTTGCGAGTTTTGTTAAACGCACTAGGAACGCAGAGGGGGCTTGCTGTGCGTTCCGGGGGTTGTTATTGGAGGGGAATTTTAATTACAAATTGGGTTCCTTTGTGGGGGGAAGAGTGACAGGTGAGTTGCCCCTTGTGTTTTTCTACGACGATTTGATGGCTAATTGATAATCCGAGGCCGGTTCCTTTTCCGAGAGGTTTGGTTGTGTAAAATGCTTCAAATATATGGGTTTTGGTTTGTTCGTCCATGCCGTGTCCGTTGTCGCTGATTTTGATTTCTAGTTCGGCTGGTTTAAGGGCGGTTTTAATGATTATTTGTCCTTTGTCTTTGCTTCGCACATCAGGAACTTTTGAGGCTTTTTCGCAGGAAATAAAGCTTTCTTCTATGGCATCTATGGCGTTGCTGATCAGGTTCATAAAGACTTGGTTGAGTTGACCGGCATAGCAGGGTATTAATGGCAGGTTTGCGTATTGTTTGATTACTTCGATTCCGGGCCGGCCTGCTTTGGCTTTGAGGCGGTTTTGTAATATTAATAAAGTGCTGTCTATTCCTGAGTGAATATCCACCGGCTTTTTCTGGGATTCATCAATTCTTGAAAAGTTCCGCAAGGATAGAACAACTTCGCGGATGCGGTCTGCTCCGACTTGCATTGAGTCTAAAAGTTTGATAAAATCTTTCCTTAAAAATTCCAGCCCCATTCCTTCGCTGTAGTCAGAAATTTCTGGGTGAGGATCGGGATAGTGGGTGGCATAGAGATCGAGAAGTTGGAGTAATTCTTGGGTGTATTGACGGGCGTAGGTGAGGTTGCCATAAATGAAGCTGACGGGGTTATTAATTTCGTGGGCGACACCGGCGACTAATTGCCCCAAACTTGACATTTTTTCGGTTTGAATGAGTTGGGTTTGGGTGGTTTTGAGCTCTTGCAAAGTTTGTTCGAGTTCTCTAGCTTGTTGTCTAAATCTTTCTTCGCTTTTGCGGATAGCTTCTTCGGCTTGTTTGGCGATGGTTATGTTTTGAGTCATTACCATGCCGGCGAGTATTTCGCCTTGTTCGTTTTTCACCGGCAGGGTGTGGGTGAGGTAAATTTGATCGCCATAGGGAACTTCCACAACGTGGGTTTCACCGGCTAATGCTTGGCGATAAAGTGGTTCAATAATTGCACAATGTTCTGGTGGAAAAACTTCCCACAGGGTTTTGCCTTGCATCAGTTGTTTGGATAAGCCAATTTTGGCTAATTCTGTGCCTTCGGCGAGGGTGAAGCGCAACTGGAAATCAAATAAACATACAGCGCCATTGGGAAAGTTTCTTGCTAGGGTGCGGTAGAGGTTTTTGCTGCGCCGCATTTCGGCTTCTATTTGTTTGCGTTCGCTAATATCTAAGCCAACAAATACGGCTTTTCTGCCTTGATGATATTTTTGGGCAACCATTAAATAACTGCGGCGTTTGTCTTCGATGCCGAGGTTAACTTCTAGGGAGGTTTTTTCTTCAGGAGAGGCGAAAAATTGGCGGGCTAGTTCGGCAAATCCTGGTTTGCTTTCCATGAAGCCTACTTCTCTACCGGCAAAGGTGTCTTGGGGTAGTTTAAAGTGGCTGGCAAGGTGTCGATTAACTCCTAGATATTTTAAGTCGGAATCTACCCAAGAAATTAACCCTGGAACGGCATCTAATACGGCTTGTAGTTGATCTTTTGCGCTTTGAAGTTGTTGTTCGGCTTGTTTGCGTTGGGTGATGTCTAAGCCGACAAAAACGGCACGGTTATCTCTATGGTATTTCTGGCCAACAATTAGATAGCTGCGCTCTCCTTCTTGTAAGGAAACGGTCATTTCATGGGCTATAGTTTTATCGGTGCTGACAAAAAAATCCCGTATCCAGTTGGCAAGTTTGGGGCTTGTTTCTAGGAAGCCAACTTCTTGATTTATAAAGGTTTCTGCGGGTAAGTCAAAGGCGTTGGCAAGGTGTTTGTTTACCCCTATATATCGCAAGTCTGAATCTACCCAAGAAATTAACCCTGGAACGGCATCTAATACGGCTTGGAGTTGTTCGCTTGTGCTTTCGCAGGTGGTGTGATTTTGTTTGCCAATTAATATGAGTCCTCCCATTTCTCCACTGCTGTTAAACCAAGGTTGAATTTCCCATTGTTTGGCTTGACTTTGGCCGCTTATTAAGCAATCTTCTGTGATTTGTTGCCAATTTTCTTGGCAATGGGAAAATATTTCGCTGTGAATTTTTCCAATAATTTCTTGTTTTTGCAGTCCGTATTCTATTTGCCAGCGAGGACTTATGGCAATGTAGCGCATCTGGTTATCGACCATTGCAACGGGTGCCGGAATCTGTTGTATAAACCGGCTAAATTGTGCTTGGGGATCGTGGGTGGGGGTTTTGGCTTTTTGGGGTGTCGTGGCGATTTTGCCCTTGCCGTTTGCTGCCGGTTGCAAGGGGACGGTTTTTTGGAGATGCGGGTTCGGCACTTTGGTGAACCTCCTGCGTGGTTTGGTAGGTGGGTATTTTTTGATAGTGCTGATGCGGATGCGAACCCTGACAGATTTATTCGGTCTGCCTTTTAGACTCTGCGGCATAATTAATGTTCGCGCAAAGTCTGCTTACAATGTAGGTAGGACTACCGGCTGGCACTAACTTAACTTTTCTTTGGGTTAAGCGTCCATTTTTCCGGCTGTCTTTCGTAAAGATTAGTTATGTTTTCTTACATTATTTTACATTATTTTTAAATTTTTGTCAGCCAGTTTGTGCTGTGTTAAGTAAAGGGCCACAACTGCTAGGTTTTTTAATTGCGGGTTACAAGGGGTAAGTCCGGTTACGGCAATTGAATTTTGTTAAAATTTGGTTGAATTAATTTATGAGCAAAAAATATTGTTAGGTATAAATTGTTGTAGAAATTTGCTCAACTATTTTTAAGTGATATAAAATAAGGGGGTAGGCCGGTTGTGATTAAGAGGAAAGAAGTTATGAAATCAAAAATTTACACAGTTTCTCCGTCGGAAGTTGGGAAAGCAAGTTTGCCGGTGCCGGTGGAATTTTATAAGGAAAATCCCCACTGGAAAAATGCGAATCTGCAAATAGAGGTGTTATCCGATAATACGCTGTTGGTGCGTTTGGTGAATGAGGATGAGGAGGATGATCGGGATGAGGAAGAAAAAAACCCGATGATGATGCGGATGTTTCTTGATTTTCTCTGGGATGAGGTGATGAAAGATCCGTCTAAACTGGTGACGTACACTGAGGAAATGAAGGCTGAGGCTGATAAACTTCTCGAAGGCGTAACTTTAGATTGGGATGAGGACTGTGATGAGTAATATTGTTTGTAATGGGTGGAATGTGCGTTTCCACCCGATATTTAACCAACAGTGGAATGATTTGTTGAGCGAGTCTGCAAGGTTAAGGAATCGACTATCGGAAAGCGATTATCGCTCTCATCCAGTGGTGAAATTATTCTTGGCTGTCAAGCAAGGGGTAGAAGAAAATATTCCTGCCGATCCATTTGCTGTGCGTTTTCCTTTAAGGGATAATTTGCGGGGATATTCTCGGCTAAAAGGGATGGGTTTACCGAGCCGGTATCGGTTATTTTTTCGAGCATTTCAGCAGGGAGATCAAAGGGATATTGTGATTTTGTGGTTGGGTTATCCCCGCCGGGAGGGAGATAAAAAAGATTGTTATGCTGTGTTTGAAAAAAGGGTGTCAAATCGGCTTTTTCCTGAGAGCATGGAGGAGTTAATAGCTGCGTGTGAAATTGAGGGTTGAGGTGTTAGGTGAGGATGCAAGAAGATTCTTATTGGTTGTGTGACTGCTGATATCTCCTTTGTTTGTGAAGGTTTTCTGGATGTGGGTTTTGGGAAGGCTACTGTAGGTTAATAACCGGCACATTGGTTATTTTACTTAAAGATTCGGCAACTTCGAGCCGGTGACAGCGTTTATAATCAATTTCTGCACACAATAATAGCAGACTACTGTGTTGGAGAATTTCTGCTAATTCATGCAGCGATTCTTGGGCTTGTTTTTTATTGGGTGGTATCCAATTTTCTTTGCCTGATGTATTGCCTAAAGCTGTTTTAGAAATATAGTGAATATTTTGTGATTGACAGAAAGATTCAAGTTTATCCCCGTACCAAGTGCGAGTCCAAGCACGAGGACTAAGACGCACATCTATGATATATTTAACGTCAAACTTTAGAATATAAGTTAATAGGGAATCGTAGTTTTTACGATTGCCATAGCCAAAGGTGTAAATTTTGTTAGTTTCTGTAGATGTACTAAGATTCATCGGCTTTTATTGCTTAGAATAAACTAAGTTGCTCATATTCAATCAAGGGGGGATAAAACAAGCCAATAATCATAAAATTTTGGCGATGATTTTTTAAGTTCCCTACAATAAAGTATAAGTCTTTCTTGGGTAAAAAGTCTAGCTCTAATTTGTGGCGTACTTTTTCAAGTCCATCTTTTTCTTTATCTTCGAGAGTTAGCGCCGGCGATCTATCCCGACACTTTCTATAGAGTTCCGCAATTTCCCAATCGCTGATAGAATAGCGATGTTTTTGTCCATCTCCGTCTAAAAATTGGTAGCCAAATTTGTAAGGGATTTTTTCCAAATCAACGGAAGGCTCAAATAAATCTAACTGATCCAAAATAGCTTGCTTGTCAGAAGACCATTCCGGCTCTGTTTTTTCGCTGTAGTATTTTTGGATGATTTGAGGTTTAATTATGCCTAAAGATTTACCTTGATTTTGGATCTCTTTAATGGAGCTAAATTGCAAAGGTAAAACAAATTGCTTTCTCTCGGCCCAATTATTATCAGAGCCAATTTTTTTAATTATTTGAATGGAAGTGTCATCAATTCGATAACTTTCGGGCCGGCTATCTTGATCATTTTTTTCGATGTTTGCGCTGATGATAGACCATCTGGGATAGCGTTGGTCAAAATCTAGGTAACGAAAACGTATCGGATAAATGCGAATCCACTCAACCGGCTGCTCGTTATCATTTAATAAAATGCCGGCTGTGCAAACAGTTTCTCGATATTTTTGACTAATTGAGGGATAAGTTTTCGTGGCAATTAAAACTTTTTTGCGTTCCATAGATAAAACTTTTAGTCACCAATTTTTATCTTTTAGCCGAACAAAAGCGGGTAATACAGGCTCTAATTATTGCTATTTAGTGCGGTAAATATCCCGCCGGTTTCCCACCCGTACTATAATCACCAAAAGCCGGTTATCTTCAACCCGATAAATAATCCGATAATCTCCTTCTCGAATTCGTAAACATCCTTTATATTCCCCTTTAAGCGCTTTTGTTCCAGCGGGACGAGGATTAATTGCTAATTCTTGAATACATCTATCTACGCGCAGACGAATTTGTGGAGGAAGACTATTCAATTCCCGTTGAGCACTCGGTAAAATTTCAACTTCGTAATTCACGCTAAACCCAACTCCTTACGAACTTGGTGATAAGGAACCGCTACTTCAGTGGGATCAGATAATCTTTTCTTTATCTCCTCGATATCAATTTTATCTTCCAATTCTTCAATCACTTTTTCTAAAAACCAAAACTCCTCAATTGAAATTACCGCCGCCACATCTTTGCCATCTTGACTTAAAATCACCCGTTCTTCCCCCAAACCAACTTTTTTAACTATCTCATCCAAAATTGCTTTTAACTCAGTTGTACTCATCCGAACAAGGGGACTACTCTCAGCGTTGGTATATCCCTCGGTAATTACTCGTTCCATAATGCTTTTTTTCCCGCGTAATATTGCACAATAGATTAAATTATAAATCTACATCTGTTTTCCAAATCTGAGCGACTATGAAAAGTGCTTTTCTGCAACGCCTACATCACCCCGACCGGCCCGTTATTGTTTTTGATGGCGCAATGGGTACAAATTTGCAAGTCCAAGACTTGACAGCAGACGACTTTGGTGGTAAGGAATACGAAGGTTGCAACGAATATCTCGTTTTCACAAAACCGGAAGCGGTGGCGAAAGTGCATAGGGACTTTTTGGCTGCCGGTGCCGACGTCATCGAAACCGATACCTTTGGCGGTTCTACATTTGTTCTCGCAGAGTATAACCTAGGCGACCAAGCCTATAGCCTCAACAAAACCGCCGCCGAACTTGCCAAAAGCGTCGCCTCCGAATTTTCTACCCCTGAAAAACCGCGCTTTGTGGCCGGTTCCATTGGCCCCGGCACCAAACTCCCCACGTTGGGACATATCAGCTTTGATGAGCTTGTCGAAGCCTTCACCGTGCAAGCAGAAGGCTTATATGACGGCGGTGTAGACTTATACATTGTTGAGACGTGCCAAGATGTGCTACAAATCAAAGCCGCTCTTAATGCCATTGAAGCTGTTTTAAGCAAAAAAGGCGAGCGCATCCCCATCATGGTATCCGTCACAATGGAGCAACAAGGCACAATGTTGGTGGGTTCTGATATCAGTGCTGTGGTAAGTATTTTGCAACCTTATCCGATTGATATTTTAGGTTTGAACTGTGCCACCGGCCCGGATTTGATGAAAGAACATATCCGCTATCTCTCACAACATTCGCCGTTTGTTGTTTCTTGTGTTCCCAATGCCGGTTTACCGGAAAACGTTGGCGGACAAGCATATTACCGCCTCACTCCGATGGAGTTGCGGATGTCTTTGATGCACTTTATAGAAGACTTAGGGGTACAAGTGATTGGCGGATGCTGTGGCACAAGACCGGCCCACATTGAACAACTCGCACAAATGGCAAGCAGCCTCAAACCGAAACAACGTGAGTTTAATTTTGAACCTTCCGCCGCATCTATCTATAGCGCACAACCCTACGATCAAGACAATTCATTTTTAATTGTTGGTGAAAGATTAAACGCCAGCGGGTCTAAAAAATGCCGGGATTTATTGAATGCAGAAGACTGGAATGGATTAGTTTCTATGGCAAGAGAACAAGTGCGAGAAGGCGCTCATGTTCTCGATGTTAACGTTGATTATGTAGGCCGCGATGGCGTGCGCGACATGAAAGAATTAGTGTCTCGCATTGTTAATAATACCACCCTTCCTTTAATGCTTGACTCCACAGAATGGGAAAAAATGGAGGCCGGTTTAAAAGTAGCTGGGGGCAAATGTTTGCTGAATTCCACAAACTTTGAAGACGGCGAACCTCGGTTTTATAAAGTGTTAGAATTGGCGAAAAAATACGGGGCCGGTGTTGTTGTTGGCACCATCGATGAAGACGGAATGGCGCGAACGGCAGATAAGAAATTTGAAATTGCCAAACGTGCATATAATGCGGCCATTGCTTATGGACTTCCGCCTTATGAGATATTTTTTGACCCCTTAGCTTTGCCAATTTCCACCGGCATTGAAGAAGACCGCGAAAATGGAAAAGCTACCATTGAATCAATCCGTCGTATTCGTCAAGAATTACCCGGATGTCATATTATTTTAGGGGTTTCTAATATTTCCTTTGGTTTAAATCCTGCGGCGCGACAAGTTTTGAACTCGATGTTTTTACACGAGGCAATTCAAGCGGGAATGGATGGGGCAATTATTAGCGCTAATAAGATTTTACCTCTGGTAAAAATTGAACCAGAACATCAAGAAGTGTGCCAAAAATTAATTTATGATGAGCGGAAGTTTGACGGGAATGTGTGCGTTTATGATCCTTTGGGAGAACTGACAAAACTGTTTGAGGGCAAAACAACTAAACGCGAAAAAGTTGATAATTCTAATCTGCCAATTGAAGAACGCCTCAAACAGCATATTATTGATGGGGAACGCATTGGTTTAGAAGATGCTCTTGCCAAGGCATTAGAAAATCATCCGCCTTTGACAATTATTAATACTTTCTTGTTGGATGGCATGAAAGTTGTGGGTGAGTTGTTTGGTTCAGGTCAAATGCAGTTGCCTTTTGTGTTACAATCCGCCGAAACTATGAAGGCAGCGGTGGCATATTTAGAGCCATACATGGAAAAGGAAGAATCGGGGGATAATTCCAAGGGAACGTTTATCATTGCAACGGTGAAAGGCGATGTGCATGATATTGGCAAAAATTTGGTGGATATTATTCTCTCGAATAATGGTTATCGGGTGATTAATTTGGGAATTAAGCAGCCGGTGGAGAATATTATTGAGGCATACCAAAAGCATAAGGCTGATTGTATTGCGATGAGTGGTTTGTTGGTGAAGTCAACGGCGTTTATGAAGGAAAACTTAGCGGTTTTTAATGAGCGGGGGATTACGGTGCCGGTGATTTTGGGTGGTGCTGCTTTGACTCCTAAGTTTGTGAATGAGGATTGCCAAAATACTTACAAAGGTAAGGTTATTTATGGCAAGGATGCTTTTGCTGATTTGCATTTTATGGATAAGTTAATGCCGGCAAAAGTAGCAGGAAAATGGGATGATTTCCAGGGGTTTTTAGATGAGGTAAATGGGAATGGACAGGGGGTTAAAGTTGTCGAAGCTGCTGAAGAAGTAAAGGTGAAAGATGCTGAGGAGCCGGTTGTTATTGATACGCGCCGGTCTGAGGCTGTTGATGTTAATATTCCCCGTCCGACTCCGCCTTTTTGGGGTACGCAAATTTTGGAACCGGCAGATATTTCTTTAGCTGAAATTTTTGGTTATTTAGATTTGCAGGCGTTGATTGCCGGCCAGTGGCAATTCCGCAAACCCAAGGAACAATCCCGCGAGGAATATGATGCGTTTTTGGCTGATAAAGTGTACCCAATTTTAGCCGAATGGAAGCACAGAGTTATTGAAGAAAACTTGCTGCATCCAACAGTGGTTTATGGTTATTTTCCGGTTCAGGCTGAAGGAAATTCTTTGGAAATTTACGATGCTGAATTGCTGAAAAATGGCCATGATATTTATGAGACAAATGCGGTGGCGACGTTTAGTTTTCCGCGTCAGAAATCTATGCGCCGGCTTTGTATTGCTGACTTTTTTGCTCCCAAAGATTCGGGGGTAATTGATGTGTTTCCTATGCAGGCGGTGACTGTGGGAAATGTGGCGACTGAGTTTGCCCAAAAGTTGTTTGCAGATAATCAATATACGGATTATTTGTATTTTCATGGTTTGGCTGTCCAAACGGCTGAGGCTTTGGCTGAATGGACTCATGCTCGCATTCGTAAGGAGTTGGGTTTTGCCAGTGAGGAACCGGATAATATTCGGGATATTTTGGCGCAGCGCTATCGTGGTTCTCGGTACAGTTTTGGTTATCCTGCTTGTCCGAATATTGCGGATCAATATAAGCAGTTAGATTTGCTGGGTGCGTCTCGAATTGGTCTTTTTATGGATGAAAGTGAGCAAATTTATCCTGAACAGTCTACGACGGCTATTATTACTTATCACCCGGCGGCTAAGTATTTTTCTGCTTAGGTTGGGTTTGTTTTTTTAACCGCAGATAAACGCAGATGGACGCAGATAAGTTATTTGTTTAAGTCGGAGTTGGTGGTTTTTTTGTTAGGATGTTAGGGGCTGGGTTATGCCCAGCCTATTATTTATGTGGGAGGATGAAAAGATGGCTGAATTGCGGATTATTTGTGAGGATAGTGAGGCTTTAAAACGTATGATAGAAGATAGTCTTGCCGAGAGATTGTGTTCGCTGGAAGATGGGATAAAGCGGACTGAGGAACGGATACAGTATTTTGAAAATAAGTATGGGATGGCGACGGAAGAGTTTTTGAGCCGGTTTGAAAAGGACGAGTTACAACACCGTCTTGATAGGTCGTTTGACGAGTGGATTGGTGAAACTTTGATGTTAAAACGGTTACGGGAAAAGGCAAATAAGTTGAGAGGTGTTGAGTTTGTTAATTAGTAGGTTGGGTTGTAGGCTTCGCCAACTATCACGGTACGCGTAGCGACGCGCAAGCGTTGGAACGAAACCCAACCAACAAGTTTAAATTACCGTGTTCAACTGTTCTTGAGAAACCCAAATTCCATGAAACCCATAAGGCACTCGTTGCGGCAAAATTACCCGCGCCACAGCCTCCGATTCCACATCCTTTGCACTCACAATCACTAACTCAGAAACATCCTCCTGACTATCATAAACAAACGTCACTAACCAGCCATCATCCTCTGAATTGCTATTAGGCGCAGGCACAAAAACAGCCTCTCCACCAAATCTGCCGGCCCCAAATTCATGCACTTTTGAAGTGCCATTGCTGAAATCATATTTAATTAAACCATCAAACAAAGGCATCGAACCGGCAGCAAATTTTGCCGTGTATCCATAGCGAGTTTTTCGGCCCAAAAATTGCTCATTGATACGCGGGAAATCAGAGGCACGCTCATCTAATTTTTCCTCGGAAACTTCGCCGGTTTCCAAATTAAATCGCCAGCGGTATAAATAAGCAAGTTCGCCGTTTGTTTCACCGGGATTGTCGTCAGACATTAACACATCTGTCATACTCGTGCGGCAAGCAAGCAACACCACTTCATCCCCATCTTCATAGGCATTTAAAGTGTGGAAAATATAACAGGGTGGACACTCAAACCAGCGAATTTGACTGTTATCTCCATGTCGCGGCACAATGCCAAACCGGCTTGTCCGATTCTTTTCAAACATCAACAATGGCCCGCCTTTTTGCATCCTTTCAAAACTAAAAGTCAGCGGCAAATCCATAAAAATTGTGTAATTTTCAGTGATAGCAAAATCGTGCATCATCACCGGCTGAGGTAAATCAAAAGGCACAGTTTTTAACAATTCCCCTTCTGGCGAAACCACCCCATAAGTTACATAAGGCGGAGAGAAAGAATAGCCAAAAAACATCATTTCTCCCGTCACAGGATCAACTTTCGGATGCGCTGTGAAAGAAGAGGCTAATTTGCCATTAAAATTGTATTGCCCAAGGGTATCTAAATCGGGCAAAGAAATGGCATGAGGAAAACCACCTTCCCATAAAGCTAAAAAGCGGCCAGCGTGATAAATTAAAGCAGTATTTGCTGCGTTTTTGCTACCGCCGCTGGGATTTGGGTGGAAGGGTTCTAAAAGGCCGGCCCACAGGGCTTTACCGGCCTCATTTTCAGTTAGAAAACCCTGCGTTTTTACATAACGATTGCAATAGGAAACCTCACCGTTTGTAATTCGCAACCCATGCAGCATTCCATCGCCATCAAACCAATGATACCGGCCAATCGGAGTAAATTGTGGATTGGGGCCATTTCGCACAAACATTCCCGATAAATCAGGCGGAATTTCGCCAATAACCTTAAGATTGTCGGTGGTTGTTTCTGCACTCACCGGCCCAAAATTACCGTCTAAAAAAAAATTAATTGCTGTTAAAACCATATTCTCTGTTTGTTGTCAGCTAAAGATTGCCTATGCACAGACTAACGCAAAACTCTCAAACTTGCCCTCAAGCCATCGGGAACTCCAAAATATAAACGCTCTCCGGGCTTGTTATACAAATTACTTATTCTTAAAATAAATGTTTTTAGCGGACACTTTGCTCAGTTTCTCACATCAAGGGCTATGAGTGGCAAGAAATTTGACCCCTCGACGCATCGCCCAAAATATTTTACGCTTAAAGACAGACTTATCAGTTGTGATAACGGCCTCAAGCGCAACTAAAAAACCAAGCTTTTGTGAAGTTGTTTTTTTTAATTCGCTTGACTTGTTGAAAAATGCTTGAGTGTTGGGCATTGGTTGGGTAAAAATGGCAAAAAAATTAGGCACACAAAACAGGAATCTATCGACTATTGTTGAAATATTAAATAACAGCTTGAAAACCAGGTTATCCGTGATTCTTAAGTTAATTCACCGGCTGCGTAACAAAAAAACCGATCTAACCGGTCTTGGCATTATTGCCCTCAGCGCCACCGCCGTCACCGGCCTATTGCTTTTGTTTCGGTCTCTGGGAGGTTTAGAACCCCTAGAACTGCGGATTTTTGACCAAATGGTAATGCAAAAACCAGACGAAGGCCCAGATCCGCGTTTGTTAGTTGTTGCCATCACCGAAGAAGACATCCAAACTTTAAAACAATCAACAATTACCGATGAAACTTTAGCCGAAAGTTTAGAGAAATTACAACAATATCAACCGGCAGTTATTGGCCTTGATATTTATCGAGATATTGCCCAAGGTAGCGGCAAAGAAAAACTCGAAGAACAACTCAAAAAACCTAACATCATTGCCATTGCCAAAATGGGAATTACCGGTAATTTTGAAGTCCCGCCGCCGCCTTCAGTTCCGCCAGAACGAATTGGCTTTAATGATTTATTGCAAGATGTTGATGGAGTCGTGCGGCGAAATTTACTTTTTGGAAATCTCAACGCAGAAACAACTTTATTTTCTTTTGCTTTGCAGGTTGTCGGCGCTTATTTAACTCCCCAAGGAATTCAACCAGAAAACAGTCAAGCAAACGCCGATTTAATACACTGGGGAAAAGCCCAATTTTTACCTTTACAACCTTCTTCGGGAGGCTATGACAAACTTGATGCCAGCGGTTATCAAATTCTTCTTAATTACCGTTCGCGCCGCAATGTTGCTAAACAAGTTAGCTTAACTGAACTTTTAAACAACCAAATTAACCCGCAATGGGTGAAAGACAAAATTGTTTTAATTGGCTACACAGCCCCAACTAAAAGAGACTTATTTTTAACGCCTTATAGTCCTGCCGAAAAGCAAGATCCAAAAATGGCGGGGGTGTTAATTCATGCTCAAATGACAAGTCAAATTCTCAGCGTTGTTTTAGGAGAAAACCGCTTGTTTTGGTTTTGGTCAGAAGGGGGTGAATTTTTGTGGATTGTCGTTTGGGCGGTGGCCGGTGGAACGGTAGCCTGGTTTGTACATCACCCTCTAGCTTTAGCTTGCAGCAATATCGGCATGGTAGCGATAATTTTTGGCACCGGCTATTATTTATTTCTTCGCAATGCTTGGATACCCATCGGAACCCCAGTTTTAGCCACCGTAACAAGCACCGCTTTAGTGGTTACTTACCGCGCCTATCAAGCGCAGTATCAGCACCAAATTGTTATGAAACTTTTGGGTCAAAATACATCGCCAGAAGTAGCTGATGCCCTGTGGAAAAATAGAGATAAATTAATCAAATCTGGCAAACTTCCGGGGCAAAAACTTATCGCCACAATGTTATTCACAGATTTGAAAGACTTTAGCACAATTTCTGAGCAAATGTCGCCAGAAGCGCTGATGGAATGGTTAAATGAATATTTGGAAATATTAGCAACAACAGTGCAGAAAAATAAAGGAATAATTAATAAATTTACCGGCGATGGAATTATGGCAGCATTTGGAGTGCCGGTGGAAAGAACTACAGAAAAAGAAATTGCAGAAGATGCCCATCATGCCGTTAATTGTGGTTTAGAATTTGGCGAAAGATTGAAGGAAATAAATAAAGAGTGGCAAAAACGAGGATTGCCGGTGGTGCAAATGCGGGTGGGAATTTTCACCGGCCCCGTTGTAGTCGGTTCATTAGGAGGAAAAGACCGGCAAGAATACGGCATAATTGGCGACAGTGTGAACATTGCCTCCCGCTTAGAAAGCTGCGAAAAAGACCGACAAACGAGCATTTGCCGAGTCTTAATCGCCAAAGAAACACTCGTCTACATCGAACCCCATTATTTAGTGGAAACCTGGGGGCATCTTGCTTTAAAAGGCAAACATCAAACAGTGGATGTTTATCGAGTTATTAGCAAAAAATCGCCACCAGCAAACAGTTAATGTCTTTTGACAATTAGTTTTTTGTCTTTTCTGTTAGTCATGTATGCTTTTTTTGCCGATGAAATGACTAATTAACAATGAACCCTGACCACTGATAAACCTAATCCCCTAATTCTTTAAGCATTGCCTCTGCTTTTTGCATCCAATCAGACTGACCTTGTTTTTCATACAACTCCCGCGCTTTTTTAAAGGCTTCGATGGCTTCATCTGTGCGGTCACGTCCTTTTAATGCCAGCCCCAAATTATAATAAGCACCGGCATCTTCTGGTGCAATAGAAATCACTTCCCGATAAGCTACAACCGCCCGTAAATAATCCCGTTGTTGCAAGCGAATTTCGCCAATTGCTGCTTGCGCTTGCACCAATTTAGGATTAATTGCAAGGGCTTGTTGATAGGAAACAGCAGCCCGATCAAAATCATTTTGATTTTGAAAAATTCGCCCAATCTGAAAATGTACTTCAGGATTTCTAGGGTCAAGTTGAGCAGCACGTTCAAAATATACCCGTGCCCCATTAGGATTATTTTCTTGCAAAAAAGCAATGCCCAAATTTAATAGCACACTTCCATCTCTGGGATTGAGTTGTGAGGCTATTTCTAGGTTTTGGATCGCTTCTTGAGTGCGATTTTGTTGCAACAACATTGAGCCGGTTAATTCGTAAGCTTTGGCATTTCTAGGTTCAAGGGCGATCACTTGTTGAAAAGCAGTTGTGGCACCGTTATAATCTTTTTGCCGCATCAAAACCACACCCAATCCCAAATAGGAATTAACATTTCTGGGGTTTAGTTGAGCACTGCGTCGATAAGCCTGCGCTGCACTGGCATTATCGCCCATATTTGCTAAACTAAATGCCAGCGCATATTGAAAATCAGCATTGTTAGGATCAAGAACAACTGCTTGCTGATAAGCACCCGCCGCCGCTGGATAATTTTGTTGCAAGGCTTGCAAATAACCAATGCCTGAATAAATTCGAGCATTTCTGCTATCTAAACTCAACGCTTGTTGATAAAGAGTTAAAGCGCTAGGATAATCTCCCCGATCAACAGACTCGCGTGCTTGTCGTAAAAGCTGGCTGAGTTGTTGACTATTGGGGTTAACTTGAGCAATGGTTTCTTGTGCTTGAGAAGCCGGCGCTACTAAGACTCCACCGGCACCAAATAAGACAAAACAGAGAGCGAAGATTTGCTTTTGCACGGCCTAAAATTTTCCTGTCAACTCTAAAGGATACAACAGTGTGAACAATGAAATCAGGAGGCACCCATAGGTTTCCTGAGTGAGGACGATTTATGATTTTAACAACACTTGACGTAATTTTACGGGAAATAGTTCAAATTTTTTTGAGGGGGCCGGCTAAGGCGCTGGTTTTGAGGAGGAGTGCTAAAATTGATTAGAGGCCGGTTTCTCCTTGTAAGAGGGAAACCTAAAATTACCGCAAATTAGAAATCTAAATTCTATTCAATACAACCTAAATCAACCCCATGAAACCAATCAAAATTATTGTAGAAAAACATCCTGATGGTTATGTAGCCTATCCGCTTGGAATTAAAGGCGTTGTGGTGGGAGAAGGCGACACCTATGAACAAGCATTAGCCGATGTTAAATCAGCAATTCGCTGTCATATAGAAGTATTTGGGCAAGCAGTTTTAGAGGATGAGTCACCTGTCCAAGAGGCTTTTATTGCTGAAGTAGAGGTGGCTTAAGAATGGATAAATTCCCTGTGGATGTTCCCAAATCAAGAGCAATCAAAACATTAGAATTGTTGGGCTTTGTAGTTATTAGAGAAAGAGAACATATCGTTATGGTAAGAGAAAACGACGATGGAACCCAAACACCCCTAACAATGCCAAATCACCCTCAAATTAAGGGTTCTACGTTGAGATCAATTTGCACGCAAGCGGGAATTTCCCGACAAGAATTTTTAGCTACCTATATCCAAACTTAGAAGTTGTTGCGGTTGAAGTTTTGCTGATAAGGTTAGTTTATAAAATGTTTTATTATAAGTTGATAACCTAAAAACCTTCTATACTTCAGACAACAGAAAATCGTTATCTAACGTTGCTGGTAGCGAGAAAAGTGATAAAATTTAGTGGTAGCAAGTTTACGACTTTACAAGGCGGATCAATAAAATGCTAAATATTCATAAAAATTATGTGATGGACGAAAATCAGCAACCGATTGCTGTGCAAATTTCGATTGATGATTTTGAGAAAATAGAAGAAATTATCGAAAACTTTGGCTTGGCAAAACTCATGGAAGAAACAGAAAATGATGAGCGTCTTTCAGGAGATGAAGCCCGAAACTATTATCAATTCTTGAAAAAAAGTTATGTGGAAAATTGAATACACAAAGAGATTTTTAAAAGAATTGTCTGCAATGCCGGCAGAAATTATATCGCGGATTGAACCCATTGTTTTTCAAGACCTAGAATGCGAAAACCCTTTTGATTTAGGATATTTGGAAAAAATGAAGGGATATTCTGACAAATATAAAATCCGCGTTGGGGATTATCGGATTGGTATTACAGTTGACAAAGAACGACAAACATTAATTTGCCAGCGCCTTGCTCACCGCAAAGAAATTTATAGAATTTTCCCTTAAATTCTGCTTTTCTCTAAAGTTTGTAGGTTGGGTTGCAAAACCCAACCTTATTATTATCTCCCCTTAAAACTCCCCAACCAAAGCAGAATCACAACGCTCACAAATCGTAGAATGCTCAGCAATTTCTCCCACATGAGTTGAATAATTCCAGCAGCGCTCACATTTTTCGCCCTCTGCTTTCACCACACCCACACCCAAATTATCCGCCAGCAATTTATATTGCAAACCTTCCAGAGATTGCGGAGAATCTAACAACTCAACCTGAGAAGAAATAAACAAATAACGCAACTCATCAACCCCATTGCCATCTAAACTATCAGGATTGAGAGAATGCAACTGTTTACGCAAAGCTTCATCAGCCACATAAAGCAACACCTTCGCCTCCAAAGATGCACCAATCATCTTTTCCATGCGAGCTTGCTCTAAAACCTTATTCACCTCAGCACGAACCTCGCGCAACTGTTCCCAAAACTGCCCTAAATCAGGATTCTTCCACCCTTCATCCAGCTTCACCCATCCCGACTCAAACACAGATTTATAAGGCGTAGAATAAGGCATAAATTGCCAAATATCCTCAGCCAAATGACACAACACCGGCGCAATAGAACGAGCTAAATTTTCCAACGCCACCGCCATCACAGTTTGACAAGAACGCCGGCGAAACGCATCCGACGCACTGATATAAAGCCGGTCTTTGCCAACATCCAAATAAAAATTAGACAAATCAACAACACAGAAATTCTGCACAGTTTGGAAAAAGCGGAAAAACTGATAATTTTCAAACGCCTCTTGCACCTCTGCAAAAACTTCCGTCATTCGGTGCAGCATATACTTATCCAAAGCCGGCATTTTTTCATAAGCAATTGCATCTTTTGCCGGATCAAAATCATGCAAATTCCCCAACAAAAACCGCGCCGTATTACGAATTTTGCGGTAAACATCTGCTAATTGCTTCAGCATATTTTTACCAAGCGGCACATCAGAAGAATAATCTACAGATGACACCCACAACCGCAAAATATCCGCCCCATAAGCAGGGTCTTGTTGTTGATTTTTGCCGCCTTCAATCACAATTTGGGGGTCAACCACATTGCCCAAAGATTTACTCATTTTGCGGCCTTTTTCATCCAAAACAAAGCCATGAGTAAGCACTGTTTTATACGGCGCAACTCCATTATTAGCCACACTGGTTAATAAACTCGATTGAAACCAGCCGCGATGTTGATCTGATCCTTCCAAATACATATCCGCTGGATAGCGCAATTCTTCTCTTTCTTTTGCCACCGCCGCCCAAGAGGAACCAGAATCAAACCACACATCCATTGTATCACTACCTTTGCGGTAAGTTTTGCCGTTATTCCTATAACTTTCAGGCAGCAATTCTTCCACCGCTAATTCCCACCAAGCATCGGAACCTTTTTCAGCAAAAATGTTTTGAACGTAGGCGATAGTTTCCTCATTTAATAACGGCTCACCGGTGCTTTCTTCATAAAAAACAGGAATTGGCACACCCCAAGTACGCTGACGAGAAATACACCAGTCGGAACGTTCAGAAACCATTGCCGTGATCCGATTTTCGCTTTGTGCAGGAACCCATTTTACCTCAGAGATAGCTTTCAAAGCTTCTTCGCGGAAGCCTTCAACCGAGGCAAACCATTGTTCTGTAGCGCGGAAAATTGTCGGTTTTTTAGTACGCCAGTCGTAGGGATATTTATGCAAATAAGGTTCTTCTTTCAGCAAAGAACCGCGTTCTTTTAAGGCTTCAATAACGGCAACATTGCCCTCACCCAAAACATTTTTACCCGCAAATTCTCCCGCCTCTTCGGTAAAATTACCATCTTCATCAACCGGCGCAAAAATTGGCAACCCATACCGTAATCCTACCTGATAATCTTCTTGTCCGTGTCCGGGTGCTGTATGTACTAAGCCGGTGCCTGATTCGGTGGTAACATAATCTCCACCAATGAGAATTTCACTCACCCGATCATAGAGAGGATGCTGATAGGTGGAATGTTCAAGTGCTGCACCTTTAACTGTTGATTTTACAGTGAGGTTTGTGTTAAAAATTCCGCCTAATTTTTCCACTAAATCAGCCGCTACAATCAGATATTTATGAACACAAATTTCGCTGCCGGTTTCCACCACCGCATAAGTAAGTTCAGGGTTGACACTGACTGCTAGGTTAGCAGGAATTGTCCAGGGGGTTGTCGTCCAGATGGCTACTCCCAGATCCGGTAGATAAGTCTCCCATTCCTGCGGCACACTTGATGCCAAATTAGTCATTTTAAATGCAGCATAAAGGCTGCGAGAGGTGTGTCCTTCCGGGTATTCGAGTTCTGCTTCCGCGAGGGCAGTTTTTGAGCTAGGGCTCCAGTGTACCGGCTTGCGACCTCGATAAATATAGCCTTTCAGCACCATCTTGCCAAAAACGCCAATCTGTGCTGCCTCATATTCGGGTTGCAGCGTCAAATAAGGGTTTTCCCAATTGCCCCAAACGCCGTATCTTTGAAATCCTTTGCTTTGTTGTTGCACGGTTTGCAGAACAAAGTCTCGCGCCTTATGACGCAGTTGCAGCGGAGTTAGCTGTCTGCGTTCTTCGGGTTTCATTTCTTGCAAAACTTTTAATTCAATTGGCAATCCGTGACAGTCCCAACCGGGCACATAACGGATTTTGCGGCCTTGTAATAGCTGATAGCGGTTGATTATATCTTTGAGGATTTTACCGAGGGCGTGACCAATGTGCAAGGGGCCGTTTGCATAGGGGGGGCCGTCGTGTAAAATGAACAATTCACCCGGATTTTCTTGAGACAGTCGTTCGTAAATCTTTTGATCTGCCCAAAATTTTTGTAATTCGGGTTCACGTTTGACGGCGTTTGCTCGCATATCAAACTTTGTCTGGGGAAGGTTTACGGAGTCTTTATAACTTTTTGCTTCTGTCACAGTCGGATGCCTAATGGTGAAGTTGTTGTTGGTTTTATTATAGGGCTAGATGGGGTTGGTTAGATGAGGTTGCGGTGGTGTTTTTTTAAACCGCAGATGAACGCGGATGAACGCGGATGGTTTTTTTGCTCTGGAGTTTGGTAGGGTTGAGTTATTAATGGATTTTTTTGTTAGGAGGTTTTATGAAAAAGGAGGAAGTTTTGGCAATTGTTGCAGCGCATAAGGATGAATTAAAGGCGATGGGGGTGAAGTCTTTAGAGTTGTTTGGTTCTGTGGCGCGAGATGAGGCGAGTTCTGATAGTGATGTGGATTTTTTGGTGGAATTTGAGAGACCAGTGAGTTTATTTGAAGTTAGCGCGGTGCATCTTTTTTTAGAGGATACTTTGGGGTGTTCTGTTGATATTGGAAGTCGGAAATATTTAAAAGAGCATCTGCGGGAACGAGTGCTTAAGGAGGCGATTAATGCCTTTTAGGACGTCGCAAGATCGTATTGTAGATATCATAGCCGCTGCGACCGAAAATATCGAGCAAAATCCATTGGTCAGAAGAAGATAACTGTTACCTCGTACATTTACCAGACTTTCCCTCTCAACGGTTCCATACACACGGCGAAACCTACGAAGAAGCCTTAAAAAACGCTCAAGAAGTCTTAGAACTTTTAATCGAAGAATATCAACAAGATGGAAAACCTCTCCCTCAACCAAAACCGATTTCCCCAATTTTTCAACTTGCTTAAACTTGGCTGTTGTTAACCCAGAAATCCGTTTTCTTAAACCCGCCGCAAAAATTATACCGCCGATAAATTAAATTATTCTGCGGCATCAATTCCATCTCCCACAACACAATCCCAACCGGCAATTTCAACAGCATATTCTGAATCTTCCGCATCTTCCTTTAATGCCGCAATCATTTGCGCTTCTAAAACACTGCGCCGGTGTGCCGCCAAAAGAGCATTAATATAAGCGCTGCGGTTGCCTTTTGCCTGCTCATCCACAAACTTTAATAGTTCATCTTCTAACGTAATTGTGACTTTAAGCATCGGTATGATTTTTTAGTATTACTATTTTATCCTACCATAATTTGTAGCCCCAAAAAAGCAGCGATTCAAAAAAATTACCCAAAAAAAAGAAGGGGAGAAAACAAAATCTCCCCTCCAAAAAATCACCAATTCAACACATTAAAAATCATCATCATCATCCTTAACATCACCGGCACCCCCTTTAGCAGAGCTTGCCTGAGCCGAACGTTTCGGCACCTCAACACGCGCCATATCCTCACGCTTGCGAGACAACAACTCAGCAAAACCACCCTCAGACTCCTGGGAAACCACCGGCTCAGCCTCCGCCAAAGGTTCCACCGGCAAAGCCACCGCCGGCTCCGCTTCCACCTCCACCGGCACCTCCACAGAAGCCTCCACAGGAGCCTCCGCCGGCGGAGCCAGATCAACCTCCGGCGCTATCTCCTCCACCGCAACATCCGCCAAAGGCACCTCCTCAGACACCGGCTGAGCCGCCTCCACCAACTCCGCAGAAGGCTCATTTGGACGCACCAACTCCGGCACAGCCTCCTCACCCGTTGGCTCCACCACCGGCTCAAACTCCACCGTCACCGACTCCATCACTGAACTATCCGTCAACACCTCCGGCGTCACATCTCCCACCACATCCTCAACCACCGCATCCATCTCTGGCATCATTTCAGCCACCACCGGCGTATCTTCCACCTTCACAACAGCACTCGGCGTTTCATCCACCTTCACAACAGCACTCGGCGTCTCTTCCACCTTCACAACAGCACTAGCCGTATCTTCCACCTTCACAAGAGCACTCGCTGTCTCTTCAGCCTTGACAACCGGCGCCGGCTTTGCTTCCACCGCCTTCTTATCCTTCTTCTTAGCAAACAAACCCATCAGCGGAGCAAAAATCGCCCCCAAACCACCGGCAGCTTTTGCAGCTTTTTCATTCTTCTCTTTTTTCTCATTCTTCTCTTTTTTCTTTCCTACAACCGGCTCTTTTTTCGCCTCAACCTTCCTTACAGGTGCCGGTTTAAGTTCCACATCATCCAACCCAAAATCATCATCCTCTACCAGTGGCACCGGCGTCTTGCCTGTGCTGACTGTGCTGAGGGGAGTCACACCTGTCGCCTCAACCGGTGTGACTTCCACAGGTAGCGGTGCTTGTTCAATATTTGCCAGAATTTCTTCCGCACTTAGCTGCGAAGCCTCCACAGAAACCGGCACCTCCTCAACCTGAATAACCGTAGCCGGTGAAACAGTCTCCGGCTTTTGCGGCACCAAAATATCCTCCAAAGAAGGCAAACTCTCAACCCCTGGCGCCCCAGAAGCAGCCACAGCAGCCGGCTTATCCTTTGCCTTACCCTTAAACAACCCAAAACCACCCGACTTAGTAACCACCTTTTGAGGCGCAGAAGTCTCCACCGTCACCACCTGCGCCCCAGAAGCAGCCACAGCCACCGGCTTATCTTTTGGCTTAGCCTTAAACAACCCAAAACCACCCGACTTTGCCACCACCGTATCAGAAACCTCCGTCCGCTGACCAGCCGGTGTCACCTCCCGTCTCAACAGCAAAGTTTGCCAAGCAAACCAACCCATAAACGCCACCGTCGCCGTTTGCCCCAAAAGCACAGCACCAGTCATCCTGCCCGCACAAAACCATAAAACCAAAGCATAAAACATCCCTATCCCACTCCAGAAAAAATCCCCCTTCCGGTGAACCTCTGGAAAAAAGAAAGCAGCCATATAAAGCAAAAAGCTACCAACACCTACCAATACTGCCAAAATGTTAGAAAGCATCTTTTAACCTACACTTTACAAAACTAAACAAAAAGCCCATTTTTGGTCGCTTACAGGCTAATTTTATCGTTCTCACCGCCTCTTATGCGGAACTTTCCTCAGACTTGGGTAGCAGAAACAAACCCAACCGCAAAAACTCTTTGTTACCATCATCACCATAGACACGCTGCCGTTGTTCCCCACCCCAAAAACTCCCACCCCAACAAAAGCAGACTTTTGCTATGAAAATTAAAAGCATTCTTCCCCTCCTCACCCTCACCGGCACCACCCTCTTTACCCTACCCTCCCTTGCCCAAAACACCCTGCAACAACTAGCAGGCATAGCCGCTTCCCCCACCCCCGCCGAAGCCAACCTCGCCATCAGCCAACTGCGTCAACAAGGGCCAGCCGGAATCGATGCTTTTATCAATCTTCATGCAGATAAATTGCAACCAAATAGCAAACTCGCCTCCCAAACCCGCGCCTCCCTGCAAACAGCCCTGGACACCATCTGCGCCCAGCGCGACTGCTACGCCTCGAAACTTTACTGGTACACCGACCTCGAACAAGCAAAACAAGCCGCAGCCAAAACCGGCAAACCCATCTTATCCCTGCATTTGTTAGGCAAATTAAATGAAGAACTTAGCTGTGCCAACAGCCGGTTTTTCCGCATCGCCCTTTATCCCAACGCCCAAATATCCCAATATCTCCGCGAAAACTATATTTTGCACTGGCAGTCCGTCCGCCCCGCCCCCAGAGTTACCATCGACTTCGGAGACGGACGCAAACTTGAACGCACCCTCACCGGCAACAGCATCCACTACATCCTCGACAGTAACGGACGCCCCATCGAAGCCCTCCCCGGACTTTATGGCCCCCAAGCATTCCTCAAACACATAGCACAAATCAACAATTTTGTCAAGTCCTATAACAATACTTCTCCCCAACAACAACAAACCCTACTCCGCCAATATCATCAACAACGCCTTAGCGAAATAGAAACCTCCTGGCAAAACGACTTTCTGAGTTTAGGGCAATTAGTACCCCCCTTACCCAGTCTGCCAAACACAGCACAAAACCAACCCACAGCCCTTGAAGCCGCACCTGGGGCATTAAGTAAAATGGCAACAGAAATGCCGGTGTTGCGTTCCATCACACCAAGTGCCGAAAGTATCACACCGGCCCCCAATAACAGCCCTTGGGTTCAACTCGCAGAACTTCACACAGCAGATGCGCGTTTAGATAGCAACAGCATCACCTTAATGCAAAGCAAAAACAGCAATTATAAAAACTTAGAAAATCTGCAAAAAGTCTTACCAAATTTTGAGAGGAATATAGCTTTAGATACAGTACGCAATGAATATTTGTTTCACCGGCAACTGCATCAATGGTTCATCAATGGAAACTCCACCGGCACCCTAGAAAAATTGAATGAAAGAGTGTATGCAGAATTGTTTTTAACTCCGAGTTCTGATCCTTGGTTAGGCTTATTGCCTGGTGATGCTTATACCGGCATAGAAAATGATGGGATGTTTTGAAACAAAATATAATCCCCCCAGAGTTGATAGCTATTTGTTATCTACGCTACCAGATAAAACAAAAATGCCAAGATCCTATATTTTCTCATTGACATCTATCACAATGCTGATATGGAGCCTAGCAAATCGCCAAAAGGGCTGATTTTGTCTGGAGGTGTTTACTTTTAACATCTTCTTTAGCAATGATTTGGAAAAATCGGGCTACCCTGTAAAAGAACCAAGACAGAAAACAACTAACAAATATGACGCTACAAAGCTTTGGTGTAATTGGTTTAGCAGTGATGGGTGAAAACATCGCTCTCAACGTCGAACGCAACGGTTTCCCCATCTCAGTGTATAACCGTAGCCCCGAAAAAACCGATGCCTTTGTCTCCACACGGGGACAAGGCAAAAAAGTCAAAGGGACTTATTCACTGCAAGAATTTGTCCACTCCCTCGAACGACCCCGCAAAATGCTAATCATGGTAAAAGCAGGGGCGCCGGTGGATGCAGTCATCGACCAACTGAAACCCTACCTCCAAGAAGGGGATATCATCATTGACGGTGGTAATTCGCTTTACGATGATACAGCCCGCCGCACCCGCGATTTAGAAGCCCAAGGATTTCGATTCATTGGCATGGGAGTTTCCGGCGGAGAAGAAGGAGCCCTCAATGGCCCCAGTTTAATGCCCGGTGGCACAAAAAGCTCCTACGAATTTCTCGAACCCATTTTTACAAAAATCGCCGCCCAAGTCGATGATGGGCCCTGTGTTACTTACATGGGCCCCGCTGGTGCCGGTCACTATGTAAAAATGGTGCATAACGGCATTGAATACGGCGATATGCAGTTAATTGCCGAAGCCTACGATTTGTTGAAAAATACCCTGGGACTCGACCACAATCAACTGCACGAAGTTTTTGCCGAATGGAATTTAACCGATGAATTAAATTCCTATTTAATTGAAATCACTGCTGATATTTTCACCCAGATCGACCCCGATACAAATTCACCAGTTGTTGATTTGATTATGGATGCAGCCGGCCAAAAAGGAACCGGCCGGTGGACAGTACAAAGCGCCCTAGAATTAGGCGTTTGCATCCCCACGATCATCGCCGCTGTCAATGCACGGATCATGTCATCATACAAACAAGAACGAGTGGCAGCCTCTCAGGAATTAACCGGCCCCACCGGCAAATATGACGGCGACACCAAGACCTTTATTAACCAAATTCGAGATGCACTTTATTGCTCAAAAATTTGCTCCTACGCGCAAGGAATGGCCTTATTAAGCGCAGCATCAACTACCTATTCCTACAACTTAAACCTCAGCGAAATAGCGCGAATTTGGAAAGGTGGTTGTATTATTCGGGCCGGCTTTTTGAATAAAATCAAAGACGCCTTCAAAGAAAACCAAATTTTGCCTAATTTGTTGTTGGCACCCGAATTTAAACAAACCATTCTCGACCGGCAAACAGCATGGCGAGAAGTTATCTCTGTCGCCGCAAAACTCGGTGTACCCGTCCCCGCCTTCAGCGCCAGCTTGGACTACTTCGACAGTTACCGTCGCGCCACTTTACCGCAAAACCTCACCCAAGCACAACGCGACTACTTTGGTGCCCACACCTACGAACGAATTGATAAACCTGGAGTCTTCCACACCGAATGGACGGAAGCTTCCAAAGAAACGCTGCAAACTTCAACCCCCCAAAGCCAACAAGCAGCCGGTCATCTCGAAAAAACCGTCCCTGTAAAGGGTTAACCAAATGATACTTAGGGGTCAGTTCTTAGCTGTTTTTCTCAACTATTAACTGACCCCTGATTGCTAAGAAATTTAATAAAAATACCGATAAAATATTTTTTAACCCCAAACAAAAAACCTAAAATGAAACTCCAAATCCCCACCCCCCCAACCTTTGAAAAAATAGAAGACGAACGCCGACACCGTTGCCAACGTCTAGCAGCAGCATTTAGACTGTTTGCATATTTTGGATTTGATGAAGGAGTAGCAGGCCATATCACCGCCAGAGACCCCGAATTTAGCGATCATTTTTGGGTTAATCCTTTCGGAGTTTATTTCGGGCATATTAAAGTTTCAGACTTAATTTTAGTCAACGATAAAGGCGAAATCATCAAAGGAAACCGGCCTATAAACCGCGCCGCCTTTGCCATCCATTCCCAAGTTCACAGCGCCCGTCCTGATGTCGTAGCCGCCGCCCACGCCCATTCTATCTACGGAAAAACTTGGTCTACCTTGGGAAAATTGCTTGACCCGCTTACCCAAGATTCCTGTAGTTTCTATCAAGATCATGCTTTATTTGATGATTACACCGGCGTTGTTTTAGAAACCTCCGAAGGCAAACGCATTGCCGAAACTTTGGCATATAAAAAAGCAATTATTTTACGAAATCATGGTTTATTAACAGTCGGCCAAACCGTCGATGAGGCCGCGTGGTGGTTTATCACAATGGAGCGTTCTTGTCAAGTTCAATTAATGGCAGAAGCCGCAGGGAAACCGATTTTAATTGACCATGAAAATGCCAAATTAGCAGCAAGCCAAGTAGGAACCCATTCTCTAGGATGGTTTTGTTTTCAATCGCTTTACGAAATGATTATTAAAAAGCAGCCCGATTGTTTGGAGTAGGCAGAAATTTAACCTTATTCTAAGAGATAAAAGCAGATTAGATTCTTGCTTATCTTTTGGGTTTATGAGAGTGTTTTAAGGCGAGTTTTTAAGACAGAGGCGACAGAGGAGTAAGGTATAACTCCTCTGCGGGCTTTTTGTCCACTAATGCGTCCTCTGGGTTTAAAAATAACCTGTGCTCACGGACATAAACGCCATAACTTCACGGTGTCATCAAAGCTGCCACTGACAAGCATTTTCCCTTGGGGGTTGAATGCCAATTTAACCAGTGCAGAGTGTCCCTTGAGGGTGCCGACTAAACCGCCTGACCCAACTTGCCAGAGTTTGATCGTGCCGTTCATGTCGCCAGAGGCGAGGGTTTCTCCATCGGGGCTGAAGGCAACCGACTGGACTTGAGCGCTATGGCCGATGAAAGTGTTTAAGAGGTCGCCGGTTTCCAAAGACCACATTTTAATCGTGTTGTCCCAACTTCCACTGGCGATGTATTCTCCGTCTGGACTGATGCCAACAGACCAAATGGCATCGTTATGTCCTTTGAGAGTGCGCTGGAGTTTGCCGTTTTTGGCGTTCCAGAGTTTAACAGTGCCGTCGGAACTGCCGCTGACAAGGGTTTTGTTATCGGGGGAAAAGGCTACCGTTTGCACTTCATCGTTGTGCCCTTTGAGGGTGCGTTCTTCGATGCCGGTGCGGGTATCCCAGAGTTTGATGGTTTTGTCTTCGCTGACGGATGCGAGAATTTTGCCGTTGGGTGAAAAAGCAACGGAGAAAACTGAGCCGGTATGGCCGTTTAGAGTTTCTAGCAGTTCGCCGGTTCTGACGTTCCAGAGTTTGATGGTTTTGTCGGAACTGGCCGATGCTAGGGTTTGTCCGTCTGGGCTGATGGCAACGGCCCACACTGCGCCAAAATGACCGGCTAATAAACTTTCCATTCCGCCGCTGTGCAGGTTCCAGAGTTTGATGCTGCCATCAAAGCTGCCGGTGGCTACGGTTTGCCCGTCGGGGCTGACTGCAACTGACCAAAATGGGCCGGTGTCTCCTGCTAAGGTGCGAAGTGGTTGAATTTCTCCCCAGCTTTCGTTGCTGCTGTAGGTGTTATATTCTGGCAGGGTTGTGATTTGGGCCGGTTCTATGGTGTAGGTGGTTGTCGGCAGGGGTGTGGGGACGCGGGGGTGTAAGAGGGCGATCAGCATGGCTGCTACTGCCCCTCCCAGCGCACCGGCTGCTAGTCTGGTTTTATGGTGCGTTGTCGGCACCGGCATCATCCATGAATGCAGGTCGCTGATAACTTCCGATGCGCTTTGATATCTTTGTTTGGGGTTGCGTTGTACGAGTTTATCTAGGATTTTACCCAAGGAGTAGCTTACGGGTGTTTTTAGGTAGTCTCTCCACGCCCATTCCCCGGCTTTGACATCAAATAAGTCAAAGGGTGAAATTTGGGTGAGTAAGTACAAGCAGGTTAGCCCTAAACTGTAGAGGTCGCTGCTGGCGGTTGCCTGTCCATGCAGTTGTTCGGGTGCGCTATACTCGGCTGAGCCATATAGGCCGGTGGCTGCAAACAGTTGGCTGTCGCCCCAGTCTACTAAGATATTTTTCTTGTCTTTTTGTCGAGATATGATGTTTTCGGGTTTGATGTCGCCGTGTATGATTTTGCGGCTGTGGGCAAAATGCAGCACCGGCAAGATTTGTTTGAGTAAGGTTCGGATCTCTGTTTCGCTTACGCTGCTATCGCCTACCTCGTTTAGTTCTTCGGCTAGATTTTCTCCTTCAATATATTGTTTGACTAAGTAATACTGGTCTCCTTGTTGAAAGGATGCCCACAGTTTGGGGATGGCAGGATGTTTCCCAAGCTCGTCGAGTTGTTTTGCGGTTTGGTAAAACAGTTTGAAAATCCCTGTCACTCTTGAGGATGCTGGAGTGCTATCTGTGGTTTCTTGTGTATATTGTTTGATGACACAGTGGGGGTGGGCCGGTTGATCTTGATCAATGGCTAGAAAGGTTCGGCAAAAGCTGCTCTGACCTAAGACTTTAATGGTTCGGTAACGGTCTTTGAGCAGTAGCTTTGTGCCGCAGTTAACGCAATTTTCCGCACCCGGATGGTTTTGCGGAGTTTGGCAGGAGGAATTGAGACAATAACTCATATCGCAACCCAATCTTATGACTGTTTTCTATGGTAAGTCTTCCTTTGGAGTTTCCTCTTGACCGGAGGTTCGCTTTTCGGTGTTATGAAAATGATTTCAAGGCTGCGGGGCTAGTCAAAATTACTCAGTTTTTCCGCTTCAATACTTATAAATGGCTGAAAGCATGGCTTTGGAAGTGCTGCCGGTTTATTGATTTGAAGGAGGGTTTAAACATTTAGTTTTCTATGTAACTATTTATGATCAAATATGGAGCCTTGATTTACAAGGTTTCTCGCTTATGGTAAGAAATATGAGGGGAAATAACTTGCAAATTAGGGGTTTTTAATCAAGTCTTTGATAATTGATAATTTTCTTTACAAAACTTTAGCAAAAGTAAACTGCAATGGGGATGGCTTCCTTATTGAGTCTTTGGCAATCCATACAAAAATTTAATGGAAGCAAGTTAGAGTTGATCGGGAAAAGCGGGTTTTGGGTTTAGTCACACTGCCAAATTTTGAGTTTTCTATCTTGGGAGGCGCTGATTAGGGTTTTGCCGTCTTGGCAGAAAATTAGATTGGTGACGACTTTGGAGTGGCCGGAGAGGGTTTGGATTGATTGGCCGGTGTGGATGTTCCACAGTTTGATGCGTCCGTCTTTAGAGCCGGAGGCGATGATTTGTCCGTTGGGATGAAAGGCTAGGGCGCGTAAGGATTTGAGGTGGCCTTTGAATTTGCGGATAATTTGGCCGGTTCTGACGTTGAGGAGTTTGGCGGTTTTGTCCATGTCGCCGGTGACGGCGAAGCTTTGACAGTCGGGGCTGATGGCTATGGAGTGTGCCCAGATTGCTTCTGGGGTGAAGTTGTAGAGGCGTTTGTTTCTTTGGAGATCCCACACTTCTGAACTGCTGACAAGAAATTGGCCGTCGGAACTAAAGGCGAGGGCGTCTACGCCATGCCAGGGTTGACAGTCGGGGCTGATTAGGGTTTCGTAGAGGGCGCCGGTTTTGAGATCCCAAAGTTTGATGATGCCGGTGTTTTCGCCAGTGGCGAAGATTTCTCCGTTTGGGCTGATGGCGAGGGATTCGATGTCTTGTTCGAGTTGGCTGAGTTTTTTGATATATTTACCGGTCTGGGGGTTGACTAGGTTGATACAGGATTGATGACCGACTGAAATTAGGGTTTGTCCGTCTGGGGTAAAGGCTACGGCGTGGATGTAGGGATTTCCTTCGATGCTGTGGATCAGTTTGCCGTTTTTGGCGTCCCATATTTTGATGGTGCCGTCGTGACTACCGGAGGCTATGGTTTGTTCGTCTGGACTTAGGGAGATGCTGGGGATGGTGTTGTTGTGCCCTTTGAGGATGTGGGTGCATTTCCACTCTTTGGGTTGAAGGATTTCTGGCTGTTCGTTTTTGGGGGTGGCGTTTTGAGTTGGGGGATGCAGGTCTTGTAAGGCTTGGCTGGCTAGTTGGTATCTTCCCAGTTGGGATCTTTGTACTAGGCTTCGCAGTACGATTAGGAGGTTTTTGGGAAGTTCACGGCGGAGATAGTCTTGCCATTCCCAGTTATCTTCTTTGCTGTCTAAGAGTTCTAGGGGGTGTATGCCGGTGATTAGGTGTAGGCAGGTTACGCCGAGGCTGTAGAGGTCGCTGGCGGGGATTGGTTGTCTTTGGATTTGTTCGGGGGCGCTGTAGATGGGGTCGCTTGTTTTGGTGTTGAGGGTGCCGGTGAATCCGACTAGGATGTAGGGTTTGTCGGGTTGGTTAGAGCGGATGATGTTTTGGGGTTTGATGTTGTTGTGAAGGAGTTGTTGGTTGTGGAGTTGTTCGAGGAGGGGTAAAATTTGTTCGAGAAGTTGCCCCAGTTCGGTTTCGGTGAGGGTTCCAGTGCTGAGGAGTTCTTGATTGAGGTTGGTTCCTTCGATGTATTCAAAGATGAAGTAATGCCGGTTTTCTAGGGTGGTGTGGTTGAGGAGTTTGGGGAGGTGGGGTGATGGGGCGAGTAGTTGATAGTTTTGAAAGATTTCTTGGGTGTAGGGGCCGGTTGATGAGGGGTAGATTTCTTGGATGATGCAGGGGGGTTTGACTTTTTTGCGTTCGTCAATTGCGAAGTATGTGGTGTTTTTTTTGCTGATGGGTTTGATGGGCCGGTAACGTCCTTGGATGAGCAGTTTTGAGCCGCAAGTGGCGCAAGTTTTGGCTTTGTCGGTGTTTTGGGGGCTTGGGCAATTGGGATTTGTGCAAAAGGTCATAGTTGGAAGCTTTTTTTCGCGTGATTCTATGGTACCGCTTTGCTGGATTTTTCCTCTTTAGGGTCTGGCTGCTTTGATATGGTGGTCAAAAATGGCAGATTTATTTGATCTGAGTTTTGACCAATGGTTAAGTAGGGAGTGGGACGCATATCCTGGTTCTTGAGTTTTGAAAAATGAGTTTTTAGAAATGAGTTTTGGTTATTCGGAGGTGTTGTTTGGGGGTTTTTTTGTTTGGTTGGGCTGGAGTTGTTGTCTGGTTTGCCTAACGCGACCGGAGATGAAGGCGTGCTGTAGTAGCATGAAGGCAAAGAGGTCTTGGGGGTCGGTTTGGGTTGCTAGGTGTTGTTTTAGTTGTTGTTCGGCTTCTGGGCTAAGCTGGCCGATGGTTATGGCTTGATTGATGATTTCTTCTATGCGTCCCATGATACTGCTTTGGTTTTATTTTGTGTGCGTCTTCAGCAGTATGGGGCTTTTTTTCTGTTTGGTGAGTGATGTGATATTGCTTTTCTGGTGATGCTTTTGGGGTTTTTGGGTGATGTTTTTGGGGTTTTTGGGTGATGCTTTTTGGGGTTTTTTTGTGACTGTTTGGATGGGGTGATCTGATCGAGATCACAGGGGTGGGTTTTTAGGTTTGGGAGTAGGTGAGTTGTTGGCGGGATTGCTGGCGGACTCTGCCTGATATGGCGCCGTGTTGCAGGGTCATTAAGGCGTGGAGGTCTTGGAGGTCGTATTTTGTGCTGAGGAGTTGGCGCAGTTCTTTTTCGGCTTCTAGGGTGAGGATGCCGGTTTGGAGTGCTTCTTTGACGAGTTCACGAATGCTAAGCATGGCTCCTGTTTTTTTGGTTTTTGTTGTTTTGTTTTTTGATGTTTGCAGTATGGGGGTTTTTTGGGGTTTTTTGGGTGATCTTTGTTGGCTGTATGTGTGATGTTTTGGGGGTTTGGTGGTGATGGGATGATCGGTTTTGGGGTGATCTTGTGGGGGGGTGGGTGTGATGTAGATCGCTTTGTTGGGGTTATGACGCTGTTGTGGGTGTGGGGATTGCGAAATGCTTGGCTATGTGAGGGGTTCGCTTTTTTATGAAAATATTGTAAACTTTTGTAAAAGACGTTTAGGAGTTATGCAAGATGGCTACACAAAGGGGGTTCGGGAAGGTTCAGCCAGCAAAGAAGGTAAGTAAGAATGCTGGAAAGCGGGCTGAGGCCGGTAAGAAGTATGAGAATATGAAGGCGGATGGTTTGCCGGAGTTTAGTGTTTTTGTGCGGGTTAAGGATAAGAAGAATTGGTTTCCGATTGGTTCTTTGGCGGTGAATCGTTCTACTATGATTAATCGGGCTATTTTTGAGAATGAGGATGATTTGTTACAGGGTGCTTTTCGGTTGTTTCCGGTTTTGAAAAAGAATCAGAATAATTTGGAGTATGGTTATCGTTTAAAGGGTGCTGATTTTGCTGATGAGCCGGTTCAGGTTGCTGTTAAGCCGGCACCGGGGCCAGGAGGTTTTATTCAAGATGCTGTTGATAATATTAAGAGTGCTTTTTCGGGGCTTTTGAAGAAGCAAGGTTAAGTTATTTTCTGCAATATTATGCTACTGGTTAATGCCGGTGGCTACACGAAACGAAACCCCCTATGGGGGTTATTTTTTTGCTTTTTTTAAGTATAAGTCTTTAATTTTGGTCTTTTTCTAACTAACCGCCCTCTTCAAATTTAAGGTTTTTTTTATTTTGTGATGAGAGAATAATTGTGCCGAATTAGTTGGGATTTCTTCACACAAAATTTATATAAAAATTTAGAGTTTAGTGGGGCGTGTGGGGTATAGTTATTGCAATCACCTTAAATCCCGAATGAGGGGAGCATTAGCGAGGGCTGAGGAATTCTTGCGGTTTTCCTTGGTTTTATTAGCATGAATGATTTGGCCGATTGTAGTTTATCTGAGCTATTTGCAGCTATTACGCTTCGCTGTAGTGAGGCGGATGTGGAGCGTCAAGTCATTATTCCCTTGTTAAAAATTTTGGGATATAGTGATGAAGACTGGCAGGCTCAATTTCCATTGAATAGGGGAAAGATTGATTTTTTAGTTCATCCGAAAGAGGCGGCTTTAATTTATCCTCCCTATTTGGTGATTGAGGCGAAGGCACCGAGTAAAAAACTTACTCATAATGGCTGGCAATTGAATACTTATCTGCGGAAGTCGGGAGCGATTTTAGGGCTTTTGACAAATGGTTATGACTTTCGTATTTTTTATCATTATGATGGCAATGTGGAGGTGATTGCTGAGTATTCCCAGGCTGAACTTGTGGCGGATTCTAAGCTTTTTTTACGGTTGCTTTGTAAGGCAACTTGTTTAAAGGTGATTGAGGCTTGCTATAAAAGGCAACAGTTAGTTAGGGTTAAGTTTGGGGAGTTGATTTCTAAGGCGTTTGGTAATAAGGATATGCTGGGGATGTTTGAGGAGAAAGCTTCGGATGATTCTCAGTCTGGAAATGGGCCGGTTGTGATGACGAGTACAAGTTTGGAAGATAGTTTAAAGGAGAGACAAGGCATGATTATTACGGTTTTCAATAATAAAGGCGGTGTGGGTAAAACTACGACGACGATTAATTTAGCGGCGGCGCTGAATAAGTTAGGAAAAAAGGTTTTGTTGATTGATATTGACGCGCAAGCAAATTTGACGATGGGGGTAGGGATTGATCCGTTGGTTGATGTGGAGTTCCAAGGGAAAAAAGATATTAGTCATTTATTGACGGAGACTAAAACGCAACTACCGGATACAATTATTAAGAAAAATTGGGGAGAAATTGAGTTAGATATTGTGCCTTCTCATATTCGTTTAAGTGACATGGAGGCGACGCTAATTCAGACAGTGGATGTTGACCGAGTTTTGAGCCGAAAGCTGAAAAATTATAAGGATGATTATGATTTTATATTAATTGATCCGCCGCCCTCTTTTGGTAAAGCAAACACCATTGCTTTAATGGCATCTGCTGGAATTTTGGTTCCTACTCATTTAGCACCTTATCCTGTGCGAGCTTTGGAGTATGTGATTGCTCGCGCTTTGGCTGTGGGGCAGTTAAGGGAGGAACCTTTACCAATTTTGGGAATTGCTGTGAGTATGTACGATACACGGACAACAAGCGTTCAGGCAATTATGACGAATAAAATCAATAAAATTTTGAGTAGTATTCGGGGGGCTGAAAATATCAGATTATTTGATGAGAAAACGTGGATTCCACAGTTAAAGGTGGTTGCACAAACGCCGGATAAGGGATATCCGCTTTGTTATGCTGAATTTGATAATAGTTTGCCGAGTGGAGATAAGCAAATGGCTGAGAATGCTTGGAATGCTTATATGAATTTGGCACGGCATTTGATGAAAGTTTGTAAATAGATGGAGTAGGAGAAGTGGATTTTGCAGAAGGTCAAAATGCTCTTATTAAAAGATTGCTTCCAAAAGCGATTAATCACGGTCAATTGGATACGGATTTAATTGCTATTCGGCCCGGTTTTTTGCCAGAAATTACACCAGAGAGGCGGCTGGCTATTGAAAAAAGTTTGCAGGCACAAGGTGGAAATTTAGCGACGATTATTGTGCGTCGATCTGAGGCTTATAAGGATGAAGAATACGAGGTAGTTTATGGGGAGGATTGGTGTTTTGTTGCTAAGGAATTAGGGATTAGTCGGTTGTGGGTTTGGGTGTTTGATTTGACGGATGAGCAGGCGGCGGCTTTAAGAGAAGAAATGCAGGTTTTGCTAGGTTTTTCTGGGGTGGATAAACCGGCTGTAGTTGATGATAAGCCGGCTTTGGTTGTGGCACCGGCAATTGTTGAAGATAAACCGGCAATTGTTGAAGCGCCGGCAGAAGTTCAGCCGGTGGGGTTGGAATCTGCATCGCTGAAACAGTTAATAGAACGTTTGGAAAACTCTTTGAGTGAGAAGCTAGAATCTGCTGTAGAGAGGAAGTTTAGCTCTTTCAAAGATGAGTTATTAACGGCGCTTTTTGAAGAGAAAGAAAAGCCGGTTATTGAGCCGAAACCACCCATTAAGCCAGCGGAGATAAAAGATACAGGCTATGAAAATATGACGCTTACAAAGCTAAAAGCAGAGGCAAAAAAACTCAAGCTAAAGGGCTATTCGGGAATGAATAAGCTACAGTTAATTGAACTTTTGCAGCAAAAAGCCGCCGGTTAAAACCGGATGTAAACACGAAAAAAGCCACCGGTTAAAGAGCGTCTACAAGAAAAAAGTCCTAACGGACTATGTACAAAATTCTCATAACCCCGAAGGGGTTTTATTCGTGTAGCGGCGGGTTTTAACCCGTCGCATTAACCCGTCGCATTAACCCGTCGCATTAACCCGTCGCATTAACCCGTCGCATTAACCCATCGCATTAACCCGTCGCATTAACCCGCCGCATTATTTCCTCACCAAACACACCAACTGCGCCTGACTAGAAACCGCAGGATCTAAAATAAAAATCACCCTTTCCTCACATAACTTATCAATCAAACGCGACACCTCAACACCCTCAACCAAAGGAAACTGAGAAACAGCATTTTCAATCAAAACCTGTCTCCCCATCATCTGCTGAGTTTTCATCAAATTTAACAAAAACTCCTTCACCTCTCCAAAAGCCTCAGTTAAATTACGCACCGAAAAATCAGCCGTTCTTTGACGACTTCCCGCCACCGGCATAGCCCCCTCAAACACTCCCAAAGCCTGCAACAACAAACACTCCTGAAACACCCTAGATTTCCTCACAAACCCCTCCAAATCTGCCAAACTAGGCGTTAAATCCCCAATCACCAATTCCCCCGCACAAGCAGCATTTACCAAACTATGATAAGTCGCCAAATAATGCAGCGAAGCTAAATCAGGAATCAAATGTTTATGACGACTTCCAGAAAAAATACTGCGATAAATTCGATAACCTTGATTACCCGAATTTCCCACCCATTCCCCACGAATTAAAACCAACGTTTGACACAAATTTCGCTTCACAGTTTTCTCACAAGCTTTCATCAAATGAAAAAAACTATTTAAATTCGGTTCTTCCGTCCAAACAACACCCACCCTTCCCAACTGCACCGGCAAATGATAACTCAAAGAATAACTCGCATAAGTTGGACTAGGTAACAACTTCGGCTGAATAGCCGGCACTTGCAAAGCCCCCATTGCTTCCCGCAACATTTGCATTAATTCTGGTGCAGAAAAATAACGTAATCTTGTTACTTTTTCCTGCATTTTTCCAAACTCTTTTAACCACAACAACTGAAACGCCGCCAACGGATCAGGTGTGCCGGCAGTAGCATTATTTTCAGCTTCAATTAACCCATCAATCCCGCGATTCTTCAAATCTTGAAACAACTGCCGGCCCAACATCAACACATAACGCGGGCGTGTTTTTCCCCCCGGAAACTTCTCTTCTAGTTGTTGCCGGTTTAACGGAAAAATCTTAGAAACTGGTTCTTTATCCGCTTGCCGGTGTAAGGAAAAAAGCCGATTTTCCCAAAGCGCCTCAGCCTGATTCAAACTAATGGGCTGCAACCTGATTTGCATATCCAACCGCGCCAAATCTGCCGGCTGAATCCGCTTAGAATTTTGTTTCCAAGTATTCGTAACTATACTAATAATCACAAAAAAATTCTTTAATTTCTGATTATGGATAATTGAATTTACATTAAACAAAGCTTGCAAATTAATAAACCCATCCAGCGCCCGATCAATATTATCCAAATTATCAAAACACAAAACTATCGGCTGAGTCGCCGCCGAAATTATGCCGAAATTAGACAAAATTTTCCGCGCCGTCTCCTCACTATCAATCGACCGCTTAACCTGCAATAACCTCAAATTATCCTCATCCAAATCATCACCTTTTAACCACTCACAAGCAAGCGGATAAAGTTCAGAATTTGTCAAATCATAAAGCACCCCAAAAAACTCGGAAGCATTATAAATCCCTCTCGGAAACGCCTTTTTACAATTATGGATAAACAAATTTCGCTCACCCCACAACTGCTCCATCAACCCCTTATTTTCAAAAGTTGATAAACTTTTTAACCACAACAAAAGCTGAGATTCCTGTTGATTTTCCGGCACATACATCAAACTATCAACCGTATTTCGCAACGTATGGCGCCAGATATACTCACTATCAGGCCAAGGGCCAATATAAGCAAAAAAAGCCCGTGAATTTAAAAGCCTTTTAAGCCGGCCCAACAAATAACTTTTCCCCGCCCCAGAATCCCCCGCTAACAACAAAGTCCGAGTGCGATTATCCGCAGCTACCTGTGCCAAAAGAGCCTCAATATCCCTGACAACATCTTGATGAATAGAATCCACCGTCAAATTAACATCTTGCTGTTCCTGCCAAAAATTTCCCGGCCTAAAAGTTGTTGAGTCAAAAGGATTCATTTCTCTCTGGATCACTTGATAAATTGACAACACCCTCCTACCTCCTACTAATTATTAAACTCTCACTAAATAGACTAATTGATCCTCAATTTTTGCACCAGAATCAAGAATTCTCACTTTTTGATTATCGCCACACAAATGATCAATTAACTGATTCACTTGCCCCTCACTCACATAAGAAAACTGATGCAAAGTTTCCTGCAATAAACGCTGTCTTGCCAAACACTGCTGATTAATTACCCGATTTAACAAAAACTCCTCAATGGGTTGCCATTCATCCTTATTATCGTCACTAATTACAAAGGCCGGTACTACCCCCAAATCTTGCAACAAAGTACAACCCCGCAACACCTGCGACTCTCTTATCAACGTCTCCAACTCCTTAATATCCGGTGTCGCTTCTCCCACAACCAAATCCCCCGAATACGCATCATTAACCAAACTATGATACGTCACTAAATACTGCACAGAAGACACATCCGGCATAAAATGATTGTGCGGCGAATCTTCAAAAATATCATTATAAATTCGATACCCCAAATTATGCGGATTCCCCACACCCTCAAAGCGAATTAACTGCAAAACTTGACACAAATTCTGCTCAATTGCCTCCTGACAAACTTTCATAAAATTACAAAACTTCGTCAAATTTTGATCCTCACTCCACACTACCGCCACCCGTTCGCCGTTTTCTGGCATTTGGTAACTTAAGGAATAATTTGCATAAATTCGATTTGGTAAAAACCGCATCTCCACCGCCGCTATTTCCAACGCCGAAAGCGCCTCAGCTAACATTTGAATTAATTCCGGCGAAGAAAATTGCCGCACACGAGTTACTCGCTGTTGAGTTTGTGTAAACTTCCGCAACCACACCAACTTAAAAGCAGCAATGGGGTCAAAAGTTTTTTCTACCACCGGCACCGGTTTTTTCTCTTCCTCAACCGTCTTTTCTTCGACGTGGGAAAGTTCCGAACCCACCAAATTAACCTTATAATCTTGATAAAGTTGCCGGCCTAAAATCAGCACATTTCGCGGCTTTGTTTTCCCCCCTGGAAACTTTTCTTCTAATTTATCTCTCTCCAAAGGATAAAGCGCAGAATCAGGCAATGACAAGGCGTTGCGGTGGAGAATAGAAAGCCGATATTTCCACAAAGCTTCCGCTTGATCCAGCGAAACTTGCTTTAATTGAAGCACCGTATCTAATCTATCCTTATCCGTTGGTTGAATGCGATGCGAGTTTTGCCGCCAAGTATCTGTAATAATGCTAATTATCACCAAAAAATTCTTTAGCTTTTGGTTATGAATAACCGAATTAGCACTAAACAACGTTTGCAAATCAATCGTCCCATCACTTAACCGCGCAATGTTATCTAATTGGTCAAAACACAACACTATCGGCTGAGTTTCTTCAGCAATTCTGCCAAAATTTGCAATGATTTTTTGGGCTGCATCTTCAGTATCAATTGAGTGCTGCACTTTCAACAGTTTTAAATTTTCCTCATCCAAATCATCGCCACGCAACCACTCACAAGCAAGACTGGCTAATTTTGGATTTGTTAAATCATACAACACCCCAAAAAACTCCGCCGCATTATAAATACCGGCTGGATAAGCTTCGCGTAAATTGCGAATAAATACTTGCCGGTCGCCGCGAATCATATCAATAATACTGCGGTGTTTAAACTCCGATAACCCTTTTAACCAAATCATCAACTGTGAATCTTCTTTGCCTTCGGGAACTTCCAGCAAACTATCCACCGTATAGCGTAAAATATGCCGCCAAATATAATCACTGGCGGTGAAAGGTTCAATATAAACAAAAAAAGCTTTCGGGTTTAGCTGGCGTTTAATTCTTCCCAATAAATACGTTTTTCCTGACCCGGTTTCGCCTTCTAACATTAAAGTCCGAGTCCGGTTATCTTGCGCCACTAAATCAAGGATATTTTCAATTTCAACAATCGCCTCTTTGTGAATAGAATCGACCATTAAATTAGGGTCTTGTTGTTCTTGCCAAAAATTCCCCGACCAGAAAGTTTCGGTGTCAAAAGGATTAGGTTCTCTTTGGATGATTTGATCAATAGATGGCATGGTAATTAGTGATTGATAGTGGATGATTACTGATTGATGACTGGTAGGGGCAGAGCACCACCGCTTAAATTACAATAATAAAAAATAGCGGCCCGCCGACATCTTGAGCAATACCGGCCTCAATTTGTTCTTGACTATAGGCAATAGCTTCTTGCAAAGAACTCAATTCTATTTTGTCATTTCGTTGCAAACGATAAAGCGCCCGATCCAACTCATCCCGCGTTAAAGGCGGTTGCAATTTTGACCGCAACTGAAAAATCGGCAAATAATTATCCGTTCCTAATTGCCGGTCTAAATCTTGGATAATTTGCAAAATATCATCATCATTAAGTATAAGTTCGGCAGCAGTTTTTCCTTGAGATAGCTTACTTACAGCTTTTTCAACTACACCCACATCCCGTAACGCTTTGCGAAAAAAACGCAAATAATTTGCCAAACCATTTAAACTAATAACTGGGCTTGTTCCCGTAGGGTTACATTCATTGAGCAAAAATTCTTGGCCGCGTTCTGTCAACCAAATTTCATTAATTTGCGTTTTAACAGCCCGAATTAAACCCCGTTGAGCTAAACCTTGAATAACAGGCTGCTGAAGTTCTGCAACAATGCCGGTTTGGGTAGGCGAAATTTCCTCATTCGCACAAGCTTGCAAAACCAGCAACTCTTCCGCCGTCACCGGCAAACCCGCCATCTCCAACTTCAACAAAGACTTACCCGGAGGGGCAATAGCCAACCGCGTTACTTCCACACTATAGCCCACCAAATCACGCTCAGAAAGCCGGCGGCAGATATTATCCCGTTCGCTGGCTTTAGATTGGGGGTTTGGTTTAATTTTGCTGGCCGGTGCCCGATAATCCGCCTCCCCCAACAACTCCAATAAAAATTTCAACTCTAGGACATCCATTTTAAAAGCACGTCTAAATAATTCATAGATCCTAGTTTATCCGTTCAAGGGCGCCCGCCCGTTGAAACCTAAAGCCCATAACTTCTTCCCCTACTTGATAGAGGCGGCAAAACTATTGTTTATCCCTTCGCCTCTTGTCGCCTCGCCTTGTAGCGCCGGTGGGTGAGAGATTATTATCGCGATGCAGAGTTAGATTTTATTAACAAAACTATACATTCCCAAACGGCACGAATTGGAGTTTTTATAGAATTTCTCAAAACAATTCAATCAAAATCACTATTTTAGTGCATCATAAAATAAAGCAATCTCAACTAATAACTAGCATGACCGGAGTTCTCAACCTCAATATCACAGAAACCCGCGAACACCTGAAAACCCTGCTCAACCAACAAAAAACCGCCCAAGGAAAAGAACGAGTCCAAGCACTTTACCTGCTCAAAATTGGGCAAGTCAAAACCGTGCAAGAATTAGCAGTGGCCCTAGGTAGAAATCGTGTCACCCTGCAACGCTGGTTACAAAAATACAGAAGCGACGGCCTGGACGGTTTGCTAGAAGTCAAAAAAAGCCAAGGCAGAAAACCGGCCATCCCTAAAGAAATCATGGATCGTTTGCAAAAACGCCTGCAAGAAACTCCCTCTTTTGAAAGTTACGGCGAGATTAAAATGTGGCTAAACCAAGAATGCGGTATAGACGCTTCCTATAAAGTTGTTCACGAAGCTGTCCGCTACCGCCTTAAATATAACCTCAAACGCCCTAAGCCCAAAAAAAACAAAAAAACTCCTACCAAAGTTTAGGAAAGATGCAGCTATCGTTGGCTGCATTTTTCTTTAAGATGTACTCAAACTGCCAATGCTTTTTAAGTTTCCGAGTTTTTGCAAAGGTTGCTAGGATTTTTACTTAAACCGTCCCCGGCTTTATATTCACCTGCACTTTCCTCAGCCATTAAAGAGATTTTTAGGTTAAATTTTCGCCTCCATCAGACCCTATTTCATCCTTTGGATCGTCCTAAAGGTGGATGAGTTAACCCATTGAAAAAGGCAAAATTAAAAGAAATCTAGCCATCAACAAATATCTCTATGTCCTTTAGTTTTTTTGACCTTTTTTGGGTATTTCTTGCCTTTGCTTCGCTTCAACCGGCCTGGCAAAAACGAATGGTTGCAATGCGCCGCATTCAAACCCTCAGAGAATTTGAACAGCAGAAAAACAGCCGCGTCATCTTATTAATTCACCGCCAAGAATCAATCAATCTTTTAGGCATACCGGTTTCTAGGTATATCAGCATCGAAGACTCAGAAGAAGTTTTGCGAGCCATACGTCTGACACCGCCCGACGTACCAATTGATTTAATATTGCATACCCCTGGCGGTTTAGTTCTCGCTACCGAACAAATCGCTCGCGCCCTAATACGTCACAAAGCAAAAGTCACCGTTTATGTACCTCACTATGCCATGAGTGGAGGTACAATGCTGGCCCTAGCAGCCGATGAAATTATCATGGATGAAAACGCTGTTTTAGGGCCGGTTGATCCGCAACTTGGTAACTTTGCCGCCGCCAGCATTCTCAAAGTCGTAGAAAAAAAACCCATCGGCGAAATAGACGACCAAACATTGATCATGGCAGACTTATCTGGCAAAGCCATCAAACAAGTCCAGCGATTTGTTCGCACCTTGTTAGAAGATAACTTTCCCAAACAAAAAATCAACCCCGAAAACATCGACCGTATTATTGACACCCTCACCACCGGCCAAATCACTCACGACTGTCCAATTACCGTAGAAGAAGCAAAACAACTCGGCCTACCAATCACCGTAGGATTGCCGATGTCTATTTATAAACTGATGGATTTATATCCGCAACCGCAAGGAGGCCGGCCAAGCGTTCAATATCTCCCCATGCCATACCAACCGAGGCCGAGCTTACCCCAACCCCAACCCACTGCACGCACCTAAAACTGCTCTCCCCTAAACGCCTCTTTTTACAAGGGGAGAGATTCGCCTTACCGCCCTTTCTTCGAGAGGGCTGGGCGGCAAGAGAAGCCCACGAAGCAAAAATGTTAGCCTGAATAGCAGCCACTCATACCAGTCCAAACCCCGCAAATAAATTCAGGAACAGGGCCGGTGAGGAAGGCGTTCCTAGTAGATAGTTTTGGAAGCACCCTTTGTGCTGAATTGTCACATTTCAGGTAAACCAATGAACCGAATTAACAAAAGCCTCGCCATCTTCAGCCTTGCCACTCTCTTAGGCGGGGCAGCCGTCCCAGCCATAGCCCAAAGTACCCCACTAAGCCTTGCCCAAAACACCCCCGCCACCGAAACTTCACCCAAAGCAGTCGATTTATTTAACCAAGGCTTGCAAAAAATGGAACGCCAAGATTTTCAAGGCGCCATTACCGACTTTAACGAAAGCCTCAAAATTCAACCAAATAACCCCGAAACCCACTACTTTCGAGGTTTAGCCTTTGATTTGCTAGAAGAAAATGACAAAGCCATCGAAGACTATACCACCGCCATTCGCATCGCCCCAGACAACACCTTTGCCTACAACAATCGAGGCACCGTCTATGCAGAATTGAAAAACTACCCCAAAGCCATTGAAGATTATAACCAAGCTTTAAAACTCGATGGTGAAAACGCCAACGCCTATTACAACCGAGGACTAGCCCACGCCGCCCTCGAACAATCTACCGAAGCCATTGCCGATTTTCAAAAAGCCGCCGACATTTATAAAAAACAAGGCAAAACCCAAGATTACCAAGATGCCATGAACCGCATCACCGAACTGCAAAACCCAGCCCCAAAAACCCCATAAGTGCTAGCGCTACACCGGCATAATCGCTTAAGATAGCTAAAAGAAGACTTACGCAACAAAACCCGGTTTATCTTAAAAATAGTGGATCGTTTCCGTATCGATAGAGACGTAAAAACCGGGTTTTTGACCTTACCTGCGTAAGTGCTGTAGAAAATAGCCTCGCACCTCACCAGTGTTAAAAGCCATGATCAAAGCGAGAATCCTAGCCAGTGTAGTGCTGCTCTGCGGCTCACTTTTTGCCCCTGTTGCCAGCGCGGAAAACCTCGACCACACCCGACAGCTACTTGCCACAAAACAGTGCCAAAAATGTGAACTCAGCGGCGCCGGCTTGGTTCTTGCCAACTTAGCCGGCTCAAACTTGGCCGGTGCAAATCTAAACCGCGCCAATCTCAGCCGTGCTGACCTCAGCGGAGCCGATCTTTCCGGTGCCGACTTGCGAAATGCCAGTTTATACGGGGCAAACTTATCAGGAGCTAATTTACGCGGCGCAAACCTCACGGGAGCCGATCTCAGGGATGCAATGTTAGAGGGTGCAGACACCACCAACGTCATCTTGGCCGGTGCAAGCGTCCGAGGCACCACCGGCCTCGGTGAATACCAAGGCAGACTCGAAAACCTCTACCAGTGGGGTATGGAAGAAGGAAAACGCAAAAATTACCCCGGAGCCATCGCCTATTTTAACGAAGCCCTCACCATCAAACCCGATTTTGCCCCCGCTTACCTCGGTCGTTCTGCCTCCCGCGCAGAAATGGGCGACTATACCGGCGCACTCCAAGATGCTCAATATGCCGGCACCCTCTACACCGCCCAAAACAACCCCAACGGCACTCAAACCTCAGAAATGCTAGTCAAACAAATTGAAGCCTATCAAGCAAGAGCCTCTGGCAACACCGGCGGCGGCGGTAACATCATTAACGTCTTAGGCAGCGTTTTATTGCAATTGCTCTTTTAACCCTTCGCTTTCAAAAAGCCGGTTTCTCTGGCAAAAAATAGGGTTTTGTTATCAAAAAAACAGAAAAACAGGCTTTATTTCTTCTCAATCCCTGCTAAAAGAAGAAAAATAAAAAAGCTTTTTTTATGGCTCCAACTCTTTTTTTCTTTCACCACCTTAAAAATCTAAACTTTGCAATCGTCTTATCCCATGAATTTATATGGCCAAGACCAGCCCCCTGATATTTACCGGGGGTTTCAAAAAGTTTTAATTGCCCAAAACCGCATTCAAAACGCCCTAGAAGTCGCAGAACAAGGCCGCTATCGAGCCTTGAAAAATTTATTCATCACCCGCTTAGGAATTGAACCCAAATTTCCCCACTCTAACACTCCCCCCGACCTGGCCCGCATCCAAAAAGTTGCTAAAACTTTCAATGCTACTTTAGTAGAATATTCGATTATTTATAACGATAACCAAATCAGTCAATTATCCGGCTACCGGCTACCATTTGATGACCATTTTGCCTACGCAGAAGCCTTATTTATTTGGCTCGTTAAACCCAGCGGCGACATCACCTTCCGCAAAGTCAACCTCAAAGCAGAAACCAACAAAATTCTTCTTTCAACTTTAGTCCGCAGTTTGCGAGAAAGCATCAACGCAAAAAGCCCAATTATACCGGATATTTTCTGCCACCCACCCCTTCACTATTTGTATCAGTTTCTTATTCAACCGATTGCAGATTTACTGCCCAGCAATCCCGAAAGTAGAGTGATTTTTATTCCCCAAGATTTTCTATTTTTAGTACCTTTTTGTGCCTTACAAGATAGCGATGGTTCTTACTTAATTGAAAAACATACCATATCGATGGCGCCTTCAATTTTTTACCTAGAATTAACCTTAGAAAACCAGAGAATAAACCCCGCCAAATTTCCTGATCCCAGTGATTGCTTGATAGTAGGAAATCCCATCATGCCGAGCATTTATCGCCCCATCGATGAATTAGATGCTTCTTTAAGCGCACTCCCAAATGCTGAAATAGAAGCCCTCCAGGTAGCTGAGTTATTAGAAACTGAAGCGTTAATAGGATTAGATGCCACCAAAACAACTGTTTTAACAAAAATTACAACTAGTCAAATTATCCACTTTGCTACACATATTTTAGGCGAAGATAAAGGAGGGTTAGCCGGTGCTATTGCCCTCACTCCCAGCCCCAATGATGGTTTTTTAAGACTATTTGAAATTCTCCAGCAGAAAATTAATGCTGAATTAGTAGTTTTAAGTGGGTATGATACAACGCACGGTAAGCTATGGGGCGATGGAGTAGTGATGATTACCAGCGGTTTTCTAGGAAGTGGTGCTTTAAGTTTAATTTTATCTTTGTGGCAAAACAATTTCGATAAACCTCCTTCTTTAATTAAAGATTTCTATCATAATTGGCTCCAAACAGGAGATAAAGCTTTGTCTCTCCGAAACGCTATGTTAGCCACCATGAAAGAATATCCCCAGCCCCAAAATTGGGCGTGGTTAGTATTAATAGGGCATCCCTAATAATTTTTATAAAAACCAATAACTTTATAAATACAATAATCTTATTTTTTCAACTTTCTCGCCAATTCAAAAAAATTTATCCGCCATTCCACCGGCACAAAAGAAAGCAGCAAACCTAAAAAAGCTTTCCGGGTAGAAAACGTTTTTCCTTGCCAAACTAACCGTCTTCCTTCTTGAGATTCTCCCCTTTCAATTAACCGCAACCCCAAAATAAGCTGAGTTTCGGCTAAACGAGACTTTCTAATAAATTCCAACCGAGAAGACTCAAAACAATAACGCTGTAGATAACAGCATTTATCCTGCAAATAAGGAATAGCACGATTAATGCCTTGTTGTTCGGCGTGAACACGATATTCCATCAATCTTTCCGGCAAAAAATAGCCTTTTTTACCCGCCAAAGCCAGCCTAACAAATAAATCATTATCTTCGCAATTTTGTAAATTAGGCAACATAAAATTAATTGCTTGTAGAACCTCTCTCCGAAACAGAGTAGCGCCTACTTGGAAACTTTGCTGCACAAAAACAACATCCAACAAATCATCAACAATACCAGCCTTTAAAAAAGAGCGTCCCCACCTCCGAGAATTTAACTCAGTTTCGTTTTCTTGACGTAAATTATTAACATCAATAATCCAGTGATCACAGCCAACAAAATCCACATCAGCATAACCATCTAAAATTTCACAAGTACGAACCAAAAAATCCGAAGTCAATTGATCATCATCATCAAACTTAACAAAATAATCACCCCTAGCCAAATCAAAACCCGACCGCATATTATTACTTTTACCAATATTGTGCGAATGACGGATATAATGAATACGCCGATCACTACTCAAACCAGCCATAAAATCCGCAGTCCCATCCGTAGAACCATCATCACAAACAATCAACTCCCAATCCTGATAAGATTGCCCCACAACACTCTCAATCGCCAACCGCAATAAACCTACCCGATTAAAAGTAGGAATACAAACACTAACCTTTGGCATAACCCCTCCAAAAACCAGCCACACCATCATAAAAAACTATAACATCCAGGCCCAAAACTATCCGCGTTAATCTGCGTTCATCTGCGGTTAAAAAAAAACCATGAAAATTATAATAATCTCCACAAACTTTCCCTATCCCCCAACCGGCGGAACCACAACCAGAACCTATAACCTCCTAAAATACCTTAATCGCCACCATCAAATAACCCTAGTAACCCAAACCGAAACAACAGACAACCAACACATAGAAACCTTAAAAAAACAAGTAACCCACCTCAAAAAATTTCCCCGAACAAGCCAAAACTATCCCAAAACAATAACCGGCAAACTACAACGCTTCGGCCAATTTTTAACAACCGGCACCCCCCCAAACGTCCGCCATTATTACTCACCAGCCATGCAAAACTGGATTGATCAACATATAGCAGAAAACCCCGATGCAATTATTACCTGTGAACACAGCATCAACGAAATATATATACGTCCAGAATGGAAAAATAGAAAAATATTAAATATCCACAGTTCAATATATGCAACAGCAAAAGCACAAATAGAAACCGGCATTTCCGAAAACCCATTAAGAGACTGGCTGCAAATACCCCTATTGCGCCAATACGAAAAAAGACACACCGCCAAATTTTCCCACCTCGTCGTCACCACAGAACAAGACAAAAAATTTATTCAACCCCTCAACCCAAACATACCGATCAGCATAATTCCTAACGGAGTAATGCTCGAAAAATTTCCCAATAGAACCCAAGATCCAGGCGGTTATAACCTCATATTTGCCGGCGCAATGGATAACCTAGCCAACATAGACGCCGCCAGATATTTAGCCCTAGAAATATTACCCAAAGTGCAACAAAACTACCCGCAAACACACCTAACCCTAGTCGGAACAAACCCAAAACCAGCCATTAAAGAACTCAGCAAAAATCCAGCCATAACCGTAACAGGAAAAGTTGAATCTGTGGCAGAATACCTGCATCAAGCCACCGTTTGCGTTATCCCGATGCGAGTAGGTTTTGGCATCAAAAATAAAACCCTCGAAGCAATGGCAACCGGAGTGCCGGTGGTAGCAAGCGAACGAGGCTTAGAAGGCATCAGCCTGCAAACACCCACCGGCCTCACCGCCATCGCCGCCAACAACACCAGCGAGTATATTGATTCAATAGTGCGCTTGTTTGAAAACCCCCAACTCAGACAGCAAATCTCGCAAAACGCTCGCAGCCTGATTGAAAACGCCTACACTTGGGAAAGTGTTGGAAAATGCTACGAACAAGTTTTAATGGATTAAGACTGCCGACTACCGACCTGCTATGAACAACAAGCTACGCGACTTTGGTACGAACCTGCAACGGAAATTACAAACTCAAAACAAACCAAAATTACCTCCTCGCCGGCCGGCCCCCATCGTCCCAGCCATCAACACCAGGCCGGTACGCCGATGGCAAGTTCCCCCCGGAGTCGTAGCAGTAGCAGCCTTTGCCGGTGGCCTTAGCTTTCTAGCCGGCGGTGCTTGGATGAGCATTCAAATGATTATGAACCCCGATGCAGTCATGGGGTTAAACCAATTTTTACCCGAACGCGAAGGCATAGCCGGCGAGTCTCAAGGCAACCCCCCCCAGACAATAGCTGCCATCCAAGCCGAAATGCGCGACGCTGGGCAAATTCCGGGGACACCCAAATGGCTCACCAGCCCCAAAAATCCCAAGATGGAACCAGACTTACTGTTGCCGGTGGTTGTCGAGTCTGCGCCTCCCAAACATTTAATGTGTATGTCGCCTTGCCAGCAACTTTCGGAACTGAAAATTTATCAGCCAGTCGGAGACAGCAAAAACTCTGAAAAATACCTCCGCTTGGTCAGTCAAACACAGTTAGAAGGGCCGGCAGAAACGTTTGTCTTGTCTGGACTTGATACTGGAAAAAACAGAGCAAGCAATCGCCCCCAAGCTTTAACGAATATTGAACCTTTACAAGGTGAAGCTCCCCCCACCGGCATTTGGTTAAACCTCAGCGGCTACCGTCGTCAAGGCGACACCACCCTCGCCTATGGACAAGTTTTTCACTATAATCCTGACCGCGCTCATTTGGGCTTAATGACACAGTGGGTTTCACCGGCCGGTCGCGTTCCCAATTGGCAAGAAGTTACAGCCAGTGGCCGGCCAGAATTGGTTGTCGATCAATCTATCGGTTTAGAGCCAAAGTTTGAAGTTTATCAAATTCAACCGCGTAATTTCGTTCCTAATCCTATAGAATTAACCGAAATTTCCCTCAAAGAGCCGGTATTACAGGATGCGGTCTACCGCGACGCTTTAATGTTGGCAAAAAGTGGCTTGTGGTCGCCGGCCCTGCAATTATTAGAATCCCTAAAACAACAAAAAATTCAAAACAATCAAGCGTGGCCAGACAGCGCCCAAGCTCAACTGGATGTCGTTGCCTTCCACGCCAAAATCACTAAAACTCAAGCAGATGCCGCTTGGTCTGATCCCGCCCAAAAAGCCCTGGCAGCGATCATTGATGGCCGGTGGGAAGAAGCTTTGAAAATTTTTGAGGCCGATTTGGATAATACTTACAATATTTCCCTACTCCTCAAATCAGATAAAGGCGTAATTTCAAAACGCTTGGAAGCATCATTGAGAAAGAATCCTAGCAGTGAAGTTCTACTGGCTTGGGGGGCCGTGTTGCGCTCGGCTCAAGAAGGCAAACCAAAAGCAATGGCATGGTATCAATCGCAAAATAAAATCGCTTCCGCCAGCTTTGAGACGGCGGCGCGAGTTAGTCAAGTTTTGGAAAGGCTAGATGTGGCAATGGCAGAGTCACTTTTGGTTAATCATCCAGGGAAACTGATGGGCTTGGCAGTGCCGGTGGCAAAAGTGAATGCACAAGATTGGATGATGCCGACAAAAAAAGAAGCCCTCGAAAAAACTGAGGGACAAGTTTGGTATCAAGTGCGTCTGGCCGGTTTTCACGACGGACAGCAATGGCTGCGGACACCTTTTTTAAATCTGCAATTACCTAATATTGAAACAGGCCGGCGTTTGTGGAAAGTTTTGGGGTTAAATCTTGATCCGAATCTTCAAATTTCTGTTTGGTTGCCAGATGGTAGTCAAAAAACCGGTCTGGCTACTGTAAAAGCGGTTTCTTTTCGCAAAGGTGTTTTGGAATTATTAGCTGCCGGTGAGCCGCTGCCAGAACAAACTCAGTTTCCGCGACCTGTTGCTTTTACCGCAGATAAGTTTCGTTGGTTAGAACCGGCTTTGATGAATATGAATGAATTAAATGGCTCTCAACCGGTTTTAGTGAGGGGAATTTTGACAAGTTTGTGGCGAGAACTACAGGGGCCCGGTCGTGGGGCAGGCCGCGCACCAAGTTTAGATCAAATGTTACAACAAAGCAGTTCTTGGCAGGTGCAGCTTGTTGATTTGAATGGCAATCAGGTACCCGATGCCGTGTTAACTTTACAGTATGATATGGCTGCTTCTTGGGCAGGATCTATGGCTTCTTTGCCACAAAACAGCGGTGATTCCTCGCGTCCCAAAACATTAATTTTTGATGACAATGGACGTTTAATTTATAGCGCCTTTACTTTTAATTCTGGGGAATCTTTGACCGGTTTTGCTGACCTGGAAGATGGCGGGCCGGTGGCTTTGGTTGTTGATACTGCCAACGGTTATACTCTAAAACGCTGGGTTTCTGACCGGCGCCGGTTTGAGTAAATACTTAAGCCCCTTCATAAGCAGCAAATAGCAAATAAAATCACTTATTCTTGCTTGTTGCCTACGCCGTTAACGCCATCAGTTAAGCTAATAACAATTAACTTTTGCTTTTATCGGCCCTTGTTGGCAGAAAAATAAATAAATTTAAAAAAAAAGCAAAAATTTGAGCGTCCGGATCAAGACGTGGATGGGTGCTGCTGAATTTGCTTGTTTACCTGCAACTATTGAGAGTCGCTGCTATTATTTATAAAGGTTGTGGAAGGCCGAAGGCTTCAATAAATCCTTTTTTTTTTAAGCATAAGCACTTTTACCTCTGTTTAAGGCTTGGCACAGTAGAGTTTTAAACCTTGCTTTCAGGTTGAAAATTGACTGTAATCGTTAACCTTAAAACAATCAAAGCATAATAGTTGTTAAACTAAGCTAAACCGACAAGGGTGTATCTTAAAGACAGACCCACCAATAAATCAGCGGCTTGAAAGCAAACCTTTTCAACGGCCATACCCCCCGCCAAGTTGAGCTTTTAAGGGTGGCCGCACGTCACAGGTACGCCGCAGGCAATAAATCGGCTTCTCTTGTAAGCGTGCTGAGGAGGGATGAATTAAAATGGAATCTCGCATTTATACAAAAATTACTTTCAAAATAGTTTTAATAAATGTTTTTGTTACGGCTGTTGCTGTTTTGGTTTGGTTTTCTCAACCTATAGATACTTTGGTTATTCAGCCTATAAGCGATTTTAATTGGCTGCAACGCTTAAAATTTTTACTAATATTGCCCTTTGTGGCGACGCTGATGTATGCTAGTCGAAAAATGCGATTTTTGCTTGAATATCAACCTTATTTAGGGCTGACGACACGCACAGAAAAACCACTTAGAGAAAAAATTGTAAATAACATTTTCGTTAAAAAGGATAGGGGAGGATTTATGGGCATTAATAGTAATAATTTTTTTGCCGGCCAGTGCCAACTTAATACCAACCCTCCAGAGCAATTATCTTTAAGGGCAGAACAAGAAGCTTTAGAAAAAGAGCGAGATTTATTACTGGACAAATTAAAAATAGAAAAAGAAGACTTGGCAGCCTTAACCGCCGTTACTGCTAATGCAATTAGTACCCTCGACTTGGATGAATTGCTCGACGTTATGCTGAAGAGAATTGTCGCAGTGATGCAGGCAGATATAGGAGTTATTCTTTTAAAATCTCATAAAAATGAGTTGCCAATTTTTAGCGAAAAACTTTCAAAACGCCACCGAGAAAATAGGCTTTGTGACGAAAATTTTAGCCAAGATCACCAGGATTTTTTGTCAGTTAGTGCCCGTATTTTTGAATCTGAGAACGGCTCCGATAACATCATCAGCGATCCCGGCTTTTGCCCTATCATGGGAGAAGGCTTTGCCGGCCTTATTGCCGCCACCAGGAAGCCTTTATATATAGCCAACGCCCAGACTGATGCTCTTATCACCAGCGAACTAATCAAACAAAAAGGCATTCGCTCGATTTTGGGCGTTCCTCTTCAGCGCAATCACAATTTAGTCGGGGTGCTTTATGTCGGTTGGCTTCAGGATCACCCCTGGGAAGAAAGACAATTACATTTATTAGAAATTACCGCTGAACGTTGCGCGATGGCAATCCTTAATGCTCAACTTTATGAGCAAACAAAACAATTGCAAGAACTCGCAAAACTGCAAATTGATAGGATGCCAATTGGATGTATTCTTATGGATAAAAACTTTTGTTTTGTGGATTGGAATCCAGCAGCAGAAGAAATTTTTGGCTTTAAAAAAGAAGAAATTATCGGATTACATCCGTTTGAAAAGATTATTCCCCCAAGAACCCAACCCGAAGTTAATGAGATTTGGCACCGGCTCTCTCAAGGAGATATGAAAGCTCACAGCTTAAGTGAAAATATCACCAAAGACGGACGTACCATTATGTGTGAGTGGTTTAATACGCCGCTCAAGCAACAGGATGGCACAATTATCGGGTTTCTGGCAATGGTACAAGATGTAACCAAACGTGAAGAAATGCAAGAGCAAATCCAACAAAGTGAACAGCGGTTGCGGACGGTGTTGGAAAGTATGCCGGTGATGATGAATGCTTTTGATGAACAAGGAAATATCCAGGTTTGGAATCAAGAATGCGAACGAGTGACGGGATATGAAGCCTCAGAAATTGTTGGCAACCCGCAGGCGTTAGAAATGCTCTATCCTGAATCGCGCTATCGCCGGAAAATGCTGGAAGAGTGGCAAAAGCGTCCTGACGATTACCGCAACTGGGAATGGCAGCTTACATCTAAAGATGGCACTATCAAAACTGTTGCTTGGTCAAATTTATCGCAGCGGTTTCCTATTCCTGGTTGGGCTACTTGGGGTATTGGTGTGGATGTGACGCAACGTTTGCGAAACGAGGAGATTTTGCGGCGTTTTGCTTTTTATGATGCTCTTACCGGCCTGCCAAATCGTGCTTTATTTGTTGAGCGAGTAACCGAGGCGCTTCAACAAGCAAAACTCGGTAAGGCGGGCTTATTTGCCGTGTTGTTTTTAGATTTAAGCCGGTTTGAAATGGTCAAGTATAGTTTGGGTCATTTGGTGGCCGACCGGCTGCTGGTGGCGGTGGGACGTCGCTTAGAAAGTGCTGTAGGCCGGCACGATTTTGTAGCGCGGGTGGGAGAAGATGAATTTGGGATTTTGCTAACGAACACTGATTTACTCAAAGATGCAACCTGCGTGGCTGAGAAAATTCGCTCGTCACTTTCACTTCCGTTTGATTTAAACGGCCATGAAGTGTTTTCTAATGCCAGTATTGGAATTGCTTTGAGTTGGTTTCAGACAAGCTCTAGCGAGCCGGCGGCCCACAATCTGGAAAATCCTAAATCCAAAATTGCTTACAATGACGCTGAAGACTTGCTCAGGGATGCAGACACGGCGACTCACTGGGCTAAGCAGCAGCCGACAGTGCCTTATGTGGTTTTTGACCAAACTATGCACACGGGCGCTCTCAGACGCTTGCTGCTAGAAACAGAACTGCGGCGAGCGATTGAGGCAGAACAGTTTGAGGTTTATTATCAGCCGATTGTCTCGCTGTCATCCGGTACTATTACCGGGTTTGAGGCGCTGGTGCGTTGGTGTCATCCAAAGCGGGGGATGATTTCGCCAGTAGAGTTTATTCCTTTGGCAGAAGAAACCGGCTTAATTAGCTTGATTGATCGTTGGGTGTTGCAGCAAGCTTGCCGGCAGTTGGGGATTTGGAAAAATCAGTTTCCCCATCTTCAACCTTTGACAATGAGTGTGAATTTGTCTGCCAAAGAGTTAGGCCAGTTGGGCATGGTGGAACGAATCGAGCGGATTTTGGGTGCCACCGGCCTCTGTGGTGAGGCTTTGAAGTTGGAAATTACAGAAAGCACGATTGTTGAGCCAAATACTACCAATGCGGTGATGTTAGATCAGTTAAAGGCTTTAGGTGTCAAGCTTTCTATTGATGATTTTGGCACGGGATATTCTTGTTTAGCTCGCTTACATGAGTTGCCGATTAATACCCTCAAAATAGACAGGTCTTTTGTCAACAGGCTTTCTGCAACCGGCGAAAATTGCGAAATTGTCCGCACGATTATGACTTTGGCCCACAGTTTAGGAATGGATGTGATTGCTGAAGGCGTGGAAACGCTCGATCAGCTTGAACAACTGCGAACTATGGGGTGCGAGTCTGTGCAGGGTTTCTTTTTGTCGAGGCCGGTTCCTAGCCAAAAAGCTACCGATTTACTGACGGCAGGTGGGGCATTGGAAATTATCGGGTTTGAGCTTTTAAATTCGAGATTTGAGATTTAAGATTTGAAATTTGAGATTTAAAATTTAAAACTTTCTGGCCTAAGAGAAGCATTTTTAATTGGATAAACCAGAGCAGGCCGAGAAACTCAGCAACCAGTGTTAAGGCTAGGATTTGTTTATGCCTCTTTCCTCTATCCCCATTCCCGAATTTTCATCTAAAATTACCTCTTCCCCAATCCTCCATCGTCAATCGCCAGAGTGTGGTATAAATGGTGAAGTTTTGTAACCGGCAGCCGATTTTGGGCTTGCTTTGTTCAAAACGGGCTAAAACGCAAAGAAATTAGCTCAGTTGCCTTGTCTGCTGCGAATAATCTGGCCTCGCAGGGGTTTTAATCAAGACAACTGATGGACTCGTACCATTACCCAGGAGACTGTTAATCCGTTGATGACTGGCACGACTTTAAAACCTGAGACGCTCGCTCAAACCCGCACCGACTCAGACTTGAAATTAAAACATATTTTGAAGACTCTGCCGCGAGAGTGCTTTAAAAAAAATCAGCGGAAAGCTTGGAATGCCGTAGCCATTAATATTTTTTTGGTAGCCCTTGGCTATGTAGGTTTGTCTGTTGCACCTTGGTACTTTTTGCCGGTGCTTTGGATCTTCACCGGCACCGCATTAACTGGCTTTTTTGTTTTAGGACATGATTGTGGCCACCGCTCTTTTGCTAACCGCAAATGGGTAAATGATTTGGTTGGTCATTTCATGTTTTTGCCTTTAATTTATCCGTTTCATGGTTGGCGGCTTTTGCATAACCACCACCACAAACACACGAATAAACTTGAAGAGGATAACGCTTGGCAACCTTGGAAACAAGACGTTTTTGCCGCTTCTCCTATGGCTTTGCAAATCGTTTATCGAGTCATGCGGGGCCGGTTGTGGTGGTTATCTTCGATTATCCACTGGTTCATGCTGCATTTTAACTGGACGAAATTTCAAGGCAAACAGCGCGAACAAGTACGCTTTTCAGCTTTGTTTGTGATTGTTGGGGCAGCGATAGGTTTCCCCCTTTTAATTGCAACCACCGGCTTTTGGGGCTTTGTTAAATTTTGGTTTGTTCCTTGGTTAGTTTACCATTTTTGGATGAGTACGTTTACTTTGGTGCACCACACGGCACCGAATATTGCTTTTAAAGCACCGCAAGAATGGAATGAAGCTTTAGCACAACTGGCCGGCACTGTCCACTGTGATTATCCTCGGTGGGTTGAGGTTCTCTGCCATGATATTAACGTTCATATTCCTCACCATCTTTCAACGGCGATCCCTTTCTATAATTTACGGAAAGCCCACCAGATTATTAAAGAAAATTGGGGGGAATATATCAACGAATCTCGTTTTTCTTGGGAATTGATGAAAGAGATTACTGATGAATGTCATTTGTATGATCCTGTTGAAAATTACCGCTCTTTTAAAGATTTCTCCGCTGCGAAATAAAAGCTAATTGACAACACAATTTCCTAGCCCCTCCCTGTTGCCAAGGTGGGGCTTATTTTATGGCCACCGGCACCCGGATTTTTCTTGCGCTACTCTAGGCAAAAAACCCGCTAAATAGGCGGGAAACGGCGTTTTTGAGGGGGTGTGGAACCTGGCACTATAGCCGCTAGGCAGAGCCCACCCTACAATAGGTTTAGCCACAAAGCCCTCAATTTTAGGAGATCGCTATGAGAGAGCCGATTTTTGATCGCCGGCGTAGCAATAGCCCTGCACCGGCATCGGCATTAACAGCAGAACGCCTGAACTATCAAGGAAATTATAGTTGTCCGGTGTGCCGGTATGGAGAAATTTCTGCCTTGACGCTAATGGATGCCTTTGCCTGTAATTTTTGCCGACATATTTTTAGTGCCAATCTCGACAGACAAATCATTGAAATGGCCGATAGTTCGCAGTCGCTTAGTTGGTATTGGAATGGCAAAAACTGGCAAGGCGTACCGCGAAGTGGAGTTGATTTTGGCTGGGAAATTGTGGTTTTGGCATTGTGTTTTGTGGGGTTTCCTCCGGCAATTGTCGGGTTAGGTGCTTATCTATTTCCACCCTTACCCGGAAGTCCTTTATCGTGGTTTCCTTGGTTTTGGACAAGCTTAACTTTTGCCACCCATTTAGGATGTGTAGTGTGGTTAATTATCGAGTATTATCAATTTCCTGTTTTTGCATTTTTGCGGACTTGGGGGCAACATTTCTGGCGGCGCCGGTAAGCTTTCAGTTATTAATTCACCGGCAAAATTTTCAGCGTTTTATCCTGACTTCCGCCAATTAAATACCGGCCATCGGAACTAAAAACTATCGAAAAAATCCCCGCTTGTCCCAAAGGAATTGTTTTTAATAACTCGCCGGTGTAAAGCCGCCAAAGTTTAATAGTTTTATCCTTACTGCAACTCGCCAAAGTTTTACCATCGGGAGAAATTGCTAACGACCAAACCGGTGCCAAATGACCTCCTAAAAGATGAATTGCTGTTCCGGGTTCCCGCAACAAATCGCCTTTTGCCAACTGCCAAACTGTGATGGTTTGGTCATCGCTTGCACTGACTAAAAACTGGCCGTTGCCAGAAATAGCCAGACACCGAACATAACCAGCATGGCCTTCTAGGGTTAAGTAAGGCATTTCTTTTAAACCGCCATTGCTGTTAATTTCCCAAACATTTACCGTCGCATCATCACTTGCTGAAGCGAGATATTTTCCATCTGGAGTAAAGGCTAAACTGCGAATATAATCAGAATGCCCCGGATAACTATTTAATAACTGGCCGGTGGGCAGATACCAAATATTAATCACTTTATCATCGCCGCTGCTTGCTAATAACTGACCGTCGGGGCTAAATGCAACAGTTCTGACCCAATTGTTGTGACCATTGAGAGAAAATAAAACGGTACCTTGGGGAATGCTACCGACACCTCCCAAATGCCAAATTTTAATGGTTTTATCATTACTTCCACTTGCTAATAACTGCCCATCGGGAGAAATTGCCAGCGTCCGTACATAACCTAAATGACCGGCAAGAGTGCGAATTGGCTGAAGAGTTGAACCCCCCTCTTTTGCCACCATTTTCCACAGTTTAATTGTCCTGTCATCACTGCCACTAATCACCATTTGACCGTCTGGGGATATAGCCACAGCCTGAACATAATCAGAATGACCGGCCACCGTATTTGCAATTTGTGTAGAGGTTTTTCGCAAGACAATTTCTGCCAAAGGAGGCGCAGCAAAATTCGCTCTCACCATATCATGTACAAAACGATAACGGCCACCGGCCCGCTGTAGAAATCCCAGAGAATTTGCATAATTTAAAAACTGTGCATAATTCCAGGGAATATAGCCAAAAGCATATAAAATACCCCGTAAAATTAAATGTTGAATACAGGCAATACCCCCACAAGCCAACCCTGCCAAAATTCCAAAACCAAGACCGCCTAAACCACTCATTATCCCGCCAAAAATTCCCAAACTCAAGCCAAATGTTACCCCACTAATGAGGGTAAAAATTGCCGCCGTTGAGGCCGAGTGCCAGATGCCTTGATTGGGAACTGTTCGAGTTTTAATTTCGGGGTCATTTAAGCCTTGACTTAAGCCAAAAATGAGGCCGCCAATTAACCCCCCAACCAGCGCCCGGCTGATGCCAAAAGAAGCCTCGCTAAATTGCTGTAGAATTGTCGATAAAAATAAAGCAATTAATAAACCGCATCCTAAACCCAAAAGTAGCCCAAGGCTAACACCTTTTAGGGCTTTTTCCCAAGACCAGTTTATCGGTTCCGCCGGCTCAATTGTAAAACATAATCCTCCCAGCAAGGCAAAAAATAAACCGGCTAAAATTCCGGCTGCCGGCCCAAAACTCAAAGCTGAAGATAACGCCCCAATGGAACCCACAACCCACGCCACACCGAAGCGATAAAGCCAGCGGTGGAGAGGAACTGTTAGCCAGTGGGGTTGGATTTTTTCGATTAAGAATTCTTCTAAATATTGGCGTTTTAAGCACTGTGCTAACCAGCCTAGCCAGTGTTTTGTTTTTTCTGGGGTGGGAGGGGTGCCGGTGGGATAAAATTGTTGGGTTGGTTCTTGTTTGAGTTGGTAGCGAATAAAGGCATCAAGTAAATATCGACACCGTGACTCTGGCGAAGTTCGTCCTCGCCATTCATCCAGCCAAATTTCTTCAGCGGCTAAAATGATAATATTGAGAAATAAAGGAGTTTTGGCCCAATTTAATAAAAAAGGATCTTGTTGAAACTGTTGCCATAATTGCTGTAAACCCAAACTTGAGAGATAAGTTTGAATTTGCGTTTCATTTAAGGGTAAAAAATAAATAGCTGCGTTGAGAGAAAGTAGGGTTTTAGCGGCGGCATATTCTGTTAAACCGCAGCAAACTACTAAATGCTGGGGTTGGAAAGTTTCCAGATATTCGTTAATGGTTTGTAAGCAAGGTTTTTGTAGTTCGGTTTTCAGTTCGCTGAAACCATCTAGCAAAGGTATAAGTTGGCGATTTTTTAGCCATAAAGCGGTGGTTTCTGGTATTAAGCCGTATTTAATATAAATTTCATTAACAAGCCATTCAAAAAGCGTACAGTCGCCATGCCATGAACAAAGATTCAACGGCACCGGCACCGGCTGAGTGGTATCCTTTTCAGCGCGAAATGCCAGCGCAGAAGTTAATTCTAATAAACTGGTGGTTTTGCCGGCACCTGATGCGCCTAAAATAACTAATTTTCCTGCTACTGCCGGTAAGTCAAATAATTCGATCAGTTTTGTTTCTGGCAGTAATCGTTCGCTTGGTAAATTGCCGATTTTAACTTCCACATCCCAACTGCGGGTAGATTCACTATGATCTTGCAGCTTATTTTTTTGCCAAATTAGCCGGTGTAAAGATTGGTCGAGCCGGCTTTGCACCTCTTTTTGAACTTCCCAAAGAAGTTGATAGCGAGTTTGAACGTTCTGCCGTGCAAACTGAGGAGCGGAAAACTCTAGGATTTGTTGCATTCTTATTTTCATATTAATTTTTCCTAACCCACAGCAGAGAATCAAAAAAAGTTTAATCTGATTTGGGGCAAAAATGAAAGCGTTTTTCAATTTTTGCATCTAAAAGCTAAAACCTCAAATCAATTAAAATCGCCAATCTAAAATATGCCAACAATTTCAACGTTTCTGGGTATGGAAAATCGCGCCATCTAAAATCTAAAATCGATTTGTTCCACTTGAGTAGACTGTCTACTTTAGAAACTATGACACTTTAGAGGACGGTTGGCTAAAAGCTTTACTGAATATGGTTTTGAGGATAGCGCTTGCCCGCGATTAAAGAGCAACGGTTAGAGAAAAAAGCCAGTCAGCCAGAAGAAGTGCCACAAAATCTTAACTGCGCTTGGGCTTCCCTGTCTACAGTAAAAAGCATAGAGTTCAACACAAACCCATGATTCTTGAAGTTTGCCTCCCCAACCTGCTGATCAATCAATTATTCCAAGACAACACTGCCAAAAAACGCCAATTCTTTGTCACACCGGCATCTGTAGAAAGTTTATTGCACAAAGAACAGTTTATTGCCGAAGTAATAATGCGCCCCTGCTAAATTTTAGTAAAACTTTCTACCCTACAAAAAATTAAATCCTATGAATTCCGCAAAAAATGGCAAAATGGATGTCATTATCAGCGATTTAGAAATGTTGATTGCTGAAATCGAAAAAAATCCTCAGCTTTCGCGTTGGGTGATGCGAATGACAATTAAAGCTATTCAAGATAAAGCCGAAAAAATCGCTATCGAAACGGCGCAACAAGCAGCCCACCAAAAACAACTGGCGTTAAGAAACTAAAACACTGGCATGGGGCGTGTTATGGTTGTTTGTGATCAGTATCACGTCTGCGTCGAGATTCAATCACAATTTTTCACCGATTTGGATCTCTCAAAAGCAACAAAATTATCACAAGCCGTCAGGGAATTAAATCACAGAAGATTGGCAAAAATTAGGCGATATTAAAGTTGTCGAGTTCAAGCCACCCAAATGTCTGCACAAGTTGCTTTATCCCCAGTGCCAGTTGCCGAATTGTTTGGTGAAGCGTGGAATTATCGCTATCTAACATTAAATCAGCGTTTAGCACTGCAAAATCTACTGTTAAACTTGTCTGTGAATCCAGAAGATCGAGATGCAATTGATCGGCTGCTTCATGCAGTGCGACGGGGATGGCTCAAAATTGTTGATTAATTAGGGATTGTTTTTGGGTGGATGTTCTCAGCGTCAATTTCTATATTTATAAATTGAAAAAGTATTAAAAATGTCAGTTTGGAGGCAGAAAAAACAGTTGGCTTAAACTCCTAAAAAAAAGCGATTCAACTTTGTGGTTTTGAACTAAAGTGATACTAAAGAAAAGCTGCTCTTGGGAAGTGCAGCTTTTTTATTGATTCTAAAAACCCGATTTTGTTAAGGAACCGGGCTTTAATACCAATTCTTTAAAATAGAGCAACAGATTTAAAACCTGAAATCCAGACTTCATCTGAATTTTAAATTTTGAATTTTAAATTTTGAATTTTGAATTGGTATAATCTCCCCTTAAATTTCTGTAAGTTTCCAAACACCATCCCATTCTGCCGGCGGCGGCGAATTTAACCAATGTTGACAGCGTTCAAGTTGAATCGCGGCGGGAATATCCCAGCTAGAAATTTCTAAAACCTTGCTAAATTGCTCAGCCGCCTGGGAAAATTCCCTATTTCGATAATAGGAACGCCCTTGAGAATAGTATTCAATGACTTGCACTTTTTCTTCCGGCAATTCTTCAGAACGCAAAGCTACAAGCTGGTAAATTGCCACCGGCTCATCTTTTCCTTTGACACGAATGCTATCCAATTCTCGCGCCCAAACTCGCTCAGCACAAAGCCGATAAGTGCTGTCGCTAATAATAATATCACAGCCGTATTGTTTGCTCGCTTTTTCTAAATAAAACCCCACATTCAGACTATCACCAACCGAAGTTAATTCTAAACGCCCAGATGTGCTTAAATTGCCGAGGAAAAAGCTATCAGAATTAATGCCAATTCCCATCCGCAGAGCTTGTTTACCTTCTTCAACGCGGTGAACATTTAATTCAAAGAGTCGCTGACGCATTTCTATCGCCGTTTGCACAGCACTCCAAGCGTGATCTCGTTGCGCTACCGGCAAACCAAAGGTTGCCATAATAGCATCCCCAACATATTTATCAATCGTGCCTTTATATTTAATAACGGCTTCGCTCATCGAGTTAAAATACTCTTTGAGAAGTTCGCCAACTTCCACATCTTCCAGGCTTTCAAGAAGCGGCGTAAAACTTCGCATTCCTGAATAGAGAACCGTAATTTCTTTGCGTTCACCGGTTATGTTAACTTTCCCGCCTTTTGGCAGTTCTTTTTTGCTTTTAGGCTCTCCCTCAGAAGCAATGGATTCATCCGCTGCAAAGACTTCTTCCAAAACTATCAAAACCCCGCTTTTTTTGTCTGGTTCTTCCCCCATTGCCTGCACCATTACATTAACTTTTCGGGCTTTTTTATCCGCAGTAACTAAAAGTTTTTCCCGGTAAGTTTGGGGCCGATTTTCTTCTCCAACGGCGGTAACTGCTGTGTTTAAATATGCCGATAAATCCCCCTCTTCAATTTCCAGCAAATCCGTAAGAGCGCGTCCTTCCAGCCAGTCCGCATCGCTCAATCCCATTAACTCTTTAGCTTTGGGATTAATTGCCCTAATATGGCCTGTTAAATTTGTGGCAATAACTCCCCAAGCGAAACTACGAATTATATCATTTTTAAGCTGTTCTTGATAATTAAAATCAGCGAAGTTTTTGGCATTTTCTAAGACAATTCCAGCTTGTAAATTTAACGCTTCAATCACTTCTCGATCTGCCGAACTAAAACTAGCTTTCCATGCTTCAGGAGCCTGTGGCCAACTGTCAGGATCGTAGGGCGGAAAATTGCCCAAACGCAGCTTATTAACTAAATGTGTTACCCCAACTAACTCACCTTTTAAATTAAAAATTGGCAAACACAATAAACTGCAAGTCCGGTATCCTGTTTGTTGGTCGGCTTGTTTAGCGGCTTCACTATCTGGATGATCATAAAAATCAAAACCCATCTCCATAGGCTCACCGGTTTGCGCCACCCGACCGGCAAAACCGGCGCCCATTGGTATGCGAATTTCTTGAAAAGTGCCGGCCAGAGAAATTTTTGTCCACAAATCATTTTTTTCGCGGTCAACGATCCAAACCATACTACGGTCAGAATTCGCCAATTTTTTCGCTTCTCTCATCACGCTTTGCAGCGTTTCATCAAAATCAAAACTTCTTTCGCTAATTTTCCTAATGGCCGGTAACAACAACAACAGCTTATTATTTTCAGTGCTTGCTTTCTCCCCACCCAAGATAATCGTTTCACCCTTTCTCGTCGCCATCAATTCCGAAAAACTCCCCTCCTCCGCTAAAATCTCCGCTTGTTGGCTGTTTTTTCCTAGGACATTATTTTGCAGAGAAAAATTTCCCAGAGATTTTTCCATAACCGGCACCAACAGCGGCAAGAATTCAGTTAATAAACTTTCATCGTCTTTCGTAAAACCCCCTAGGTCTATTCTTGGAAACAAAGACTCAGAAAACTCGCTTTTATTAAGCTTATTAACCACTTCCACAATTCCCAAAATTATCCCTTGGGAGTTAAACACCGGCACAGCCAATAACGTATAAGTTCGATAGCCAGTTTTTGCGTCTTCTTCTTTAGCCAATTTTGAGCGAGGATCATCATAAAAATCAAAGCCAATCTTCACAGGCTTTTTCAACTTTATCACCTCATCAAACACCCCACCAACCGCCCTTAAATTTTCTTGATGTCCCTCTTTTTGCCAACTTGGAGAAATTGAGACAAGCTGATAATTTAGCGCATCTAATAAAAAAATATTGGCGCGATCTGCTCCTAACAATTGGGCAGTTTTTAAGCTGGCGTGATGCCACAATTCATAAAGAATGGCATCAAAATCAAAGGCTTTCGCCATAGTTCCTCCTGTGTCTGAGTTAGCGGTGGGGGTTGCTTGAGATTTTTAACTCGACTGTTTCCCTGGTATGCAGATCGAGGCTTGTCACACATAATTTAACAAAAAGGTTACTCTGCCGGTCTTTCCTGCCAGAGCATTTCGGAAAACAGATCATAGAGAGCAAAATCTTCAAACCCTTTCCAGTCAAAGACTTTTCTCCCCTAAAATCTAAAATGCTAGAATTTCCCTGTTTAGGAAAAATCCTGTATTCTGCACCCCTTCAGCCGTGCCAACAATTTCTGGTCACTAGCTTAACTTTTGCGCTCATTTTGCTAATTTTTCTGCTTTTGGCTCTTGGTGGCCGTCAAAGCACCCTTTCTTAAAACCTTGAGGCGTAGAACTCTTCACCCTTAAAAACTATTCTACGGTTCTAAATTGATTTTTATACCCCAAAAAAACAAAAACAATGCCCTTACAGATACAAAAACGTTTTTTTCCACCCGCCCTTGTCTGTGTAGTAGCCGGTGAAAGCATCCTGATCTATAAAAAGGCCGGCTCAACTTGATTACGCTACTATGGCAGAGACACCCTAGCCGTAGCCTTCTTATACTTTACTCTCAGCTTATTTTATACCGGCTCATCTGCCATCCGCCTCAGCATCTCCTACAACCATCGCCTTATTGATTGAACTTGCTCAACTCTTCCACCTCACCCCCAAACGCCACCCCTAAACCGCATCAAAAAAATCTCCTCAAAATTGGAACAGTTAAAAATGCTCTCCCCCGCCGGCTCGGTACACCTACAAATTAGCATCTTCACCAAAAATGCTAAACTTCATTAAATATACCGCATCTTCTTTGCCCCCAAACCTTTAAAAAATAATGCAAAAATTCACTACCCAAATCCGAGTTCGTCACTACGAAATGGACACCCTCGGCCATGTTAATAATGCCATTTATCAACATTACTTAGAACACGCCGCCATCGAACATTTAGAACACCTCGGTTTCACCCTAGAGCGCTACCAGCAAATGGGCGGAGTCTTTGTCATGCGGCGCATTGAAATCGATTATCTACGTCCCGCCGGCGCCAGCGACACGCTTTTAATAACTACTTGGCTCGAAAAAATGCGCGGCCCGCGAGCAATTCGCCGCTATGAAATTCGCAAACAAAACGAAGAACAACTCTTAGTTACTGCCGAGGCTTTATGGGTATGGGTAGACCTCAAAACCATGCGCCCCAAACCCATCCCTAATCCCTTAATAGACTTATTTGATCAATTGCAACAAACCACCCCAGAACCCAATCTTTTAGAAGAATTGGCTCACTCGCTCCCCCCAAAATCAACAAATTTCCCCACCCCTTGACACCCCGAAAACCTTATGCTAGGGTCGAAGAGATAAAGGATTTAAAAAACAAAAAAACCGCAAATGTCCAACAGCACTTATTCATTTTATTTTTGGTGGTTTACGCAGGTTCACTTGGCGTGACACCTTCAATGGTGCTGGAAACCCAAGTGAACCGCAGACAAAAGGCTGCGGTTTTTTTTATGCCTACCCAAAACACTCTCAACCAACTCTTAAACAGATGACAACCCAAACCCGATTTTTTAGCTTTTATTTTTTTTGGCGCAGACACAGTTCTGGGTAGGTAGCCTCATGTCGTTTGACACCTGAACCCGGAACTGTAAAAAGTTCTGGGTTTTTTTTTAGGCCAAGCCCTACCAACCAACCCCAACAACAAAACAACAAACCCTACTTTTTAGGAAAAAACAAAGTCATGTTAACTGCAAAACTCGCTGCTAAAACTCACGCCGAACACCAAACGATCCTCAAAGTCTCCCAAACTGCCAGCATTGGGGGTGAGGATTTATTGATCATTGGTGGCCCTTGTACCGTAGAAAGCTTACACCAAATGGAACAAGTCGCCAACCACCTCGCCCACACATCAGTACAAGTTTTGCGAGGCGGCGTCTACAAACCCCGCACCTCCCCTTACGCTTTCCAAGGCATGGGAGATGCGGGGTTAAATATTTTATCGACTATTACCCGGCACCATAACATCCCCACTGTCACGGAAGTAATGAGCATTGGCCAAATTGAAGGCATTGTCGAACACGCTGCTATGCTACAAATTGGCAGCCGCAATATGCAAAATTTCGATTTACTTAAAGCTGTGGGAAGTGCCGGTAAACCGGTTATTTTGAAACGGGGTTTAGCTGCAACCATTGAAGAATTCGTTATGGCTGCTGAATATATCCTTGCTCATGGCAACTCAGAGGTTATTTTATGTGAGCGTGGTATTCGCAGTTTCGATAATTACACCAGAAATGTACTTGATTTAGGGGCTGTGGTGGCGCTTAAACAAATTACTCATTTGCCGGTGATTGTTGATCCTTCTCATGCTGCGGGTAAACGCGAGTTAGTTAGTGCTTTGGCAAAAGCTGCGGTGGCTGCCGGTGCTGATGGCATTATGGTAGAGTGTCACCCTGAACCAGAAAAGTCTGTTTCTGATGCCAGACAGGCGCTTTCTTTAGAAGAAATGGCCGAATTAGTTGAGAGTTTGCGTCCCATTGCTGCTGCTGTTGGCCGTCGGGTGCCGGTGGCGGAAATGAACCGGCAGTTAGCTGTTGCTTAAATCACTTTACCTGCTTGCTGAGCTTATGCTACAGCGACACCAGAAAATTGTTTGATGCGTTGGGTTAAATAAAATCCTTTAACCCAACTCCTTATCTACCAAATCAGTAATAAATTTTTGCATTTTTTCATAATGGCTTCCCTTCCAAAAAATCTGGCTGCAAGACGGACACCGAGAAAAAGTATCATAACGTTCTCTTGCCTTTGGCGGAATTAAATCAATCACCTTTTCTTTAGCCACCGGCTCTAAATTAGTATTGCAATTTATACACAGTCGGAACGGCTGAATTTTATCCATAAAATTAAACCGCCGCAAGACTTCTTCTAACTGCTTTTGGGGGTTAGTTTCCCGAACATAATACCCATAAACCACAATTGAGCGTTTAAATAAACCGCGATCACGGCTCAATAAAATTCGTTCTTCCCGACTGGAAATTTCTGCCAATTCGTCATCATCAGCATGATTGCGGTAAAGGGTATCAAACCCCAACATCCGCAAAAAATTTGCCAATTTTCCTAAATGCACATCCAGCACAAATTTTTCTGGATATTCTTTGCTTCCGGGTACCGCAGGATAAATACTGCACTTTTCTCCACCGGCAATAATATAACTCAAATCCACTTCTTCCCCATTAACCACAATTTTATCAACTTCGGTATGGGGAATACCCAAAGCTTCTATAGTATCCTTAATACCCGCTTTACTTGCCAAATCATAAGCTATCTCGCCATGACGTTGATAGCGAGGCAAAAAATCATTTAACTCATCATAAAACCGAAAATAAACATTTGTCATTATTTTATCTTTTCCCTAAAAAATCTAAATTATCTGGCTATTTTTATACCCTTAAAAAAATTCCTAAACCCAAGCTTTTAACAAAATAGATATCTTCTGTTGAGGCAACATAAGCTGCTTTACACAATGGCGGGCAAGATGCCCGCCCCACTGGTGGAGCGGGCATCTTGCCTGCTTTATATCTGTATAATAAGCGAAGAGGGCGGGTTTATCAAGGCTTCCGGGTGCAATAAATTAACGAGAACCCGCCCCTACTGCTACATACTTTTTAAAACCTTAAAAATCAACTCCGCCGGCACCTGATCAGTAATCGTTACTACACCGATAGAAGTAGGCAAAATAAACCGGACTTTTCCATCCTTTACCTTTTTATCTGTTTGCAAACTATCGACAATTTCATCTAAATTCAAACCCCCCGGTAACTTACTAGGCAAACCGGCTTTTTCAATTAAAGCTAATTGCCGATTATTACTTTCTTCATCCCACATTTGCAATTCTACGGCTAAATTTCCAGCCGCCACCATGCCAATTGCCACCGCTTCACCATGATTCACAACAGTGTAGCCGGTTAAACTTTCCACCGCATGACCAATCGTATGACCGTAATTTAAAATTGCTCTTAAACCTGATTCTTTTTCATCTTTGCTTACCACATCTGCCTTACTTTGGCAAGAAGCCGTGATAATTTTTTCAATTAATTCTGGAGAAATAACATCAATTTCATCAAGACGGGGACTTGCTTCTAAAGCTTCAAAAAGCGGCTTATCCCAAATCACACCATATTTAATAACTTCTGCCATACCGGCCCGAAATTCTCTAACCGGCAAAGTTTTGAGAACCTCGGAATCAATAAATACTAATTTAGGCTGATGAAAAGCCCCAATTAAATTTTTTCCTTTGGGATGATTGACGCCGGTTTTGCCGCCAATAGACGCATCAACCATTGCTAATAAAGTTGTCGGAACTTGTACAACTCCAATCCCGCGTAGCCAAGTCGCCGCCGCAAACCCAGTCATATCGCCAATTACACCGCCGCCGAGGGCTACCATTGTCGAGGATCTTTCAAGCCGGTGTTCTAAAGCCGCATCATAAATAGTTTGCAATGTTTGGGGAGTTTTGTATTCTTCTCCTGCCGGTAAAATACAACTTCTGACATCAAACCCCGCCGCCGTCAAAGAAGCTAATGCACGATTTCCATAATGTTCAAAAATAACAGGGTTGGAAACAAGTAAAACTTTTTTGCCACATTTAAGAGATTGCATTCGCGTGCCCAGTTCATCTAAGCTACCCGATGCAATCACGATTTCATAAGCATTTTGCGGTAAATTGACACAAATTGTAGAAGCCATAAAAAGGTTTTAGATTTTAGATTTTAGATTTTCAAGATTTTAGGGCGATCTGTAGCGTTGATTTTTCCAATGGTCTAATTTTGCCAAGTTTTTAAATAAACGCACACCGGCTGTATTGTAACCCAGTCCATGTTTCAATAGTGTTATGAGTTTTTATGGAGATTTGTAAATGTCTGTTCCAGCGGTTTTAAGTTACGCTCTGTTCTTCGGCGGTGCTGTGGTTCTCGCTGCCGGTCTAATGTTTGGTTTCCGAGCCATCAAACTGATTTAATGTGGTAGGGTGGGCTCTGCCCACCTTTCACTATGGCCAAAGTTTACGCGCCAAGTTTGGCTTTAACGAGTTCTTGGACTTTTTTGCCATCGGCTTTGCCTTTTAGCTGCTGCATAGCCGCGCCCATAACTTTGCCCATATCTTTTGCAGTAGTCGCCCCGACTTTGGCAATAATTTCCTCGATCACAGCCGCAACTTCCTGATCCGAGAGTTGTTTGGGCAGGTATTCTTCAATAATGGCCAATTCTTGCGCTTCCGTGTCGGCTAAGTCGTCCCGTTTAGCTTGGCGGTATTGTTCAATAGAATCGCGGCGCTGTTTGGCAAGCTGGATCAAAACTTCCAGTTCTTCTTCTTCGGTGAGTTCGGCTTTGCCTGCCGGACGGACGGAGGTTTCTTTTTCAAGGATCACTTTTTTGATGCTGCGGACTGTTTCGAGGCGAATTTTATCTTTTGCTTTCATTGCGGCTTTGATGTCTTCGCCGATTTTTTCTTTGAGGCTGCTCATGGGAAGTGCGTTTGTTTGTGTTGTTGAGAAAAAACTGCGTTAGCTTAATTTGCATTATTTTCTCATTTTAAAAGGATTTTTTTAGATTTACCAAATTATGCTCTTTTGTGCGAGAACGGTGGAGCGATGGCTGAGTGTGGGCCGGTCGAAACACCGGCAGAGCGACTCTTTACAAGCTTCCGACCAGATGTAGAAGCCAGCCGGTTCAAAAAAACCAGAAAATATTTTCAGAGAAGGGCCAACCAAAATTTTCTTGGCAAAAGTAAACGTTAACTCAAGGTTTTTGAAGTTTGTTAAACTCCTGCTCGGCATTTTTAGAAAAGATCCGTGAAATCATCATCAATATTTTGAAGCAGAAATGATAATATTGCGATGAAAGAACGTGCTGCGAGGGTCTGCTGTGATCCATTCTGCTACTTTAACTCTTCAGTCAGCTACACCGGCACCTGCTGACCATAGCCGGCTGCGACTGTTCTCTGGGTCCGCTAATCTTCCCCTTGCTCAGGAAGTGTCACGCTACCTGGGAATAGACTTAGGGCCAATGGTACGCAAACGGTTTGCGGATGGAGAACTCTACATACAAATACAAGAATCTATTCGCGGATGTGATGTTTATCTAATCCAGCCATCTTGCCACCCCGTCAATGACAACCTCATGGAGTTGTTGATTATGATCGATGCCTGCCGGCGGGCATCGGCAAGGCAAATTACGGCAGTGATCCCCTACTATGGTTATGCCAGAGCGGATCGCAAAACAGCCGGACGAGAATCAATTACCGCCAAGCTGGTGGCCAACTTAATCACCGAAGCTGGAGCCAATCGTATTTTGGCAATGGATTTGCACTCAGCGCAAATTCAAGGTTATTTTGATATTCCTTTCGATCATGTGTACGGTTCGCCGGTTTTGTTGGAATATCTCGCCAGCAAGCGCCTGCCCGATCTTGTGGTGGTTTCGCCAGATGTAGGCGGTGTGGCAAGAGCCAGAGCCTTTGCCAAAAAGTTAAATGATGCGCCTTTGGCCATTATTGATAAGCGCCGCCAAGCTCATAATGTGGCGGAAGTATTCAATGTCATTGGCGATGTCAAGGGTAAAACCGCTGTTTTAGTTGATGACATGATTGATACCGCCGGCACAATGGCAGAAGGTGCGCGTCTGTTGCGCCGAGAAGGTGCGCGTCAAGTGTATGCTTGCGCCACTCATGCAGTATTTTCACCACCAGCCATTGAACGGCTTTCTAGTGGTGTATTTGAAGAAGTCATTGTCACTAATACCATTCCGGTGCCAGAAGACAGACGCTTTAAGCAATTAACTTTGCTTTCGGTTGCAAACGTACTGGGTGAGACAATTTGGCGGGTTCACGAAGACAGTTCTGTTAGCAGTATGTTTCGATAGCCGATTACAAACCCTAGCAACTAAAACTTTTAAAACTTTCCAGGTAAAAGGATATCCGCCTTTTACCTTTTTTTTGTTTTTGTTTTTTTCCTTCGCTAACCGCCAATTTCTAATCACCTTTGGGAAAAATTTTCACAACTTTTAAGCCTTCTTGAAAATGATAAATCACTGTCATCACCGCCACCAAAAAATAAAACAGACGAATTCCCCAGCCAGAAATTGAAAACAAAGCAGCAATTTTTTGGGGTTCAATTTTTGAAAAATTGCTAAATCTTGAAGCTACCCTCAAATTAGGATTGCGGATTTCTTTCATTTCAACTTGTTTAACCGGCAGCACCGGATAAGACGCCGTGTGAAGATAAAACCCCAAAAAACCAGGACTTCCTACCCGACTTTGTAAAAAAGAACTGGTAATTTTTTCGGCTTGCGGATAAGTAACCCTTTCCACATCAGCCACTTGATTTACCCAGTCATTGTATTTGACAACATCTGATAAAACCACCAGCACTGGCAAACTCAGAATTACCAAAATTGCCCCTGCATAAATTCCTGATTTTTTTGGCAATAAACCGGCAGCCACTCCCAAACCCATGCCGAGAATTGCAAAAACTAAAACATTCAAAACTTCAACAACTTGAATACCTTGCAAAATATCGCCAAGAATTGAAATATTGTAAATCCGCGATTCAGCAATCAACAAAGCCCCCATTTTGATAATAAATCCCAACCACACTAAAACCGCAAAAATAACCGCGTAGGCAAGGAATTTTAAGGCTAATAAAGTTCCTTTAAGGAAGGGATTCAACGGTTGGGATTCGACGGGCTTATCGAGGTTTTTTGGCGATTTTTTTGCCTGAGTCGGTACGGGTGGTGGAGTTTTTGATGCCGGCACTTTGGCATTTAGGTCAAAGCTGGTGCGCCAGGCCGGTGTGGAACTGCCAGCCGTATGTGCTTGCACCACCACCCGCTCCACAGAAGCGGGTTTTAAACTTCCCACGCCCTGGCGAATAAAATTTACCAAAAACGACTGATCCGGCGGTGTTTGCGATTCGGCGATTACCATCAAGCAGTTATTTTTGAGCCCTACTTTAACCGTAATACCTTTCGGTTGTAGAGATTGATTCATTAAAACTTTAATGGCCTGCGGGTTGCCAAGTTTTGCAAGGTCGAAAGTTTTCTGCTGTGCCATCTTTGATTATTGCTACACTTCATAGTTGCTGGAACGATCAAATTTGCTTTGATGTGCAGGGATTGGTTGCATAGCGAAACTCCTCAAACTTTCGCAGGTCGGTGGTTGGACAAAATATATCTGGAAATTTTATCTCATTCTTTGCTTTTAAGGTTTCTCTCTAGGGGGCTGTCGCTGGGAAACCGAGAAACACCGCCGGCCTGTAGAGTTAAAAAAGCTTTATAATTGTTTACAAAACTTCAGTAAAATTATTGCCTTTTAACCATGCAAGCAACCCTTACCGCACCCACTATCCCCGGAGAATATTGGAAATGGCGAGGACAGTCTATCTATTATGTCCACACCGGCAACACTTCGAGCCCCCTGCCTCCTTTGCTGCTTGTACACGGTTTTGGCGCATCCACCGACCACTGGCGGAAAAATTTAGCCGGTTTGGCTGACCAGTTTGATGTATGGGCCATCGACTTGCTGGGTTTTGGACGTTCCGCAAAACCAGATTGGCAATATAGCGGTGATTTGTGGCGCGACCAATTACATGATTTTATTACTCAAATCATCCAAAAACCTGTTGTCTTGGCCGGCAATTCATTAGGAGGTTATGTTTCTTTATGTGTGGCTGCACAGCGACCGGAATCTGCTACTGGTTTAGTTTTGCTCAATAGTGCCGGCCCCTTTACTTCTACAAAACCGGCCCCCGAACCTAACCCAGCGCGAAAATTTTTTAAACAAGGAATTCAAGCAGTAATGTTGCAAGAGTGGTTTAGTTTTTTTCTCTTCAATTACACTCGCCAAAAATCGGTAATTCGCAAAACCTTAGAAAAGGTTTATTTAGATAAATCGGCGGTGACAGATCAATTGGTTGAAGATATCTATCGCCCTTCTTGTGATCCAGGTGCTCTTAAGGTTTTTGGCTCAGTTTTTAAGTCTCCCCAAGGGGAAAAGATAGATGTTTTATTGGCTAAGCTAAAGTGTCCTTTGTTGATGTTGTGGGGGGAGGCTGATCCGTGGATGAATAGTCGAGAAAGAGCGGCTCTATTTCGGGATTATTATCCCCAACTTACCGAGCATTTTTTGCGGGCTGGGCACTGTCCCCATGATGAGGTTCCTGGCGAAGTTAATGAGTTGATTCGCTCTTGGGTTTTGTCTTTTGCTGGATGATTTTTTCTCCAAGCGAGGACAATAGGGCCGGGTTTGGAGGGGTTCTTTTGTTAATAGGAAATTCGCTGGTGTATTCGGGGGTGTAGTTTGTTTTGCACCGGCTCTCCTTCGATGAGATGCTGTTGAACAATTTGGGGAATATCTGGGGGGAGGACTCGGTAATACCAGATTTCGTCCGGGGTAACGCGAACCGTTGGCCCGGTACTGCATTGTCCCATACAGCCGCTGGCGGTGATTGTAACTCCGGGGATGTTTTGGTTTTGAAATTGTTTGAGGACTTCTGCGGAGCCGTTTCTTTGGCAGGATGTGTGCTGACAAACCATTACACAGCGTTCTTGTGGCTGTTCTTGTGGCTGTTTTTGTGGCTGTTCTTGTGGCTGTGTCTGTGCCATTGCTCCCCGATTTTGTAAGAATTCTTTACATATTTGATATTAACGTCTGTGACAAATAATGATATGTGCTGAGGCTGACTATTGAGGGGGTAATTTTTAATTTCAATCTTGACCAACGCACCGAGGGGCAAAAACCCCGCTTTATTTAAGAAACCCGGTTTTTTGCCTTTGTCCTGTTCAAATTTCGTTTTAAAATTAGCTAGATTGTTTTTAATGTTACAAACTTGTTTATGCCTAAAACTGTGGCCGAAGTTATGCAGCCTAACCCGATTGTGGTGCGGCCTGAGACTCCTCTCCAAGAAGCAATTCAGATTTTAGCAGAGCGGCGAATTAGTGGTTTGCCGGTGGTTGATGAGTCTGGCAAAGTGGTAGGGGTGATTTCCGAGGGTGATTTGATGTGGCGGGCTACGGGAGCGACTCCACCAGCTTATATTATGTTGCTCGATAGTGTGATTTATTTAGAAAATCCAGCCCGTTATGAAGAGGAACTTCACAAGGCTTTAGGCCAAACGGTGGGGGAGGTGATGAGTAAAAATCCCATTTCTATTTCCCCCGATAAATCTTTGTCTGATGCGGCTCGCTTGTTACACGAACGCCAAATTCACCGGCTTTTGGTTCAAGATTCTGCGGGTAAATTGGTAGGGATTATTACGCGGGGTGATGTGGTAAGAGCAATGGCTGCTGCTGAAGAGTAGGGTTGTTTTTCAATGATCAATTAGCAAATTTTGGTTAGGAATTAACAATAAAATGAGTATCACTCCTGAGTCTGTTAGAGAGCTTTTAAGTTCGGAGGATTTGGGCGAACGCCTGAAATCAGTTAATTTGTTTCGTCAACTTGATCCGCCTGTTGCTTTTGAGTTGGCTCAAGTTGCGGCGGCTGATCAAAATGCTCGTGTGCGTTATGCTGCGGTTAGTCAGTTGGCTTCTTTGGGAAATCAAGATTTACAGCTTGCTTATGATTTGTTGCGAGATCGTTTGTTGAATGATCCTGAGCCTGATGTGCAAGCTGCTGCTGCTGATTCTTTGGCTGGTTTGCATTTACAAGATGCTTTTGATGATCTCGCTCAGGTTTATGAAAGTTCTGGGGAATGGTTGGTTCGTTTTAGTATTGTGGCGGCGTTGGGTGAGTTGGGGAATGTTCGGGCTTTTGATTTGTTAACAAATGCTTTGAATTCCAAGGAGGATTTGTTAAAAATGGCGGCGATTAGTTCTTTGGGTGAGTTGGGTGATTCGCGGGCTACACCTTTGCTTGTTGGGTTTGTTAATCATCCTGATTGGCAGTTTCGTCACCGTCTTGCTCAGGCTTTGCATCGTTTGGGCGGTAGTGAGGCTGTTGGGGCTTTGGAAATTTTGGCAAAGGATGATGTTGAGCAGGTTGCTACGGAGGCAAAAATAGGTTTATCTGTTTCGTAATTGGGTTTCTGTGGGCTAAAAGCCCACCCTACTTTTTTAAAAAATCGCATGACCTAATTCTTCTGGTTTTAAATGTGAGTGGACAATTTCACCATCTTTAAACCATACCACCCGGCGCGTACAGCGAGCAACATCTGGTTCATGCGTCACCATAACAATTGTAATTCCGCTGGCGTTTAATTCGGAAAAAATATCAATGACTTCTTGGGTGGTTTTGGAGTCTAGGGCTCCTGTGGGTTCATCTGCTAATAATACAACCGGCTGATTGACAATTGCACGGGCAATTGCTACCCGTTGTTGTTGTCCTCCTGAAAGTTGATTTGGCTTATTATTTAAACGATTTTCTAAGCCTACCCGAATCAATGCTTCCCTAGCACGCTCTTTGCGTTCTTTATTGGGAATTCCGGCATATACCATTGGCAACATAACATTTTCTAGGGCTGTTAATTGCGCTAATAAATGAAATTGCTGGAAAACAAATCCTAGCTTGATATTACGAATAGTAGCTAAATCTGATTCTGGCAATGCCGCTACATCTAACTCATCTAAATAGTAACGTCCGGTGGTGGGCCGGTCAAGACAGCCGATAATATTCATAGCTGAAGATTTTCCAGAACCAGAGGCACCCATAATTGAGCAATATTCGCCCTCTTCAATTGTCAGGCTAACACCATTGAGCGCCCGCACTTCTGTATTGCCCATACCATAAACTTTAGAGACATTTTCAAGCTGGACAATAATTTTTTTTGTGGTTGCTACATTCGTTGTTTTTTCCTGGCTGAGAGACGTTGAATTTTGAGAGTACATAGTAAAAGTTTGGCGGATTCCCAAAAGTTTTGAGAGAATAATAGAAAAAGCTTAAGTAAAGGCTAAATCTGAGTTGATTATAACCTTGGCTAGGGCTGAGTGACAATTTAAGCGTGAGCAGAGATTTTAAATTATGTTTTCTTCTATTTTTCCTGTGAGTGTTGCTTTTTTAATTTCTAGTACGCCTGTGCCTTTTGAAAATACGCAGTTGCCAATTCCTGATCAAAGGGGAGATTATCAATCAATCCAAAAAATTACTCACGATGGGAAGCCGGTACAAGGAGCGCGGGGAGAGCACCGATATTGGCGAGTTATGACTGTTGGTTTAAATTGTCGTAACGCCCCTGGCACTAATAATAAAATTATCCGCCAATTTGCTAAAAATGATGTTCTTCAAGCGGGGAGTTTTGGGCGTGGCGGTTCGGATGAAGTGATTGTTATTCAAAAAGATAAGGCCGGTAAACCTTGGCTGAGAGTTGTGATTAAAGGGGGGCAGTGTTTTGTGAGGGCTAATTCTAAATTTATTAACCCGGCTGTCCCCCCACCGTACTAAAAATTATCCAACATTTTTAGGGCAGGTTTATCGAGTTTTTCTGTTGGTAACATGAATTAACAAAAACCGACACTTGCTCACCTTTGGCTACCAACAAATAACGCTGATAAATTTTAACCCAACTGATAAATATTGATAATTGGTATTCAATTATTGCGCGCTTTTTACGCACTTCGGAGAGCAACAATCGGGTCAAGTTTAGCAGCTTGACGGGCAGGAACCACCCCAAAAAACAAGCCAATTCCGCCAGAAATACCCGTTGCAAATACAATCGCCGTTAAAGAAATTCCCCCCTTCAAAGGCGTCACAGCCCCAACTAAAACAATTCCTCCAACGCCGATCAATGTACCAATTAAACCGCCAGCAGCAGACAAAATCACCGCCTCGATCATAAACTGAATTAAAATATCCTGCGGCGAAGCACCAATTGCCTTACGCAAGCCAATTTCTTTAGTACGTTCCGTGACAGAAACCAGCATAATATTCATAATGCCAATCCCCCCCACAAACAAAGAAATCGCCGCCGTCGCCGCCAAAAGTAACGTCAAAGCGCCGGTAATATTCCCCAAAATATTCAACAAATCCTTTTGATTGCGAACCGTAAAATCATCCTCATCGACAATTTTATGACGTAACCTCAGTAAATTTTCAATTTGAAACTGTGCCTTATTCATGCTTTCTCCTTCCTTCACAGACACAGAAATAAACGTTACCTGAAGTCCATAAGGAGAAGTCCGCCCCACAATTCTGTTAGCCATTGTTGTCAGCGGCACATAAACATTCATATCCTGATTGTCGCCAAAACTAGAACCTTTTGGCTGCATCACTCCAATCACTTGAAAGCTGGTATTTTTAACCCGAATATACTCTCCAAGAGGATCTTTACCTTCAAATAATTTATCTGCCAATTCTGACCCCAACGCCACCACATTTTCTTGTCTTTGCAGATCCAAATTATTTAAAAACCGGCCTTTCGCCACATCAAAACTCCGCACTGTCAAAAATGCCGGCGTTGTTCCTACCACAGAAGCAGAAGCATTTTTGTTGCGATAACTAATCACTTCACTGCCATTTAATGAAGGTGCAACTTCAGCCACCGAGGGCACTTGTTCGGCTATTGCCTCGGCATCAGCTAAAACTAAATTTTGCGGCGGATAAACCGGCCGGCTTTGTGCTTCTGGACTCCCCGGAATCACAAACAACAAATTCGGCCCCAAAGAATTCACCTGATCACTAACAAATTTTTGAGCACCTTCGCCAATTCCCACCATCGCAATTACCGAGGCATTACCAATAATAATCCCCAGCATTGTTAAACTGCTACGAAGTTTATTTGCCAGCAAAGTTGTGCCGGCCATCTTAACGCTTTCTATGATATCCATTGGCTTACTTATTTCGTGGTTTTTACGATATCTTCTAACTTTTTACCTTCGGGCAATTCCAAAAATACGCGCTCTCCAGGTTGCACGCCTTCAATAATTTGAATTTGATTGCCTATTGTCGTGCCCGTAACGACTGGTTGAAACTTCGGCTGATTTTTCTCATCAGGAATTAACACCCCAGTTTGCCCTTTATTCGTAACAATGGCAACCGTAGGAACCACCATAGCATTATTAATTTCTGCGCCTAAAAACTGCAAATCGGCATTCATTCCTGATTGCAATTTATCTTTGCCGGTGTTAATTTCTATCCGCACTTGAAATAGCGTTACATCCCGCTCTTTCACCGCTTCTGGGGCAATCAATCTCACCTTGCCTTTAAAAACTTCCCCAGGATACGCATCTGCCACAATTTCTACTGTTTGACCGGCTTTAATTTGGCTAATATCGGCTTCTGGTACTTTTGCCAAAACTTCCAAATCTTTCGCCAGCGCCACGATTGAAGTTGAGGTTGCCGAAGACGCATCCGACGCGGAAGTGGCCGGTGTCACAAATGACCCTTCTATGGCATATCTTTGAGTAATAATTCCCGCAAAAGCTGCGCGAACTTTTGTATCCTCTAGTTGCACTTCATAGTATCGTACTTGCGCCTCGGCTTCTGCAACTTCTGCTTTTGCTTGGGCAATTTCTTCGGGTCGAGAGCCGTTTTGCAATTCATCTAAATTGCTTTGGGCTTCGGCAACAGTTGCCTGGGCTTTAGCAAGTTCTTCAGGACGCGAACCGTTTTGCACTTTTTCTAACCGGCGTCGCGCTTCTTCTACACCGGCCTGCAATTGTTCTAAACTTGCTTGAGCTCTTGTTTGTTCATCAATTGTTCTATCTAATTCTTGACCGGCCAGTGCTCCTTCTGCAACCAAAGGTCTTGTCCGTCTGACGTTATTTGATGCCAAATTTAACCGCGATCTGGCTTCGTCTACCTGCGCTTGTGCCCTCGTAACAGCGGCTTGCGCTTCGGCAATTTCTTCAGTGCGGCTGCCGGCCTGCACTTGTTCTAAACTCGCTTGAGCTTGATCCAGCCGCGCCTGCGCTTGAGTAATATCTTCTCTGCGGTTGCCGGCTAGTTGTTTAGCTAGTCTGGCTTTGGCGCTTTCCAGCCTTGCTTGCGCTTGCAAAAGTTGCGCTTCTATATCCGCACTTTCCATTTTGGCAATCACTTGGCCAGCTTGCACACGGTCGCCTTGTTCCACATACAATTCCTCCAACCGGCCTGAGTTTTTTGGACTCAAGTTGACTCGCTGCACCGGCTGCACGCTTCCAGAGGCGCTGATCCTCACCGTAACCTGTTTGGCTTCCACCGGCACCGTTAGGGTTGTAATATCCGCTTTAGGAGCAGTATTTTTCACCGCCACCAAACCGGCCCCGCCTGTCCCCACGATTCCCGCCGCCACCAGTCCCAACAGCCAGGGATTGATTTTTTTCTTTTCTTTTAGCTTAATTGTCCCCTTTGCCGGTGGCTGTTGCGGCTGTTCTGGGGATGATGATTTTTCAGGGGATGTTTTGAGTTGCATATCGATTTTTTGAGTTGCTTGGAGGACAAAAGCCGGGATCTTTTGGTAGATTTTTTGGCCGCAGCAAGTTTGATATTTTTTGCCTTCAAACTTGTTTACTAGATAGGAGGCGGCTATGGTTTTTTGGGGATTGGATATCCATCAACTTCTAATAAAAAAAGTTTGACTTTCAACGCCGTTCCCTTGATTTAATTTTATTGTAACCAAATATAAATATTCCTTTGTCAAAATTAAATTCTTCCTGCTGCCAATCATCCATCCTCTCCTACTCCTCTATACACTACAATCTCCTCAATCCCTGCAACATCATGCAAAAGACTGACCTGATTGGGTGATTTTTTAGGGCAATCAAAGTTAAACTTTTATCGAGCCTATTTATCTTTAATGGCTGATATCGTGTTTTTGTTCTGTTTCCCACCGCTCAATCAGCAAGGGAAATTGTCGCTCAAAAAATCTGTGAAAGTCGTGCATTTCTTGCAACCGTGTCCGCCGTTCTGGTTCTTGATTTTCTAAGATTTTTAGCCCCCTTCCTGCAAGTTCCCGAATTGCTGTAATTTGGCCCATTCTTTGTTTAAGAAGTGCCGGCCACGCACCCAATTTTATGCAAAAAAAATCCCGCCGGTCGCCCGGTAAGCTGACTCGCTCTACTAATCCACCTTGGATCAACAGTCTTGTCATTGTGCTAATAGACCCTTTGCTGGCTTGCAAAACTTCGGCTAGTTGGCCGGTTGATTGATGCGGCGGGTTAGAAATCAGCAGCCATCCTAAAATCCTGCCGGCCATCCTCGGCAGCCCCATTAGCTCGAACAGCACGCCGACTTCTTCAATAAACCGCTTTTCTTCAAATTCCCGCTCCTCTTTTTCCACGCTTGCCTTTTTTAGCTCTCAGTGGTTTCTTTTAGGATATCACATTTTAAACGTTTAGTAATTACTGAACGATATGGTTAAAAGCTATTTATCAAAGTTTAATTGTCAAGATTCTATTGTCAGTTAGTTTATGGAAATCGTCATTAGTCAAAAGTCTGCGGTTATTGGAAGCTGGCAAAGTTTGGCAAAGTAAGGAAAAAAATAAAAACTTATTCAATAATGAAGTGAATAATTACAACAGATCATTACTCTTTTTAAAAAAGTAAGGACGAGCATCACACAACATTTCACAATCAAAAAGTTAAGCTCACTTGTCAAAAGTGCCTGACTCCTTATCCTGTTAGCTGCAACGAAGCATCGCCCTAGTTAAATGATTATTCTGTTTGCAGAAATGTCTGGCTTTTACGTCCTCCTAACTCTTCATTATTTAGATTTGCGTGTTTTTTTGGTAGTTGTTGTTTTTGTAGACTTTTTGGTGGTTTTGCTCGGTTGAATGCCTTTGCTTTTGGCCGATGTCTTTGTGCTTTTCGGCGTGGCTTCCACCGGCACGTTTTCGGAAACAGCCTCTCCCACTTCTACTACTTCTGCTGGCAATTCTGAAGCTGTTGCTTCTATTGATTTTGCTTCTGCGGGTTCTTCTGCTTTCGTTTCCACCGGCACAACTTCAGCCGGTTCTTCTGCTTTAGCTTCGGTTGTATCGGGTTCAACAGAAATAACTTCAGCAGGTTCTTCTGCTTTAGCTTCGGTTGTCTCAGGCTCAACAGAAATAACTTCAGCCGGTTCTTCTGCTTTAGCTTCGGTTGTATCGGGTTCAACAGAAATAACTTCAGCCGGTTCTTCTGCTTTAGCTTCGGTTGTCTCAGGCTCAACAGAAATAACTTCAGCCGGTTCTTCTGCTTTAGCTTCGGT